>CASDZI010000007.1 GCA_949285605.1 uncultured Christensenella sp.
TTTAACGGCCTCTTGGTCAAGAAACAAGCGCGCCGAAGAAGGGGCCCCCCGTAAAGCGACAATCCGCTGTAAGGGGAAGAGGAGCCGAAGACCGAAAGGAGGAGCTTTGCTCCTTAAAGGAGCAAAGCTCCCGAAAAGGGCTTACGGCGACGAGGTTCGGGACCAAGAGGCCTATAAAAAGCAACGGTTAAATACCGTTGCTTTTTGTTTGTTAACGGATAGTTACGGGATTTTGAAGTGCGGACAGGCGGGCAAAGAGAAGATAAGACGACATCTTTTCCTTTTTCTGCGTGACGGGCGTTGCAGTCACATACAACTTAGTATGCTCCTTTACGTCCGCACTTGAAAAGAGCAAAATCTACCGCCTTCTTTTCTCTTTGCTTTATGTATAAGCATATTTTACAGTCGGCGAGCGATAGCGAGAGTGCGAGGAAATCCCGTCTCCTCGACGGCGTCGCCGCAAGACGGACATTTCACGGAAAACGGACAATTCCGTCTTCCTGTGGTTTAACGTCTGCGGCTCCTTTTCCCCTAAAATCCTACTTCGCTACGTTCATTCGGATTTTCGGGGGCCCCTTAAACAAAGCAACGGTATTTTGCCGTTGCTTTTTGTTTGCTCCGACAGAATTGATACCGCCTCTTGGTCAAGAAACAAGCGTGCCGAAGGGAGGGGACCCCATAAAGCGAGAATTGCCGCTTTAAGGGGAAGAGGAGCCGAGGCAAAGAGAAGATAAGACGACATCTTTTCCTTTTTCTGCGTGACGGGCGTTGCAGTCACATACGACTTAGTATGCTCCTTTACGTCCGCACTTGAAAAGAGCAAAATCTGCCGCCTTCTTTTCTCTTTGCGGAAATCGGTCTCCTCGACGGCGTCGCAAGACCGATACTTAACAAAGGGTGGCGAAATGGTGGTTTTTTTGAAAAACAGAAAAATTATTGATCAATCGCACCTTCCCAACAGGTAGTCAACGGAAACCTCGAAGTAGTCGGCAAGGTATTCGAGTATTTCCACTGTGGGAAGATAACCTTTCTTTTCCCAACAGCCGAAGTATTGACGGGGAAGGTGGGAGTCTTTAGCTAAAGCGTAATCGGTACTAAAGCCTTTCCGTTGTTTTAAGTATTGTATTCGGTCATAGAAGCTTTGCTTGCTTGCAGATAGAAGATAAAACGGGTCGTCACGGCGGCAAAGGAGATAATCCACCGATACTTCGAAATAGTCGGCTATGAGAGTAAGCGTTTTCGTCTTAGGGATAATGCCGTAAAGTAAAGCTTTGGATAAGGTAAGTTGAGATATTCCGATTTTTTTAACGAGTTCGTATTTCGGAATATCTTCGTCTTCGACTAATGAAGACAGTCTTTTTCGAAACGATTCTCTTTTTTCGTAATCACGGTAATCGAACATAGTTTTTTCCTTTGAAAGATACCGTTATTTCTCTGTCGCTTCCGTGTTTGCCGTTTGCTCCGCCTGTTGCTTCGCCACGACGGGGAGGGGTATCAAGCCGAAACCTCCGCCTTTCTTGAAGCCGAGGGCTTTTTCTTTGGAGACTGCCAAAATCCCCGTGAGGAGGGGGAAAGTTATGAAAACGAGGGAAAGTATCAGCATAAAGACCAGCACCACCCAGAGGAAAGCCCCGTCCCCGAACCAGGCAACGAACCCGTCGAAGATCCTGTCCATACGCATGACGGCGTCCACGGGATTGAGCTCGGCGTAAGGTTTGGGGTGGGCGGCGTAAGGTAAGATAGCTATAAACACATACACGAGCGGCACGGTCAGCACGGTGGAAAAAGCGGTTATTCCGATGGTGAGTCCGTTGCGGAGTTTTCTTTTGGCTATAGTGGTCGCTACGTTGGAAAAAAGCATTATTCCCGTAGCCATGGTAAGTATTACTATTATGTATTTGGCGAGGACGTTGCTTATGGCGCAAAAAGCGGGGAAAAAGCCGTCCTCGGGATTTTCCTGCATTGCGTTCACCAGAAAAAGTATCCCTAAAATTATTATCGCACAGGCGAGCGAAAGGAGAATGATTTGTATTTTTTCGTTTTTGTTCAAGGCTTTTTTCATCGTGTTCCTCTTTTCCCGTTTTGCTTTTTCTTAATGGAATAAGTATATTATATAAAAGGCGGTCATGCAATATGATTTTTGAAAAAGCACCGTTTTTTCTTCGGAAATTTGCACAAAGCCGTATTGACCTTAATAATGGAAACAAGGTATAATTTTTTATATAAAAGGAGGAATTTATGTCCCGTCAGATTGAAATTATCGAAAAAACGCCCTTGCTCGACGAAAACGGCAACCTTCTCCGTCCAGGATATTGCACGAGGAATCTTTACGTTTACGAAAAAGAAAAAATTTCCGCTCCGAAATCGAGGATAAAGGAATGGGATTTTTATCAGATCGGCGACGAAAGATATATGTTGCAGCTGTGCTTTGCGGACATTACGATAGGGGCGGCGGGGAACGCCACGCTACTGGATCTGCGTACAGGAGAAAAATTCACCTCTCAAGGCTTGGTTTTGTTCCCGTCGGGAAAGTATCCTTTGCCGAAAAACGGCGACGAAAGTCATAACTTTTCCTTTATCAAGGGGAATTTTTCCATGTCTTTCCGAGTAGGAGAGGAAAGCAGGGTGCTTAAATTCAACGGAAAAAGCAAAGGGTCGCCTTTTTACGGGGAGATACTTTTGGAATACGGAAAAGAGGACGAAAGTCTGACGATAGCCACGCCTTTTGAAAGGCAGGGGAGGTTTTTCCTTACCCAAAAGAAAAACTGTATGACGGCTACGGGAAAGGTCGTTGCGGGAGGACGGGAATACGAATTTTCCCCGGAATACGGTTCTTTCGGCGTATTGGACTGGGGCAGAGGGGTCTGGCCGCATAAAAATCTTTGGTACTGGGCAAACGGAAGCACGTTTTTAGACGGCGAGCTTTTCGGGTTCGAACTGACCTGGGGGTTCGGGATAGAGGACTATGCAACCGAGACCGCTTTGTTCTATAAAGGGAAATGCCATAAATTGGGCAGAGTTTGGCTGGAACGCAGTCCGAAAGGGCGTTGGACGGAGCCGTGGGTATTCAAAGAGGAAAACGGACGGTTCAATCTGACCATGACGCCTTTTTACGACCACGTTACGGGAATAAAAATTCCGCCGTTAGTCGGGGCGAGGTGTCATCAGGTTCACGGAAAATGGAACGGAACTGTCGTTTTAGACGATGGCGAAGTATTGGAAATCAAGGATATGTACGCTTTTTGCGAACGTATGGAAAATTTATGGTGAGGGTGTGTCTTCCTCTTCGTCGATAAAGGTATTGGCCGTCGCCCAGGATTGAAGATTGTGGGCAATCAACGGCAGATAAAGCCCGAGGGTAGCTACTGTCAACAATATCCATAGAGCCCATCTGCCGTAAAGGGCGGAAAGTTTTCCCTTAAATATGAGTTTTTTACCGTCTATAATACTGGAATTTGTGTAATAAGCGTATTTCAAGCGGTAAGTCAACAGATAAACTATACCTAAAGTCAATACGCTCAAAACGGTATTGAGGACGCTGACCAAGGCGCAGCGGAAAAGGTTGTGCCTAAGATCCGATTCCGACGGGATCTCGTCGGCGAAATGGGTATGTTTTTTCTTCCAGCGGAGCAGGCGCTTGGACAGGAAAGCTGCGTTTAATGCGGCGGTGGCGGCGCTTGCGCCGAGACTTACCCATTCCGAGGGAAATTGCGGCAAATATCTTCCTACAAGGCTTGCAAGAAAAGTTATTACCGTTGCGCTTAAAGCGGCGAGAATAAGTCCGCTCAGATATATCCCGTAACAATGCCAAAGTTTTCCCTCGAAAGTCAACCGTTTTCCGTCGATATAGGTCACCGAAAGTTTCCAGCGTTCGGAAAAGAAATATACCAGAGGATATAGAAGCGATAAGGAAAACACCGTTCCGACAAAAGTAAACAGGTTCAATAAATACCCTTTTACGGCAGGACAGTCGTATTTACTTTCGCTCGGCAGGACGGGAATGGCGTCTTCGAGAGGTAAATTGTTTTCCATACGTATTAGTATGCAAAAAAATTTTTATTTTGGAAAAAATTTTTAACTTTTTTAAGATTCGCCCTATAATATGAAACTATCAAAAGGAAATATGCTTGAGTAAAAACTAACTTTAATGTTAAAATATATACTATAAATATTATTGGAGACGCAAAAATGAAAAAGAAAATTTTACTGGTACTTACGATCGTTCTTATCCTGACGGTCACGGCGGTTTTGGCTTCCTGTGAAGAAAAAGCCGACGCAAGCGGAGAAAGCGCTTACGAAATTGCCGTCAAAAACGGGTTCACCGGGACGGAAGCCGAGTGGCTGGAGAGTCTTAAAGGCGCAGACGGCACCGACGGGACAGACGGGCTTAACGGCACCGACGGAGAGGACGGGCAGTCGTATTACTCGCTGCAGGAAGTTTACGACGCGGCGGTAGCTAACGGGTTTGAAGGCGATTTCCTTACTTTTATCAAGGAATACGTTTTGACCGAATCCGTTGACGCCAACGTCTACGGAACCAACAAGGCGCTGTTGAGTTCGGTTTCCATAACGGCGACTTTTACGGCGAACCAGACCGATTTCTTCGGCAGACCGACGGGAGAAACCACCTATTCCGCAGGAGGAGCCGGGGTCATCTATAAATTGGACAAAACGCTGGGCAGCGCATATATAATCACCAACTTCCACGTCGTTTACGACGCCACCAGTAATATTTCCGACAAAATAAGCACCAATATCAAAGTTTATCTTTACGGCAGCGAATCTTCCGACAAAGCCATGACGGCTACTTTCGTGGGAGGCTCGGCGTATTACGATATAGCCGTACTGAAAATAAGCGGCAGCGATATTCTTAAAAACAGCGACGCAAGAGCGGTCGATATATCCGACGTTTCTCAGGTAGTGGGTCAGACGGCGGTAGCGATAGGGTTCCCCGCAGGGGAAGGCATCAGCGCCACCAGCGGTATAGTCAGCGTGGACAGCGAGAAGATAACCGTCAACGTGGACGGAGCGAATTATTATTCCCTGAGAGTAATGCGTGTGGACACCGCCATAAATTCCGGTAACTCAGGAGGCGGACTGTTCAATTCCTCCGGCGAACTCATCGGGATAGTCAACGCCAAAACCTCCAGCACTTCGATAGAAAACATCGGGTATGCCATACCTCTCGACATAGTGGTCCCCGCAGTCAACAATATTATCGACAACTGCACCGACGCAAGCAAGAAGAGTATATACAAAGCCTATATCGGCATAACGTCGGCGGCAACCGAGAGCAAAGCCGTTTACAACGCCGAAACCGGTTATACCGAGATCAAAGAAACCGTGGTTGTTCAATCGGTGGAAGAAACGGGACTTGCGGCGGGCTCTTTGCAGGCGGGAGACGTGCTTGTCAGCGCTAAAATAAGGGACGTGGTTTACGAAATCGACAGAAACTATATTCTCAGCGACGCAATGCTCAACGCACGAGTCGGAGACGTTATCGAAATAACGGTGGAAAGAAACGGCGAGCGCCAGACGGAATCCTTGACGATAACGGCGGAATCGATACAAGCCGTTTATACAGCGTAACTGTAGTTTAAGATAGAGATATGAGTATTGTGGTAAATTTATACTATACGGGAAAAAACGGAGCGGCGAGGGCGTTTGCGGAAGAAATGACCTCTTCGAAAATTGCGGACAGGATAAGGGCGGAGGAAGGCAACGAAAGGTACGAGTATTACTTCTCGTTATCCGATCCCGAGACCGTACTCCTCATCGACAGCTGGACGGATCAGGCGGCGTTGGACGCCCACCACGCCTCCCCCTTAATGGCGGAAATAACGGCATTGAGAGAAAAATATCGCCTTACCGTCAGGGCGGAAAGATTTTTACCCGATACCGGCGGTATCCCCGATAAGGATAAGGAATATCTTAAAATTCGGCGTTAGTACTACGCCTTTATATAAAAAGCGACCCGCTTATTCCGAAGCGGGTCGTTATTTTTTTTGCAGGAGCTTTTTTTATAATTTCATAAGGGAAACGAAATCCGAGGAAAGACGGGCGATTTTTTCGGCGACGAAATCGACGGAAGAGTCGTTGGCGACGGTCAGGTCGGCGGACGAGGCGTAGAAAGGTTCCCGTTCCCTTGCCATTTCCGCAAGACGGGCGGCGGAAACGGAAAGCGGTCTGCCTTCGGTAGGCAGGGTTTCCAACGGACGGGTGAGGCGGACGACTACGCCGTTCTGACGAAAAGCGAACACGTTCTCTTCATTAAGGACGGCTCCGCCGCCCGAAGATAGCACCACGCCTTGTTTTTTCCCCAGTTCGGCGCAAAAATATCTTTCTTTTTCTCGGAAATATTTTTCTCCTCGGGAAGCGAAAATTTCGGGTATAGACATATTTTCGCTTTTTTCTATTTCTTCGTCTATATCGAAGAACTGTTTTCCCGTAATCGAGGCGAGCGCCTTTCCTATCGTGGTCTTTCCGCTTCCGGGCATTCCGACAAGGGTGATGTTTCCGATTTTTTCCAGAAGTTTCTTTACTATATGCGGAATGATATCTTTGCCGAAATGCAGTCCCGTGAAGATTTCCGCCGATTTTTCCGCCTGCGCAACCAGCATTTTTATTCCGCCTGCGCAAGGAATCCTTCTTTTTTCGGCGTCTAAGACAAGGCGTGTTTTGACCGGATTGTAGATAGCGTCGAAAACGCCGCTTAACGCAGGGAAACGGTCAAGGTCGAGTAAGGTTTTGCCGTTATCGGGACTCATTCCCACAGGGGTGGTGTTGAGGATAATTTCGGCGTCGGAACGGGCGTAAACGTTGTCGTAATTGACCTCTCCCGTACGGCTTACTACGGTGACGGAAGAGGCTTTTTCCCTGCGGCAGAGGGCGCAGGCGGTATGGGAAGTTCCCCCCGAACCGAGTACGAGTACCTTTTTTCCTCTCAGATCGATTCCTGCCGAGGTAAGGGTATAGCTCATTCCGTCTATGTCGGTATTGTAGCCCGTCAGTTTGCCGTTACGGTTAATGACGGTGTTGACGGCGCCGCATTCGGAAACGCTTTCGTCGAGTTCGTCGAGGAAAGGAATAGAGGCGGTTTTGTGCGGAATGGTTACGCTTATTCCGTCAAACTCCTTTTTTCCGAAAAAATCGGCGAGATCTTCTTTAGACGTGGGCATCAGTCCGTAGTCGTACCCGAAAAAGGAATGTACGAAAGGGGAATGACTATGCCCGAGGGGCATTCCGATAAGTCCGTGTTTCATATTAAATTATCTCCGAGTAGCTTCCGAGGAAAGTGAATTGTTCGCTGCCGGTGGCGAGTTCGTTTATGAGGTTCAGAACTTCCGGGTCGTCGGGTTGACCTTCGAAGTCGAAATAGAACATAAATTCGAAACTGCTGTTGGCAAGCGGTCGGCTTTCCAGTTTGGTAAGGTTGAGTCCGAGGGTGGAGAACTTGTTGAGAGTCTTGTTGAGGGAGCCCGCTTCGTGGGGCAGGGTCATCATTATGCTGATACGGTTGGCGCCGTTGAAGACCGCAAGGTTTTTGGTAATGCAGATAAATCTGGTGAAATTGTTGTCGGCGTTCTGAATATTGCTGTCGAGAATGGTCAGTCCGTAGAGTTCGGCGCAGTCGCGACTTGCGATACAGGCGGCGTGTCCGTCCGTCCTCTCGGCTACGGTCTTTGCGGCGGTAGCGGTGTTGGCGCAGACGGTAATTTTAGCCTTGGGGAACTTTTCCAGGAACACCGAACACTGGTTGATGGCTTGTTCGTGACTGAAAATTTCGGTAACGTCGGAAAGGGAAGTGCCGTTCTTGGCGAGGAGGTGATGACTTATCTTGAGTCTTAAACTTCTTACGATATAGAAACGGTGTTTTTTCATCAGGTCGTAAACGGCGTTGACGCTGCCTACGGCGCTGTTTTCGATGGGAAGCACTCCGTATTCGCAAAGCCCCTTTTCTACAGCCTGGAAAACCCCGTCGAAGGTCTTGAAATAGGTTATGTCGGGCAGACGGAAAAGTTTTTCGGCGGCGAGTTCGGAATATGCCCCTTCCACGCCCTGGCAAGCCACGCTTCCGAAAGAGGGGAAGCTCTTTCTTTCGTTCAAGGCTTTCGAGATCTTGCTCGAAAGTTCGCTTGCGGGATTGATTAGACGCCTCTGATAAGCTCGGCTGGTCTCGATAATGGCGTCGAATACCTGCTTGAGGTAAAGCTTACATTCGTCGGGGACGGCTTTAGTTACTCGGGAAATTATTTTTTTCTCCCTGTCGGCGTCGGTAAGAGCGATGTGCTCTGTCTTCTTGATTTCGCCGATCTTTCTTACGATGTCCATTCTTTGAGCGTAAAGAGAAGTGATTCGGTCGTCGATTTCGTCCAGTTGTTTACGGTAATTTTCTAACATTTTTTTGCTCCTGAATATATTAAATTAAATTGTTTTCCATCATACAGTCCAGTATAACCAGACTTACCGCACTCTCCACCGCCGCTACCGCACGGGGCAGAAAAGCTACGTCGTGCCGTCCTCTTACCTTGATGAGGTCGTTTTCGCCTTTTTCCAGATTAACGGTACGCTGTTCCATGGCGATGGACGGCGTGGGGCGGAAAGCCGCCCTTACGGTAAGGGGCATACCGTTGGAGATACCGCCGTTTATTCCGCCGGAATTGTTGGTGAGAGTGACGACTTTGCCGTCTTCGAAAGCGAACGGGTCGTTGGCGTCCGACCCCCTTAACGAGGCTATCTTCCTGCCCAGACCGCTTTCCACGCTTTTTACCGCAGGGATAGAGAACAGGGAAAGAGCGATACGCCCTTCCAGTCCTTCGGTCATCGGACCGCCCAGTCCGACGGGCAGATTATAGACGATACATTCGATAATACCTCCCGCACTGTCTCCCGACAAGGCTATCGAACGCAGTTTTTCATCGACGGCGTTTATTTTGCTTGCGTCGGTCACGGGATAGGCGTAGTCGTGGCAACGCTCGATTAAATCGGGATTTAGGACGCCGTTATCATAAGTATAGCACCCTATACCGGCTATTTCGGAAATATATGCCAGAACCTTGACGTCGGAGGAAGCGAGGAGTTGCTTGGCTATGCCTCCGGCTACGCACAAGGCTGCGGTCATTCTGCCCGAGAAAGCTCCTCCCCCCGAAGGGGCGGCTCCGTACTTCTTCACGGCGACGTAATCGGCGTGGGAGGGACGGGGGGTCACGGAATAACCGTAGTCGGACGGACGGGTGTTGTTGTTGGGAATTTCCGCTTTTATCTTTTCGGAAATAACGCCGTCGGTCATTCCTTCGGTGAAGATAACTTCGTCCGCTTCCTTTCTGGGCGTGGAGAAAGCGTATTTACCGCTTTTCCGTCTGTCGAGGAATTTTTGTAAAAGTTCGACGTCGATACGGCGACCCTCGGGAAGTCCTTCCAAGGTGAGGGAAAGGCATTTTTCGTGGCTTCCGCCGGTTATTTCCAGTTTGAGTCGGTTAAAGGGAGAGGGCATATTTACCTCCGAGCGAAGAGTATGCTTCGAAATAGTCGGGATAGGATTTTTCCACGCCGTCGGCGTTTACCAGAAGTCCGCCGCAGACCGAGGCAAGCACGCTCGACGCCATAATCAGACGGTGGTCGTGCAGACAGTCGGCGACGAAAGGAGAGACCTTTCCGCCCCGGACGTAAAGTACGTCGTCGGCGTAGCGCCATTTTATACCCGCCGAAGAAAGTATATCGGTTATTCCCTTGAGGCGGTCGCTTTCCTTTATCTTCAGTCTTTCCGCCCCAGAAATTTCGGTAACGCCGTCGGCAAAACAGGCGGTGAAGGCGAGAATGGGAATAAGATCGGGACAGTCGGCGCAATTCAATGCGGCGGCTTTCAGTTTCGAGGGAGAGGCTACGACGCCGTTTTCCGTTACCTTGACGTCGCCGCCGAGACTTCTAAGCAAGGAAACAATTTTGGCGTCTCCCTGCGTCGAGGGATATTTCAGCCCCTTTACGGTTATTTTCGAAGAGATTAAGCCTGCCGCCAGGAAAAATGCGGCGTTGGACCAGTCGCCTTCCACTTCCGATACGGAGGGAGAAGGCAGCTTTTCGGGAACGGAGAGAGTATATCCGTTTCGATCGGTATTTACATCTATCCCGAATTGTTTCAGTACGTCGAGAGTGATGTCTATATAGCTTGCGCTGACTTTTTTGCCAATCACGTTCAGGCGTTTGACGCCGCTTTCGGCGCAGAGGGCGAGGAGAAGTCCGGTAACGTACTGCGAGCTTAAACTTCCGTCCACGGTAAATCCGTCGCCGTTCAGTTTTCCGCTTACCGAGAAGGGCATGGAGTCGCCGCAGAAGGTCACACCTCCTTTTTTCAGCACTTCTTTTATGGCTCCGAGAGGGCGTAAAGGCAGTCTGCCTTTTCCTTCGAAACGGGCGTTTATTCCCTTTGCCGCCGCCACGGGCAGCATAAACCGCAGGGTGGAACCGCTTTCGCCGCAGTCGAGAGTCCCGTCGGAATAGGGTCGGGGGACAAGTACGGCCTCGTCGCCTTCGAGGGATATTTTCGTACCGCAGGCGGCAAGACACCGTAAGGTGGCTTTTACGTCTTCGCAAAGCGGCAGACGTTTGACGACGACGGGCGTTTTGCCCAAACTTGCGGTTATCAGGATACGGTGGGCGTAGGACTTGGACGATATTACGGTTATTTCTCCGCCCAGCAGAGCCTTTTCTATCGCAATCTTCATTTCAGGAATTCCTCCGCTTCGTCGAAAGTCATTTTTTCTATGCGGCAGTCGCCCAAACCGTGCACGGTGACGAGATTGACGTTTTCGCCGTCGCTTTTTTTGTCCAAGCGCATAATATCCGTCAGTTCCCTTATCGGGTAAGGATTTTCGGGGATACCGTATTTGTCGAATAAAGCCACGCACCGCAGATATTCCTTTTCGGAAAGGGACCCGGCGTTGCGACATGCCCGACAGATCACCCGTAAGCCTATCCCCACGCAAACCCCGTGAGTGTAGCGGAGAGCGCTCTTCCTTTCCACGGCGTGACCGACGGTATGTCCGAGATTGAGAAGTCGGCGTAAAGAGCTTTCGTTTTCGTCTTTTTCCACTACGTCGGCTTTGTATCTTACGCACAGATAGACGAAGCGTTCGAGGTTTTTTTCGTCTATTCCTTTTTCCATAATATCGAAAAGTTCTCCGCCACAGAGCAGAGCGTACTTCAACCCCTCGCCGTAACCGTCCTTGAGATATTTTTTCGGCAAAGTCTTCAAAACGTCGAGGTCGAATATCACCGCTTCGGGCGGATATATCCTGCCGACCATATTTTTGCCGAGGGAAAGATTGACAGCGGTTTTGCCGCCTACGGAGCTGTCTATCCCTGCAAGCAAAGTAGTCGGAATTTGAGCGTAAGGGATACCTCTTACATATATTGAGGATACGAAACCGGCTAAATCGCCCACAACGCCGCCGCCTAAGGCAATGACGGCGTCCTTACGGTTGAATTCCTTTTCGGCTAAAAATTCCAGTATTTTTCCTGCGGTGGCGAGGGATTTCGATTTTTCCCCGTGTCTGACGACGAATACTTCGGCGTCTATGGCGGAGAGGAGTTTGTCGAGATACAGTTCCGCCACGGTGTCGTCGGTCACGATCGCCGTTTTCCTGTCGGTAAAGCCTGCGGGCAGGAAGGCTTTCGGGTCGTCGAGCAGTCCTTTTCCGATAATGACGGGGTAAGAGTTGGTGGAAGTTTTGATTACGGTCTGCATATTTTCCTCTCAATGTATGACGTCGGCGAGTTTTTTCGCCTTGCGGCTTTCCAGCTCCAGCTTGGTGTCGTTGGCTTCGCTCAATATGGCTCTGAGGGAGGTTTGATCGCCCTTTTCCAATGCGTCGGCGATTTTGTCGAGACGGGCGGAAAGGGAGCGGACCTCGGAAGCGAGGTTGTCGGCGTTTTCCGTCATCAGGTCGGTCCACATATCGGGGTTCAGACGGGCGACCCTTGTCATATCCCTGAAGCTTCCCGCCGAAAAACCGTAGTGGACTTTGGCGTTCGGGGCGGTGACGTAAGCGCAGCTTACGACGTGGGCGAGCTGGGAAGTCAAGGCTATTATTTTGTCGTGGGCGTCGGCGGTGGTGACCACCACGCCTTCGGCTCCGATCTCCAGGAAGAGTTCCTTTATTTTGCACAGGGCGTCTATATCGGTATGTACGGGGACGAGCAGGCAGGTGGCTTTTTCCATAAGAGAAGAGGTGGAGTGCTCCACTCCCGAAAATTCTCTTCCCGCCATGGGGTGTCCGCCCAGGAATTCTATATCCGGATATTTTTTCAGACACTCTTCCATATAGGCGCAGATCTTGCGTTTCACTCCGGCGCAATCCATAAGAACGGCGCCTTTTTTGAGGTAGGGCAGATATTCGTCCATGACCGACGGGACGGCGGCAGGATATACGCATACCAGCAACACGTCGAGTTCGGCGGCGTTTTCTTTCGTCAGAGTTTCGCAATATGCGTTCAGAAGTTCGCCTTTGAGCATGGCGGACGGGTCTTTGTCGTAAGCGTAAACGGTATGGGAGGTCTTTTTGACCAGACTTCTGCCGATACTTCCGCCTATAAGTCCCAACCCTACGATACCGATTTTCATTTTTGTATTGCCTCCTTACCGACGAGGGGAAGGATAACTTCTATTCTTTTCACGAGGTCGGCGAATTGTTCGGGACGGAGACTTTGCGCTCCGTCGCAAAGGGCGTGCGGAGGATCGTTATGCACTTCTATGATAAGTCCGTCGGTGCCGGCGCCCACGGCGGCGAGCGACAGAGGCGCCACGAGGCGGCTGAGTCCCGAAGCGTGACTCGGGTCCACGATCACGGGCAGGTGAGTGAGTTCTTTCAACAGCGGAATAGCCGAAAGATCCAGGGTGTTTCTCGTATAAGGTTCGAAGGTGCGGATACCTCTTTCGCAGAGGATGACTTCCTTGTTGCCTTCGCTCATAATATACTCTGCGCTCATAAGCCACTCTTCGATGGTAGCCGCAAGCCCTCTTTTCAACAGAATGGGTTTACGGGTGCGGCCGAGGGCTTTCAGCAGTTCGAAGTTCTGCATATTCCGTGCGCCCACCTGGATAATGTCCACGTCGGCGAATTTGTCGAGGTACTCTTCGCTCATAATTTCTGTAACGATAGGCATACCCGTTTCTTTTTTGGCTTTGACCAGAATGTCTATTCCGCTTTCTCTCAGCCCCTGAAAAGCATAAGGCGAGGTACGGGGTTTGAAGGCTCCGCCCCTTAAAATTGCCGCACCCGCTTTTTTAACGGCTTCGGCGATGGTGATGACCTGTTTTTCGCTTTCTACCGAGCAAGGCCCTGCCATTAAGGTAAAATTGTTTCCGCCGATCTTGTGGCCGCCCACTTCGATAACGGTGTCCTCGGGGTGGAGTTTACGGTTGGCGTTTTTGTAAGGCTCCTGAATACGTTTGACGCTTTCCACGATGTCGAGGGAGGCGAGGAGGTCTATATCGACTTTGCTGGTGTCGCCGATAAGCCCCATAACCGTGGTGTTTTCGCCTTTGGAAAGGTTAATTCTCAGTCCTTGGTTCTTGATCCATTTGACGAGGTTATCCATTTGTTTGGGATTGGAATCGTTTTTTATTACTACTATCATAATGTACTCCTTTGAGTAAGTAATTTATCTAATAAAAAAACCGCCCGATACGGCGGTTTTTAATTATTCTTGGTTTTTGGCTCCGCGCATATCAAAATCAGCCCTTTTGAGAAAAAGTGCTAAAGTAAAAGTAAAAATATGCGTTGAAGAAATTATTTAATTTCATATTCACCTCGGAACGTTACTTTTAATATATAATTTTTCTCGCTCCGTGTCAACAGAATAAGGAAAATTTTTTCAGAAAGGATAAATTTTTTCTTGGAAGTCAGCCTTTTAATCAGTATTTATCCGCGAGATAACCTTTTTTTTCGGGGAAATAGGGTTGCAAGAGGCGGCTTTTGCCGAAACAGGCGGCGCAGAGGTCGGCTATATCGACTTCGAGGTCGTACCCGTCGCAAGGGAGGAGCTTACCTTTTTCGAGGGAAAAGACGAGGTTATTTTGCGGACAGAAGGGGTCGGTCACCTTTATCGGAAAAGGCAACGAGACCCCGGTCAGGGCGAGGGCTGCGGGAAGATCCGCTATCCTTGCCATTACGCCTTCCGCCGAACCGGTATAAAATTCCGGGGGAAGGTATTCGTCGGGAGAGAGGTATCCGCCGTCTGCGGTCAGATAAAAGTCCTCTCCGTCGGCGGCGAGAAGTTTTTTATAGAACCCGAAATCTTCCTCGTTCCTCACGAATCCGTAATCGAGATTTTTGTGGAAAGCGTCGTATTTTTCCACGAGGTCGCCGACGTCGGCGGTTGCGTCGGTACGGGGAACCCGGGAATAATCGTAACTTACAGTAGCGAAGGAAAATTTGCGGTAAAAATCGTGGGAAAAAGGATAAAGAGTAATGAAAGGGAGCTTTTTTTCCCTGCATAGAGCGAAAGTTTTCTTCAGAAGAGCGGCGGCGTAGCCTTTATGACGGTATTTTACGGGGGTGCCGAGTCCGACGACGTGCGGAATTACGGTAACGGAATGTGCGTAAAACAATTTTTTCGGGACTAAGCGCAGAGCGGAGAGCATTTCGCCGTTTTCCGTAAGACTAACGAGAGGACACAAGGAGAGTTTGCCGAGCATAAGTTCGGTACATTTTTCGCTGTCCTCGGGAAAACATTCTTTGTAAAGAGAGCGGTAGTCGGCGTCGAGGTTTTTATCCATATTATATATAGAAAAAATTACAGCAGCGGAATGGTGGCGAGATAAATGACGTCGTCACGCTTTGCGGCGTCTCCTTCGGCGAGGACGAAAGCCCTATAAGCTATCACTCCGCCGCTTTTTTCCACCAGCTGTTCCAGTCCCGAAAGACTTCCCCCCGTGGAGATAACGTCGTCCACGATGGCGACCTTTTTCCCTTTCAGAAGTTCTGCGTCGTGGGCGGAAAGATAGAGTTTCTGGGTGCCGGCGGTGGTTATGGATTTGACCTCGCTGGTGATGCCGTCCTGCATATAGAGTTTTTTGGATTTCCTCGCCACGGCGTAAAAATCCTGATTGAGGTTCCTCGCCACGCAGTGGGCGAGTTGCAGTCCCTTGCTTTCGGCGGTTATCACGGCTTCGGCGTCGGGGATGAGCGCAGCGAGATGTTTTGCGCAATGTTCGGTGAGTTTTTGCGCTCCGTGCAAATTGAAAAAGGCTATATTGAGGTTTTCACCTATGTTGAGGACGGGAAGATCTACTTTTTCTCCGCAAATATCCACTGTGTAAATGTCGTTCATTTCGTCGCTCCTTAATATTTATCTTATGATTTCCGTTTCTTCGTGGATGATCGCTCCGTCGGATACCAGGGTGATCTGTTTGCCGTTTATCGTAAGGGTCGTCAGGTCGAGGACGGGCGCTTGGCCGTTATATTGAATGAGGGTATAACCTGTATCGTTGGCGGTCAGGATAAAGTCTCCGTATCTTTCCGTCATATCGAAAATTCTGGAAGAATAGTCCAGCCATTGATTTGCAAAAGCGTTCTGTCTGCCCTCGGGAACGAGAATGATAAGCGATTTATGCGTGCCTACGAGAGCGCTCAGTCCGAGGGTGGTGGCGTCGGAAAATCCTATGGTAAGACGGTTGAGGGAAGCGCAGTTCAAGAACGAGGCGTTGCCTATGGTGGTCACCGAAGCGGGAACGGTCAATTCCTTTAACGCCGAGCAGTTATAGAATGCGTATGCGGGCAGGGCGTTGAGGTTAGCCGACAAAGTGACGTCCGTCAAAATCGAACAGTCGGAGAAAACGTATTCGCCCATATTCTGGACGCTGTCGGGTAAAACTATCCGTTCGAGGGAGGAGCAGGCGGCGAAGGCTCTCGCTTCTATCGTGGTCACGGCGCTGCCCGAAGCGAAGGAAACGGATTCCAGCGAGGCGTTCCCGAAATAGGAAGCGATCGTCGTTATGCGGTATACGGTACCGTTCAAAGTGAGGTTGACGGGAATGACCACGTTTTCCGAAGTCCCGTTGTAAGCGGTGAGAGTAACGGTATTGGCGCCCGAAGCGTTGAACATATAATTGAAGTCGCCCGCCGCAAGGTCGGGGATGACGTTTTTACTGCTCCAGCCCTTGGCGTCCTTATAAGAGGTGTAGCTCCTTTCCGGAACGTAAACTCTTACGAAAGGATTGCTTATTCCGTAAAATACGTTGTCGTAGGTGGCGGTAAGGGAGTTGATGCCGTTACCGGTTTCCCTGAAAAGACGGACATAGACGAGGTCGTTACATTCGGCAAAAGCGTAGTTTGCCACCGACGACACGCTCATGGGAAGTTCTATGGAGACGAGGGCGGTCCTTGCGAAGGCATATTCGCCTATCAGGTTTATCGATCCGTCGTTGCGGAAAGTTACGTTCTTAAGAGAGACGTCGCCGTCGAAAGCGTGATCGCCTATCGTGGTAAGATGTTTCGGGAAGGACATGGTTTCCAGCGCATTACAGTAAGCGAAAGCGTATCGGCTGATCGTAAGAGAGTTTTCGTCGTAGAGACCGGGTTCTTCGAAATTCACCGAAACCAAGGCGTCGTTGTAAGCGAAAGCGTATTCGTTTATTCCAGAGACCGATTTCGGTATGGTCACCGATTCGAGGTAGGGATTTTCCGCAAAGGCGTATCTGCCTATCACCGAAACAGTGCTTCCTTCGGCGAAAACCACTTCGGTAAGACGGGTACGGCGGAAAGCGTCGCCCGTGATCTCGGTAACGGAATTCGGGATGGTCACTTTGGTCACGTCGTCGCCTATGACTTTACCGTTGAGGACGGTGGAGGAGTTGTTTTCGGTACGACCGATGCGGGTTATGGTATAGGTGTTGTTGCCGATTATTACGGTAGAGGGGAATACTACTTCGGTTTCGTCGCCGATATAACCGATTATCGAAGCTACAGTGCCGCTTCCGATGGGGCTGATGACGAAGCCTTCCTGCCGTATTGCGATACCGTCCACTATAACGTCCTGAGCGATGTATGACGCGTTGACGAGACGCAGGCGATCGTATGGCGAGGTCCAGCTCTGCTGGTAACTTCTGAGCGTTGCGTCGCTGGGCAGGAATACCGAAAGCCGGTCACAGTTGGCGAAAACTTCGGTGCTGGTCTCGTCGATGGCGGCTATGACGTTTCCGGTGGAGTTGAGATAGATTCCTTTCAGAGCAACGCAGTTGGCGAAAGCACCTTCTCCGAAACGGGAAACGGCGCAATTAAAGACCATTTCTTCGACCTTTCCGTTGCCGGCGAAGGCGTAGTCGTCGATACTAAGGACTACGGTGACGTAGCCGAGGAAAGTTACCGTTTCCAGGTTCATTTCTCCGCTGCCCGAAAAAGCGTATTTTCCTATTGCGGAGAGATTGGGAGGAAGGGTGACGGAACGGAGGGAAACGCAATTGTAGAAGGCGTAAGCGCCTATTTCGCCGAGAGCGGAATTTTCGCTGAAGGTAACGGAACTCAATTTATTCAGTCCCGCAAAGGCATAAGCGCCGATCGTCCGCACGCTTTCGGGTAAAACGACCGAAACCAGAGAGGTAGCGTTACGGAAAGCGTTTGCGGCAATATCCGTCACGCCTTCGCCTATAGTCAGGGTTTCGGTAAACTGGCTGAAAGCGTATTCTCCTATTTCCACGATGATACCCGTATCTTCGAGGATCGGATCTATGGTAACGTCTTTTTCTTCCCCGATGTAAGCCACGAGACGGTATCTTCCGTTGCTTATCTGGGTAAGGACGTAATTTTCTTTGCCTGTGAGGGAGGAGATATTATCCACCGAAAGTATCTGCGTGGAATAATCTCTCCAGTAGGTGGCGGTTTTGAAATTGCTTACCGAGTAAGACGGCACGAATATCCTCATACCCGAAGGAGTGAGACGGAACGCCGCAGAACTTTTCAGGGAGGGTACCGTGAGGGAGTCGAGATAAAGGAAAGTAAGATTATCGCAGTTGCGGAAGACGTAATCGCCTATGGACGATACGGAAGACGGTAAACGGACTTCCACGAGACGGGTATTGTTTTCGAAAGCGTTGTCTCCGATGACGGACAAGCCGTTCCCGAAATCTATATCGGTCAAAGCCGTGTAAGCGAAAGAATAGGCGCCTATGCTGTCCAGACTGTCGGGGAAGGCCACATTTTCTAACGACAGGCAGTTTGCGAAGGCGTAATCTTCTATGTAATCGAGGTTGGAATTGAACGCAATACTCGTAAGGGAAACGCAACCGTAGAAGGCGTGGTTTTTGACGACGGCGACGTTGTTGCCGAAAGTCACGCTTTCGAGAGAGGTACAACCCGAGAAAGCGTATTTTCCTACCGAATTGATGCCGGTGTCTATGGTTATGTGTTTAACGGCGGTATTGTTGAGGAAAGCGTTGTCGCCGATGCTTTCCACGCGATAAACGGTTTCTCCGTCGGAATAGGTTCCGATGACGGTGACGGACTCCTCCGTACCCGTGTATCCGCTTATTTCGTAACGGCCGTTTCCGAGCAGAGTAAACACGAAACCGTTGAATTCGGTCTGTAAAACTTTGACGGGGAGCCCCCAGGCGGAGTAATCGGAGAGTTTATCCGAGGCGCAGAATACGGTAAGAGCGGAGTTGGTCGAACCGAAACTGTTTTCGCCGCACGCAATGTATTCCTCGGCAAGGACGGTGATCGTGGTGAGGTACCCGTTGCCGTAAAAAGCGTAATCCGCAACAGCCGAAACGTCCTCCAATTCGAACACGGCGCCCTGTTTTCCGGCGGGATATTGCAAAAGCACTCTTCCGTTTGCGGTATTTCCGTAGAGGACGCCGTCGACGGTTTCGAAATCGGTAAAGTTACCCGTAAGGATGACGGAGGCAAGGTTAACCGAGCCGTAAGCTATGCCTTGACCGGCAGAAAATTCCGTTGCGGAGAGGGAGAGGGAAGAGATTCCGCTTTCGGCAAAAGCGTAATCCGCCGCAGTCAAAGCGTCGGCAACGAAAGACAGGCTTTCCAACGCAAGGGTATGGAAGAAAGCGCCTTCGTTGACGACTACGGAAGAAGGATCGCCCGAAAGGAGGAAAGAGGAAATGCCCGAAGAGCGGAAAGCGTATTCGCCGATCACAATGCCGTCGGCTGCCTCGAACGAGACCGAGGACAAATTGACGGTGTCCGCAAAGGCTTCTTTTCCTATCGAAGAGACGGTCACGGAATAAGCAGAGGGGAAGCTAAGCGTCGTCAAGGCGCTCCCTTTGAACATATAATCGCCGAAGAAAGCGTCGAAAGCGGTATTGTCGGAGCTTTCCAAAGTTACTGCGGTAAGGGAAGAATTGTCGGCGAAGACGTATTCTCCGACGGGACGGAACCGTTCGTTCAAGACAATTTCTTCAAGAGCGGTTTCGGCGAAAGCGTAACTTTCCACGTTGAAAGCGGAGCCCTGTCCGTAGTAAAGATAAGTAAGTCCGCTCTTATAGAAAGCTTTTTCTCCGACGGAAACGAGTTGCACGGGGAGGAGGACGGAGACGAGTCCGGACACGCCTTCGAAGGCGCTTGCTCCGATAGAAAGGCTCCCGTCGGGGTTGTCGGTGAATTCCACCGAAACCAATCCCGTACAATAGAAGGCTTTTTCACCGACCTCGGAAATATAACCGGGAAGCGATATATCGACGAGAGCGTTACTGCCGTAGAAAGCGTAAGCGGGCAAAGCCAAAGCCGAGGCGTTGAGAGTTTCGGCAAAATAGACCGAATGCAGACGAGAGCAATCGGAAAAGACCCCTTCGCCCAAAGATGCGAGGGAGGAGGGGAGGGTTATCTGCGTGAGATAATGGTTGGAAAGGAAGGCGTAGTCTCCGATATCCAATGCGCCGTCGGAATCGGAAAAAACAATTTCGCCGACGTTACGGCAGTAAGCGAAAGCGTAATCACCGATAGAAGCGGTACGGGCGGGGAAGAAGAGACTTTGCAGTCCCGAGTTGAAGGCAAAAGCGTAATCCGATATTTGCAACGAGACGCCGACGCCGTCGGCAAAAGCGACGGTTTTTAGCGAGTAGCAATCGGAAAAAGCTCCCCGTCCCACGGTTTCCACACGCAAAGGAAGGGAAAGCGAAACGAGATTCGTGCCGGCAAAGGCGTATTCCCCGAAATTCAGACGGTTGGAAGAAACGGAAGAATTGACTATATGGAAAGCGGACGGATCGGTTTCGATGAAAGTTTCTTCCACGGTAAGCGCGGAGAGGGAAGAATTAGCGAAAGCGTAATCGCCGACCGAACAGATCCTTCTGGACAGCACGGCGGAAGAGAGGTTGCTTTCGGCAAAGGCGTAAGCGCCTATTTTTACGAGGGTGATAACTTCGACGTTTCCCGCCGGAGCGTTATGAGAAAGGCTGAAAGAGGATATTCCGCTCCCGTAGAAAGCGTAATCGTCGATCGCCGAATAATCGGTATTAAGCACGAACTCGCCGGTTTTGCCGGCGGGATAAAGGTAGAGCGTCTTCAATCCGTCGCTTCCGTAGAAATAAATATATCCGTTTTCGCTATATAAGACGGAAGACCCGGATATATCCAGTATGGCGAGGGAGGAGCAGCCGAGGAAGGGATTCTTGACGGCTCCGACGTTTTCGGTCCCGCTTCTGAGGGCGAGAGCGGAGGGGAGAGTAACGGATACGAGGGAGGTGCAGTAAGCGAAACAGTTTTCTCCGAGAGTATCGACGATTCCGCCGCTCGTGAAGGAAATCCTCGATATTTTCGAACAGTAAGCGAAAGCCTCTTCGGCTATTTTTTGCAATCCCGTCGGTATGGTCACGTCGGTGAGGGCGGAACAGTTATAGAAAGCTCTTTTGCCGAGAGAAGTCAGGGTGGAGGGCAGCACCGACTCGTCGCCTCCGCCGTTTAACAGGGAAGTGCAGTTTTCGAATGCGCTTTCTCCAATGGACAGTATTCCGTTGCCGAGAGCGTCTTTGTTGAAAGTAACGCTTCTTATCGCAGAACAGTTATAGAATGCCCGGGCTTCTATCGAGGTAAAGTTGGAGGGGATATTCAGAGTGGTGAGAGCGGTGCACCCGTAGAAAAGTTCTTCGGGAACGGTATCGAGGGAGTTTTGGGGCAGACGCAGACGGTTCAGAACGGTACAGTTCTTGAAAGCGCCCTTACCTATATAGGTAAGCCCCGTGGACGCCTGGAAAGAGCGTACCCCGGAATTCATGAACGCATAATCCCCGACGTAGGTCACCGAGGAAGGAATGGTGGGTTCGGCGGCGATTTTCTCGCTGCCGGCAAAGGCGTAAGCGCCTATCGTCCGCAAGGACGAGGGAAGGGAGAAACTTCTCAACGAAGAGCAATCGTAAAAAGCGTAGGAACCTATTTCCGTCAGGCTCGATTGAGCGGGGAAAATAAGTTCGGACAAAGCGGAACACCCGTAGAAAGCGTAATCGCCCACCGCAACGGTGGCGCCGGTTATGGTCAGGGAAGTCAGGGAGGAACAGTCTTTGAAAGTTTCGTCGGGAACGGCTTCGAGGTTAAGCCCGGAGTAAGAGAACTTCGAGAGCGAAACGCAATCGGCAAAAACCCTTTCTCCGAGGCTTTGCACGGAGTCGGGCAGTACGAAAGAACGCAGTCCGCTTTCTGCGAAAGCCTCCGCTCCTATGTCGATAAGAGAGGAATTTCCGAAAGAAACGTTTTCGAGAGCGGAACAGCCGTAGAAGGCACGTGTTTCGATACTTTCGACAGAGTCGGGTAGGCTTACCGAAACTATGTTTTTATTGCCGAGGAAAGCTCCTTCGCTTACGGATATCGTTTCGTCGGAAACGGTGAAATCACCGCCTTTGGCAACGGGCAGGTAAACGAAACGGGTTTTATCCGCCGAATACAGAGCGCCGTCGACGGAGACGTAGGAAGGATGATTGACCGACGATAAAATATCCGTTAAGGACGAAAGTGCGAAAGAGCGGTAATCGAAGGTATAATTCTCGGAATCGGGCAAAATGAAAGAGGTGGCGGCGGTGTAAGCCAACACGTTTTTACCCAGTTCGAGCAAGGAAGAGCCTGCGGCGAAAACAATTTCCGAAAGTACGGAACCCGAGAAAGCCACGTCGCAACCGAAATCCGTTACGGGCAAAACGTCCTCCCCTTCTTCGGCGGGACGGACTGCGGCGAAAGCGTAATCGCCCACCGTTTCCAGCGAGGAAGGAAGAGAAATTTTCGTCAGCGAGGACAACCCGGCAAAAGCGCCTTTTCCTACCGAGAGCAGACCTTCTTCTATTTTAATTTCCGTCAGGGAGGGTATATCAAAGAAAGCGTAGTCGCCTATATGTTTGACACTGCTCGGAATGACCAACGTGGAAAGGACTTCGGAAGAGAAGATCTTTCCTGCGGCAGGATCGGCGGAAGCGCCGCCCACTGCGGTGACGGGGTAACCGCCGAGAGTTTCGGGAATTATTATCAAAGTCTGGTTTTTACCTATGGAAGTGAGCCCGGTTATTTTAGCTTCTCCGTCGGAAACGGTATAGCTTAAGTATCTCGACATATCGGAATTGTCGAGGAAACGGGCGTAAAGCATAAGATTCGAGTCGGGAATGGCCGTGGGGAGGGTAAGACAGGGCTCGGAAAAAGCGGTGTCGTAATACCAGCCGTAGAAATAAGAATTTTCTTTCTCGGGTTCGTCGGGCGAAAGAATGGAGTCTCCCGGCAACCCGGAATAAAAAGCGTATTCTTCTCCGTCCACGACGTATGTGACGGAATAAGTGGCGAGAAAATACTGAGCGAAGACGGTTACCGGAGCGGTGACGTTGGTCAGACCGTCGGTGAGCCATCTGCCGTCAAAACCGGCTTTTGCCGGGACCTCGGGCATTTCGGAAACGGGAAGATCGCTCCCGTAAGAAACGTATTCATAGGAAATAACGCCGTCTGCGTTGAAAGTTACGGTGACCAGTTGCGGAGTCCATTTGGCGTAGAAGGTGCAGTCTTCTTCGGGAATGACTTTAATGTCCACTTTGGAAGAGAGGGCGCTGTCGTAATACCAGCCGTCGAAAACGTAACCGTTACGGACGGGAGTGGGGAGGTCGAGACTTTCCGAGGAAACGGGTACTTTGACAGAGGACAGGCTTTCGCCGCCGTTGGTTTCGAAAGTAATGGTGATCCGTTCGGGAAAACAGCCCGTAAGGACGACTGTAGCCGCCATAATCAGTATTATCAGAGCAAGCAATAACTTTTTACCGTTCACTCGAAAACCTCCCGTACACGCACACGCGTAAAAAATACAATTATATATTACTCTTAATAAGTCCTTTTGTCAATAGCGGTTTGAGCAAGGCAAAGCGGTAAATCTTCCCTGCCTAAAAAGGATTTTCGCATACGGGAGGAGTATTCCTGCGGTTGCTTTCGGGACGGAAAAAGGATATAATGAAAAGGACGGCAGACAGGTCTTAAAAAGAGTGCCGTACCCGAATACAGGAGTTAAGGAGGTCAGCCATGGCGACGAGAAAATCTTCTTCAAAGAAAACCAACGTCAGGGAAATAGTCCTGATATTTATAATTTTGGTACTCATAGCCGCACTTTTGGCATCCCTTTTTGCGGCAGACGAGATTAAAAGCATTTTAGGGCTGAGCGGGAACGCACAAAACGAAAGCGGAGACGACGGGGTCGTATATACCTCGGTCTTAAGCGGTAAAGCCAATGTGGTTCTTCCGTCGGAATTCGACGGAGAAAACTGCGTGGAGGTACATTTTATCGACATAGGGCAGGGAGACGCCATAGCGGTGATGCTCCCCGACGGCAAAACTTTTCTGATAGACGCCGGAAGCGGTACGTCTGTGAGCACGGCGACCAGGACGGAATATATGAATTATCTTTCCGACGTGCTGGCAATCGACGTAGTGGACTATCTTCTCGTCACTCATCCCGACAGCGACCACGTCAATCTTGCTTCGGGGGTTCTGGAAGAATACGACGTCAAAAACATTTATTATAACGAATACTATACCGAAGGGAGCAAAACGTACAAGACGTTTATGGACGACGCCGACGCCGAAGCCGAAACGGGAGCCACGCTTTACGAAATAGGCGCCGAAGAAGAAAAATACACCGTGACCGGCGACGGATACGAATTCGAGATATTCGCTCCCGGGAATACCGGGTTCGAAGGAGCGGAAAGTGTCAAGAACAGTATGTCGATGATGTGCGTGTTAACTTACGGCGGCAGGACGGTACTGTTTACAGGCGACGCGGAAGTGGAGACGGAGGAGTGGTTTATTTCTCTTCCGGAAGTAGCCGACCTCGACGTGGACGTACTTAAAGTGGGACACCACGGCTCGCAAAGTTGCACTTCTACCGCATTCATGGAAAAGATCAAACCCGAATACGCTTTGATAAGCTGCGACAACGGCTCGGCGTACGGTCATCCTCACGCCGAAACGATGAATACGCTTTTTGCTTTCGGGACGGTCACATACCGAACCAACCGTCACGGCAACGTGGTTTTATATCTTGACGACGACGGGGATTTCGGTTTTCTTCCCGAGAACGACGTTCCCGTGGAAAACAACAGACTGGGTATAAATCCGCTTACCATAACTTTGCAGAAGGCGGCGTAAAAAAGACGATGAACGAAATAAAACCCAAGCTGAAACAAGACGATATAATCGAAGCGGAGATCCACGACAACGGTATGGAAGGAGAAGGCATAGCTTCCTACGGCGACTATACCGTTTTCGTACCGTTTTGTCTGGCAGGGGAAAAGGTAAAGGCGAAAGTGACCTACGTCAAAAAGAACATGGTTTTTGCCGACCTTTTAAGCGTGGAAAGAGAGTCCGAAGGCAGAGTCAAACCGCCCTGCAACCGTTTCGGGAAATGCGGCGGTTGCGACCTTATGCACGCCGAATATTCTCTTCAGTTGGAGATGAAGAGGAAAAACTTGCAGCGGCTTCTGAAAAAGAACGCAGGGACGGAAATCGAATGTCCCCCCGTGGTGCCGAGTAGCTCGCCTTACGCTTACCGCAACAAGATATCCTTACCTTTCGGCACGGTGACGGAGTACAAAGACGGAAAGAAAACCACCAGGACGGTACTTGGGTTTTACAGGGAAAAGAGCCACAAGGTAGTGGCGATAACCAAGTGTTTCCTCCACGGAGATTGGGCGGAAAAGGCGATAAAAGTTTTTCTTGCGTACGCCGAAAAATACCGCCTGGCTTCTTACGACGAGGAGACGGGAAAAGGACAGCTCAAGCACCTCGTGGTGAGGTATCTGGACGGACGGGCGTGCATAGTGCTGGTGACGGACGGAAGCCGTCTTAACGGGACGGAGTGGCTGGTGAAAGAACTGGACAAAGTTTTTCCGCATTACTCTTTTTATCTCAGTCCCAAGCCCGAAAAAACCAACGTAATTATGGGGAAAACGGTCGTTCCGATAAAGACCGAACCTTTCGAAACCGAAGTTATCGGAGTAAAAATTTCGATAAATCCGTATTCTTTTTTACAGCTGAATTCGGAAATAAGGGATAAAATTTATTTACGTATAATAGAAGAAATCACGGAAGAAAATAAAAAACCGACGGTGATAGACGCCTATGCGGGAGTAGGGATACTCGGAGCGGCGCTGGCAAAGAGAGGAGCGAAAGTCTACAATATAGAGATCGTCCCCGAAGCGACCGCCGACGGCGAAAAGATAGCCGCCCGAAACGGGCTCGCCGACAAAATAACCAACCTCAACGGCGACGCGGCAAAACTGCTTCCCGATTTAATAAGCGAGCTTAAGGGTACCGAAAACGAGAATTCGGGTAACCTATATTTAATTTTAGACCCGCCGAGGAAAGGTTGCGACGAAAAGGTGCTGAGCGAAGCGGACAAGTCCGACGTCGATAAGATATATTACATAAGCTGTAATCCCGCCACTCTCACCCGAGACCTTGCCCGTCTGCACAACTACGAAGCGGTCTACGTCCGTCCCTACGATATGTTCCCTTGCACCAGTCACATGGAAACGCTGGTCAGACTGGAAAAAAGGCAAGCGAAGGACGGAGGCTTTTCCGAATAAAAATTTATTTTGAGGCAATTAAGGTGTATTATGAAATATGAAACAATAAACATAAACGAATGGAAAAGGGGAAAACTTTTTTCGCATTATATCGATAATTTACGCAACGTCTTAAGTCTTACCGCAGAGATAGACGTAACGCTATTCGTGCGATTCGTCAAAGAGAAGGGATTGAAGTTTTATCCATCCTTTATGTGGGCGGTTTCCAAGATATTCAATTCCCGGGAGGAATTCCGTTACGGTTGGGATAAAGAAGGCAATCTGATCCGTTGGGAGCAAATTTCGCCGTATTATGCAGATTTCCATAAAGACGACGAAATGTTCACTTTGCTTTATACCGAGTATGCCGAGGACTTATTGACTTTCCACGGCAATTTTTTGAAAGACAGGGAAAAATACGGCGGTTTGAGAGGGTTCGACTTTACCGGAGTGCCGACAAACGTATTCAACGTGTCCTGTCTGCCGTGGCTAAAATATAAAAGTTTCGACATTCACGTTTTCGACGAGGGGAAATATCTCGCCCCCGTAGTTACCTGGGGAAAGTACGAGGAAAAAGACGGAAGGCTGACAATGCCCTTAAGCGTCAATATCCATCACGCCGTTTGCGACGGATTTCATCTTTGCAGATTTTTTAACGAATTGCAGACGTTTATCGATTCGGGAAAAATAATACCTTAAAAATTTTCGCCAGAAAACTTCGGGATAAGAAGCTATAGGTAAATTCTTAGCTTTCGGAAAGTGACTTAGTTACGGAAAAATAATTTCCTTTCGGATAATCTGTAGGTAAACAAATTCAAGGAGGTTTACCTATATGAGAAGTATTACTACTTTAGATATTCAGTACGCACACCGTTTTTACGGATTCAGAGGAGAGGCGCAATATTTGCACGGACATACCGGAGTTTTGACTTTGGAAGTGGAAGACAGTATCGAACCCGGAGTGAATATGGTTTTCCCCTGTAACGAAATTCAGAAAACGGCGTGGGCTGTTTTGAAAAATTTCGATCACGCATTGGTTTTGAGAGAAGACGACCCGTTACTTCCCGCAATTTTGGACGTTTACGAGAAGCAAGGCATCAAGAACGGCGCTCCGAATAACGTTATGAAAGGCGAAGCCTTCAAAACCGAACTTTGCACTGCGTACCCCGATTGCCGCCTGGTAGTGACCAAGGAAACCATGACCGTGGAAGGTATGATAAAAATGGTCTACGAGCTGCTCAAAGACAAGCTCAACATCGCAAAAATCACCTTTACTAGCGGAGTCAATGCGGCAAGTTGCGAATTCGAAACCAAAAACGACATCGCCCGTTGTCCCTTGTGCGGCATTGCGCTCAACGATAAAGGAGTATGTCCGAAATGCGGCTACAAAAAGCAATAAAACCGTCCCGTCGAAATACCGAACCGTAAAAAAACGCCCTTCCTGCGAGAAGGGCGTTTTGATTTCGGGAATATCGAAACAGGGTACGTCTTTACGCTTTTTCGATGGTGGCGCCGAAAGGCATAAGGGAGAGTTTAGCGAATTTGAAGCACTGTTTTCCGAAGGGAATGCCGATTATGGTGATGCACCAGAGAAGAGCGGCGAAGAAGAAACCGATGCAGAGAGCCAGTCCGCCGAATATGATCCATATCACGTTCAGTACGGCGTGTTTGGAAAAATCGGCTTTGACTTCTTTCCCGAAGGGCCAGAAAATTATCCCCGCCAGTTTGAAACACTGTTTCCCGAAGGGAATGCCGATTATCGTAATGCACCAGAACAGTCCTAATATTATGTAGGAAAGTCCCAACCACAGTCCCGTCAGCAGAAACCACAAAATGTTGCCTAAAGTTTTCATTGTTTTTCCTCCTTTTTTGGCTATATGCCGTTTTTATGGTAACCCGAACCCGACAAAATCGCAATAGGAAAAAACAAAATAGAAGTATTCTACTTAAAATTGACCGTGAAAAGGGCGAAAGAGAAAAAATTTCCGTCTATATCTGGAACATATTGTTTTTAAGCATATAGTGGTTGAAGTCGGTTTTGCCTTCGGTATTCCTTTTCCGCATAGGTTTGGCGGGGACGCCGCTGACGAGGGTGTAGTCGTCCACGTTTTTGGTGACCACGCTGCCCGTGGCGACGATGGCTCCCGTGCCGACGGTTATGCCGGGGAGTATGGTGCAGTTGGTGTAGAGTTTGGCGTGAGGACCGATTTTTACAGGGGCGTAACTGCGGATAATGTGATCGGACTCGGAATGGGAATGGGTGAATATTTTACAGTATTCCGTCGCCATGGAAAAGTCCCCGAAACTTATTCCGCCCTTGGAGTCGAAGAAACTCCCCTGGTTCCAGGAGACGTTTTCGCCCACTTCGATGTTTTGTCCGTAATTGAAACGGCACCCTTCGTGCGCCACGAAGCCGTCTCCGCATTTTTTGAAAAGGCGTTTAGCGATGATTTGACGGAAAGGTACGGCAAAAGGAACGTGAATCCCCCAGATGACCCTGTCCACGCATTCCCAAAGGATATGCAGATTGCGTTGTTCTTCGGTGTAGGGAATTTCGTCGGAGAGCGGCAGGCAGTCCGACCATAAACGAATTTCCGAAAGATTTTCTTCGTCGAAACCGTTTATTCCGAGCAAAGAGAAAACTTTAAGCGTATTTTCGGCGTTCATTCCTTGTTCGGCAAGATTTCCGATAATTTCCAGCATTTTTTCCGTTTTCATAAATATCCTCTTGCAAAATTATTTTCCGATAAATTATAACACATTTTAGAAGCAAAATCAAAATGAAGTATGGTAATTTGCTTTCTGAAGTTTACACCAATGCGAGAGTTAATAATGAAACAACCGTATTGTCAATAAGACAAAATAATGATAAAATCATAAAAAGATGGACAAGCGTGTTTTTAGATGTAATTATCTTATAAAAAAGATTCAAAAAGGGAACGAAAAGGCGTTAGACGAGTTATTTAAGGAATACGGAGCGCTTTTTCTCAACATGGCAAAAAAATATCTTTTCGATAAAAGCTATGCGGAAGATTTGTTGAGCGAAATGTTTTTGGAATTGTTAAAAAAGGAAGCACGGAGTTTTGACGAAAATAAAAATGGACTTAATTGGATTTTTACCATTATCAGAAGAAAGGCTTATCGTTTAAACGAACGAAATAACTGTTCTTTTATTTTCGACGGGACAGAATACGGAAAGCATTTATCGGAGTATTTTGCTTATGAAGATAATCCTTTTTCCGAAAATTCTTTAGATAAAACGCTTTTGAAGAAAGCGTTGGATACATTGACAGAAGAAGAAAACAAAATAATATATTATAAATATTGGGAAGGTTTGACGGTAAGGGAAATTGCTGGCGAAATGAATATACCTCGCTCTACCATTCAATATAAAATTAAAGAAATTTTATCAAAATTGAAAGAGTATTGGAACGGGAGATAGTGAAAATGAGGAAAAAAGATATAGAAAGCAAGATAGTAGGTTCTTTGGAAGACGTTTCCCCTTTGAATTCGCAAATTCTGAATGCGGCTAAAGAAGAAATGAAAGAGTGCAAAAAGAAATGCGGGAAAAGAAACGTTTTCAAATATGCGTTTGTTTGTTTTGTGTCCGCAATTTTGTGCATAGCTATAGTTTTGACCGTAAAATACGTACAAAAGGATAATTCAGGTGCATTGCCGGACGGATATTCGGAATTAAAATATGTTTCTATGTCCGACTATTTAACGGAACACGGAATTGCTCTTACCGCTTACGATCGTTTGTTTGATGACGGGCTGGGTACAGAATCTGGCAATTCGGGAAGCGACCATTACGTTTCGACGGGGTGCAATGTAGTTTTCTATAACGGGGAAGAAGTTTGCATAACAGAAAATTACGATTTTTACGTTACCGATAAGATCACGGTTTCTATTTTGTTGTCCGATAAAGGCAGTGCGGAAAAAGATTTGTTTGAAGAATATATTGCTTTACAGGAAAATATGACCGTCATGGGAACAGAAATAGAGTACTCTTTCGACGAAAAAAAATCAGAAGGAAAAGCCAAATTTGTTTATAAAGAATATAAAATTTATATGAATTTCGTGACTTCCTCTAAAAGTTCTATGATAAGTCACTTGCAAACTTTTATCATTTTACAATAATTTTTTGTTTTTTCTTTGGACATAACCGATATTCTCGCCCTAATTATTTATAAAAGAATATCGGAGGTGTCTTAAATGAAAAGCTTATTAAAATTTAGTAAATTATTTTTCATTCTTATTTCGGTATTTTTGTTATTTATTTTCTCTTCGTGTGAAAAATCTATCACTGAAACAGATAATTCGGGAACAGAAAACACGATTTATAATTATATGGATTTTAAATTTGTTTCTAATGAAATATTATCGTTGGAATACGCTTACGACCAAAATATAGTTTCGCAAAACGATATAAGAAGTATAGGTTTTTATCATAACGGAGGGAAAGAGTGGAAAGGCGAAATAGGCGAAGAGGTAAAAATAGAAGATTTTATCGTTACCGATTATCGTCCGATTAACAAGGATCCGTCTGTTCTTTCCGCCGAACAAAAACAAAAAATCAAAGAACTTTACGCACAATATCTTAACGATGCTATTAAATACTTTTATGAAAATCAAGGATTAAACATTAAAATCGATTTAATCAAAGCCGATGACGTTAAAATAATCGATTATTACGGAGTTTATAACGATTATGCGGCGGTTTTAATCAAACATAACGATATGGGTTTACAGAAAATCGAAACGCCCGTTATCGCAGGGGTTGCGTTCTATTATCCGAACAGCGAAGAAACGATATTGCTGATCGGCAAAATATAAAAAAATTATTGATTTTGGAGGCGACTATGAAAAACAAAGTATTAAGCATCAACAAAACATTATTAGTTGTAGTTTTTTTTATGATACTTTTGATAGGATTTTTAACAAATAGTTCAACTAATGCATATGCAATAAATAATGGCACTGAATTATTTGAAGAAAAAATATATTGTAATACAACAATTGATGAAGATTTTGATGAGAGTTGTGTTTTGGTTGTTATAGATAAATATCATAGTGAAGTTAACAAAGTATATGATAAAAATTTTTTTGGGGATGTCTCAATAAGGGAAGTTGAAGATTTAACGAGTTTTAACAGTAATATAGATAACTTGGATTATTTAAATCTGCAAGAATTTAGGCAGATATTAAAATTGGAACTTGAAGAACCTTCCAAACAAAATGTTTTAGATACTATCCATTCTATCGAGAATATAGATGGAGTGTTAAGTGCCTCGCCAAGTCATTATTTAAGGGATTGTACTTTACCTGGATGTGTGACTGGAGAAAATTATACAAATTTATGGGGTTTACATGGAGACTATGGTATTAATGCTGAAGAAGCTTGGGAAATAACGACAGGGAATAGTGGTGTAAGAGTTGGAATAATAGATACAGGTGTTGATAATCATAATGATTTATCAGGGAATTTAGTTACAGGGTGGAATGTGCTTGTTGATAATGCGACTCAAACAGATAATGTTGGACACGGGACACATATAGCAGGGACAATAGGCGCAAATGGGGAAAATATTAATGGTATTGTTGGCGTCTCTCCAAATGTATCATTGGTACCAATACAAGCGGCGATTGGTTTGCCAGTGCCTATTCTTAATATGGTCATACCTATTCTTAATGAAGAAACCTGCGTAGCAGGAATTGAATGGGCAATAGAAAATAATATAGATATAATTAACTTTAGTATAGGTGGTTATTCTGAAACTTTAGCGTTAAAAACAGCTATTTCTAATTACACAGGATTGTTTGTTTGTGCGGCAGGTAATGGAATAAAAAATGATTTAGGAGAATATGAGGGAGTTAATACCGATGTTACGCCACATTATCCATCATGTTATAATCATGGGGAAGAATTTAGTGATAGAGTTATTTCGGTTGGCGCCATGAGTGAAAATGGTGTGCGTACATATTTTTCTAACTATGGCGCAACCTCTGTCGATATTTTTGCTCCAGGTGAAAACATTTTAAGTACAGTGCCTAACAGTATATCAAATAGCGGATATGCGTATTTTAACGGTACTTCTATGGCAACTCCTCATGTTGTAGGAACAGCGGCTTTACTATATTCACAATTCTTAAGAAATTCTCATAATTTAACTAGGAGCGAAATAGCAGTATTAATTAAATCTATAATCATAAAAAATGCTACTATAGATGTTGAATTTTCAGGGAAATGTGTTGCCGGTGGACGCCTTAATGCTTATAAAGCACTTTCAAATAACTCATATAAACAAGTGATGACAGGGTTTGGTTATTATTCAACTTTAAGACATTGGCATGGGAAAGTAGATCTTCTTATAAATAATATTTCTTCTTTTTATACTAATTCAGATAATAGACTAGTTGTTACTAAAGTAACTGATTTAGTATTTTCTGTTGGGACTAAAAGTGCATATAATACTTGGCATGAAATTAATGGAACAGTTACTTTTGAATTAAAAAACAGTGCGGGGGAAATTATACAAATAAATAATAATAATACATTTACAAGTACTATAAGAGTGGGATTAATTAGCAATACATCATACACTAATCGTGGTTTTACAATCAATTCTGCAAATTTGCCAAACGATACTTATACATTATTATTAAATTGTTATACAAGTAGAGACGGGCAAGGGCAAACTAGCTCAGCATCTTTTACATTTATTATAAATAAATCTTCATGCATTGCAGCGGGCAGTCTAATAACATTATCCGACGGGAGTCAGGTCGCAGTAGAAAATCTTGTTGGGAATGAAGAACTACTTGTGTGGAATATGCAAACGGGAAGCTTTGATGTAGCACCAATATTTTTTATTGATAATGACCCTTTTAGCACATACGAAGTTATAGAATTAACTTTTTCAGATAATTCTAAAGTACAGATTATAGATGAACATGCTTTTTTTAATGCTACAATTGGTAAATATGTATTTTTAACAAACAATGCAGATCAATATATTGGACATTATTTCAATAAATACAATAACATAGGTGGTCAAAACGACTGGAATACGGTGCAACTAGTAAACGTAGAAATTTTTACTACTCAAACTTCGGCTTGGAGTCCTGTAACTTATGGACATTTATGTTATTATGTTAATGGTATGCTATCCTTACCTGGTGGAATAGAAATATTAACAAATATTTTCGATGTGGATACCGAATTAATGAAATATGACTTAATCTCATTTAATCAAGATATTAATGAATATGGATTATTTAGTTATGAAGAATTTTGCTTAATTTGGGATGTGCCCGAGGTCTTTTTTGAAGCTTTTAACGGGAAATATCTTAAAGTGGCGTTAGGTAAAGAATTGATTTCGATAGAGGATGTAACTTTATTAATAGAAAGATACCAAAATTTATTTTAAAATGAATTACCACTTATTGTAATTAGAATGCGCCTTTTTTAAGGCGCATTCTAATTAGAGGCATTGATAAAGATACTTTCAAAAACTATTTTTTTGTATTATCATAATAATAATAATAATTCGATTTAAGAGGAGACGGAATATGAAAGTTATAGTTGCGGGTGCGGGAATAGGCGGTTTGGTTGCGGCGGCGGCGCTCGCCGAATGCGGATTGCAGGTGACGGTTTACGAAAAGGCGGCGTCGGAGGACGTTATGCGGTACGACTGGCACGACGACGTGGAGAAAGATTATTTCGAGTTGTTGGGCGTTAAACCTCCCGAAGGGGCTTTCCGCAAGAAAAACTGGAGTTTCGCTTCCCCCTGTTCGGATAAGGTGAGAAGATATTATCAGGAAGCAAAAGACGCCGATTTCTCGGTGGAAAGACGGGCGTTGAACCGAATTTTGATAGAAAAAGCTAAAAACGCGGAGATAGAATTCGCGTCCACGGTCACTTCTCCCGTTATACGGGACGGCATTGTTACGGGGGTGGTGGTAAACGGACGGAAGGAAGAAGCCGACCTCGTTATCGACAGCGCAGGGATATTTTCTCCTATCAGGAGAGCGTTGGTTAAGGAAGGACTTTTGCCCGATTTCGGGAAAGACGAAATTTTTATGGCGTACAGGGCTTTTTTCGAGAAGAACAAGTCCCTTCCCGACCCCGAGCACACCAACAAAGTCTATCTCAAACATATGGGACAGAACGGCATAAGCTGGGCTATTCTCGACAACGACCCGAATATGGTGGACGTGCTTATAGGCAGAATAGGAGAATTGGACGACGAAACGCTTGCCGACGCCTTGACGTGCCTCCGTAAAGAAAATCCTATTATCGGAGAGAAAGTTTTACGGGGAGGGATAAAAGTAGCCATTCCCGTACGTTATCCTGCCACGAGGACGGTTGCCGACGGATACGTTTCGATAGGAGACGCAGCCTTTATGACCATACCTATGTTGGGGAGCGGCATAGCGTCTTCCACGAAAGCCGCTTTTCTGCTTTCCGAAACCGTCAAGGAAGCTCTGGTCGCAGGGCAAGGACAGAAGGCGTTTTCCAAGGAAAATCTCTGGAAATACCAGGTGAAAATTTTTCACTTGTTCGGGGCGGAGCATTGCGGACTGGATATTCTGAAAAGAAACGTGTTGAAAACCGACGTAAAGACGTTGGAATGGATGATCGTTTCGGATCTGTTGACAAACGACGAAATAGGCAAACTCGCTTCCGGCGGAATGCTGGACGTTTCCTTCAAGGAGATCTTGCGGAAGATAAAGGTGGCGGGACCGTCTCGTCTCGGGATTTTGCTCAAACTCAAGGGAATGCTCGATTTAAGTAAAAAAGCATATAACGTCGCAAAAAAAATTCCCGCTTTTTACGACGGGAAGAAAATAGCCGATTGGGAGAGAAAACTCCTTTCTCTCTATCGGTAAAAGTCCGACGGAACGGTTTCGGGACATTTAATCTTCGTATTCCGTGACGACGGCATTTTTGCGGCATTTCTCGGCGCACAGTCCGCACTTTATGCAGCGGTCGGCGTCGATACGGAATTTTTCTTTCAGGACTCCGCTTATCGCACCGAAACGACAGGCCCTTTGGCAAAGCGAACAGCCTATGCAAGCGTTTTCGTCGATATACACCTTTTTTCTTATTTTAACGCCCGGCGCAGGGGAAATGCAGGCGTTGGTGCAGTAGGCGGCGCAAAGACCGCAGCTTCGGCAGAGCGTTTCGTCTATCGTAAAAATATCCGTGCGATTTTCCACGGTATGTTTCACGGCGCCGAAAGGACAGAGAAATTCGCAATAAGCGCATTTTACGCAACGGTTTTGGTCTATGATAAAGGACATTCTTGCGCCTCCTCAAGTTTAATGTTTTAACTCGGATATTATATTACCACGCTTTTCGCCTAAAGTCCATAGTTGTATTTTTCTTGGAAATTACAGCGAATACGGGCATGTGCGAAATTTCGGTATTGACACGCAATAAAGTATAAATTAAAATATAACTATAGAAGGGTTTTTGACCCGCAGCAAAGTCGTTAAGGAGGACAAAATAATGAACAAAAGCGATTTAATCAACGCAATACGAGCTAAAACCGGATTGACCGCCAAAGATGCGGAAGCCTTTTTCGGAGCGTTTTGGGGCAGTATCAAGGAAGCTCTCGCCGCAGGAGAAGAAGTAAATCTTACCGGAATCGGTTCCTTTAAGGTCAAAGAAAGAGCCGCAAGAGAGAGCATAAATCCCAGAACTAAGGAAAAAATCGTGGTTCCCGCAAAGAAAGCCGTCGCTTTCAAAATTTCGAAATCCTGGTAAAATAAAGCCTTATCCCCGCCTTGCGGCGGGGAGTTTTTTATCGCAATTTCCTGTTTTTTACATTCGTATAAATTTATACGAAGCGGGAGGTTGCGAATTTTTTTTAGTATGGATTTTCCTTACGATTCGCTTAGCGGCGTCGAAAGGCGCACCGAAGAAATCGCAAAAAAATTAAGATAAAAAAAAGTCTTAAAGGTGTAAAATGTATTTAACGTATATTTTATCCTTACAGGGGGAAATAAAGGAAAGTAGAATGATTGAAAAAGTTACGGATAAGAAAACTTTAAGGGAATTCGTTTATTTTACCGAGAAGCTGTACGAGGGCGAGGACAGATACGCACCTCCTTTTTACGGAGCGCTTTACAAGGAACTTTCGAGGGAAGTCCTGGAGAAAGCCGCATACAAGGCATTTTTAGCAAAAAAGGACGGCAAAATCGCAGGAAGAATACTCTATACCTCGGAGTATAACGAAAAAGAGGGTGGGGTAACGGGATATTTTTCCTTATTCGACGCATACGACGACGCCGAGGTTGCCAAAGAACTTTTGCTTGCGGCGGAGAAGGCGGCGGTTGCCGACGGAGCTACCCGTCTGGAGGGACCATATACGCCCTACGACCCGGACAACCGCAGAGGTATCCTGGTAAAGGGGCAGGAATATCCTGCGATGATCTTCACTTCCTATAACTATTCCTATTACGGAGAGTTGCTGGAAAAGGCTGCTTACGTCAAGTCCTGCGACACGGTGGCGTTGAAAATAGATCTGCAAGGCGAGAAAGCGGAATTTCTGAAAACTCTCGCTTCCGAGGTGCGTAAGAGATTCGACATAAGGGTGGACAGTCTGGATTACTCCCGTTTCGACAGAGACGTCGCCGACGTGGCGAAAATTTTCGCTTCCGCCACTACCGAGATAAATTATCGGGAAGCGCCTTCGGTAGAGACTATTGCCCGACTTGCAAAAAAAATGAGGTTGTTCATAAATCCCGACCTCATAAAGATAGCCCGGGACGCTCACGGCGAACCGATAGGGTTTTGTATGTGTCTGCCCGATTTCAATCAGATAATACGAAAGACCGGGGGAAAAATCAAACCTCTGGCTTTTCTTCTCGGCAGGAAAAAAATCACCGCCGCCAGAGGGATGTTGCAGTACGTCGTTCCCGAATATCAGGGGAAGGGCGTTATCGGCGTCCTGTTCGAGGAAACTTACCGTTCCTTCGAAAAATACGGCATAACGGAATTCGAGGGCGGAACGATTATGGAAGACAATAAAAAGAGTATCGGAGTTCTGGAGAAATTCGGCGGAAAGATAACCAAAGTTTACAGGCTGTATAAAAAGGAGTTGCAATCATAATGCTCGTAGCCGTTCTGCAGGGTGCGGCAATGCTCGCCGTCCCGGCGTTGATAATGAAATTCCGAAACAAGGGTCTCGTGAAAGGTATCGGCACGATAGGTATGAGTTATCTTGCCGGGATACTCGTTGCGTTGATTTTTTTCGGGATAAACAAAGCCGGAGCGGATATCACGCTTAATGCGGACGTAGGAGAGATAGGTTCTCACGCCGCCATAGGGATAGCCATACCCTTGCTTTTATTCGGGGCCAACCTGAAAGAAGCCAAAAAACTTTCGGTAAAAGTGGTAGTGGCGTTTACTCTGCTTACGGTGGCGGTAGTGGGAGTGTCGGTGGCGGCGTTTTTCGCTTTCGGACGGAATCTTAATTACGGAGCCGAGCTTTCCGCCATGGCTACCGGGCTCTATACCGGCGGCACCCCAAACCTCAACGCCATAGGAGCGATTTTCGGCGTGGACGAGACCGTCATCGGTTTGGCTAATCTGTCCGATATGATAATAGGCGGAGTGTTTTATCTGTTTTTATTGACTTTATGCAAACCGCTATTGAAAAAATTCCTGAAAGCGGCGCCGGCGGCAAGTTACATGAAAGACAGAGCCGACTTCGACAATTACGAGGACCTGACCTATAAGACCGTTCCCGACAAGAAGTCCTTGATAAAGAACGTCGTAATTGCCTTCCTGATGGCGGCGGCGAGCGCCGGGATAGGCGTACTAATCTGGTATCTTACGGGAGCGGTGCAGGGGACGATGACCGACTACCTCGTGCCTGCGCTTATGATAGGGGTGACGGTATCGGGGCTTATCGCTTCCTTCAATAAAAAAATACGGGAAGTCAAAGGCAACACTTTAATAGGTCAATATCTCATCAACGTCTTCAGCTTCGGGCTGGCAATGAGCCTCAATCTTAACGAAATAGGCAGAAATTTCCCCCAAATGCTGTTATTGTACGGGTCGATAACGGTCTGTACTTTCATTGTTCACGTTCTGCTGTGTAAATTGGCGAAAATCGACGTCGATTGCTGTATGGTGACCATGACGGCAGGTTTATACGGGCCTGCTTTCGTGCCTGCCATCACTTCTCAGATAAAAAACGACGAGCTCACCGCCCCGGGGCTTATTTGCGGCGCCATAGGGTATGCGATAGGAACTTTCCTCGGACTGGGGATAGGTTTGTTGTTGCGGTTGGTTTAGCTTTTCTTACCGAAATTATTTTTACGCCCTCTTTAAGAGGGTTTTTTTATTGCGGACGCTACACTTTGTACCGACTTGTCTCATAGTTATGTAAGGAAGGACGTCCGTCCTCGGAAAGGGAGAACAGCATATGAGCTTCGTGAAAAGATATTCCTCGGTAAGACAAGCCGAAACCGTTTTTACGGGAAATACCCTTTGCCTTTCGCCTTTGGCGGACGTTACCGGGGATATAGCGGGTTCGGGAGCGTTCGATTGCGTGCTGGAGGATCCTTTGCCGAGTCTTACCCGAGGCGAGAGCGTGACCGTGATTTTTACGGTGGAGGCGGAATAATGAAAGAGATAATCAATACTCCTTACGTCTATAAAAACGGAGAACTTTACGCCACCGGCAATACCGTCGTCACCGTCGTGGAAGATCCTGTGGCGATAAAGCTGCCGCCCTGTGCTCCGTGTTTTCCTTTTGCGGTAAACACCCGTTGCATAAACAGGAACGCTTTCTGTGATAGGTTAAGGTGTTTATTAAGATGTTTTCGCTAAAACAGGTATCCGAAAATTAAATTTCAGATACCTGTTATAAGGATTTCAAAAAATCATTTAAGCCGACCGACTATAAGGCAAGAGCGGTTTTCCAGGCTTGCCAGACCACGGTGCGGAGGTTGCCCACCTTTTTGGCGTCGCCCACGAAACGGACTTTTCTTCCCAAAGACAGCGGAGCGGGGATATATCCTACCGAAACTATCACGTCGTCGACGTCGAGGAGGAGTTCTTTCCCGTCCTTATCTTTTACGGTGACGTAACCGTCGCCTATTTCCTTTACCGTGCTTTCGAGGTAAACGGGAACTTCGTTACATTCGAAAAAGTCCCTCAGATAAGAGGAGTTGGCAAGGCACAGTCCTCTTACCGCCATAAGATCGTTCTTGGCTTCCACGATAAAGGGCTTTTTCCCCTGCAGGAAGAGTTCGTAAGCTATTTCGCAACCGGTCAGTCCGCCGCCGATTATCGCCACACGTTCTCCCACGGCTTTTTTACCTTCCAGAAAATCCACCGCTTCCACGGCTTTTTCTATCCCGGGCAGACGGAGCTTTCGGGCGGTCGCTCCCGTGGCCACTACCACTTCGTCGAAGTCGGCGAGGGCGGATACGTCTTTTATTTCGGTATTCAGTTTTATTTCCACGGGCAGCTCGGCGATTTTGGCTCGGTACCACTCGATGAGCTGTTTGTCCTTTTCCTTGAACGAGAAATTGGCTGCGGCGACGAAAACCCCTCCCAAACGGTCGGTCTTTTCGAAGAGGGTAACTTTATGTCCTCGCAAAGCGGCTATCCTTGCCGTCTCCATACCGCCCACGCCGCCGCCTATAACGGCGACTTTCTTGATTTTCTTAGCGGGTCTTATGTCGTATTTATGACCCTGCATGGTTTGCGGATTGAGGGCGCAACGGGCCATATGGGAAGCGTCGTCGAAGGTCTCGTCGTTGGCTGCGCCTTTGTAGTGGGCGAGGGGGAAACAGGCGTTGTGACAGCAGATACAGGGCAAAATATCCTGCATGCGGTCCTCCAGAAGTTTGGTGACCCACTCTCCGTCGGCGAGGAATTGTCTCGCCACGCCCATAGCGTCGATTTTGCCGTCCTTTATCGCCTCTGCTCCGACCTCGGGGGTCATTCTGCCTGCGCATACCACGGGAATGTCCACGAACTTTTTAATGTGAGCCACGTCTTCGAGGTTGCAGTTGACGGGCATGTATGCCGGCGGATGAGCCCAGTACCAGGCGTCGTAGGTGCCGTTGTCGGCGTTGAGCATATCGTAGCCTGCGTCCTGAAGGTATTTTGCCGCTTTTTCGCTCTCCTCCATATCCCTGCCGATCTCCGTATATTCCTCTCCCGGCATCGCCCCTTTGCAGAAGTCCTTGGTCTTGCTTATTACCGAATAACGCAAACTTACCGGATAATTTTCGCCGCAGGCGTTTTTTATGGCTTTTACCACTTCCACCGGGAAACGGTAGCGGTTTTCGAAGCTTCCGCCGTACTCGTCGGTACGGAAATTGGTGTAAGGCAGGGTGAACTGGTCCAGAAGATAACCTTCGTGCACGGCGTGAACTTCCACTCCGTCCACTCCCGCTTCCTTGCAAAGCAATGCGGTTTTGGCAAAAGCCTTCACCATTTGGGCGATTTCCTCCTTGGTGAGGGCTCGGCAGGTGACGCCTTCCGCCCACCTCGAGGGCAATTCGCTGGGAGAAGCGCAGATGTAAGAGGCGTCCACTATGGGTTTTGCGATCGCTCCTATCAACTTGTTTTTCAATAAAATAACGAGATTGTCGGTTATGGCGAAGGAACGGCCGAAACCTGCGGTGAGCTGAACGAAAAGCTTGGCGCCGGTTTTATGCAGTTCTTCCATATAGGTTTTCAGCTTACGGAACATTCCCTTGTTCTGATAAAGCCATCTGCCTCCTATGGTGTCTCGCAACGGAGCGATGCCGGGGATTATCAGTCCCACGTTGTTTTTAGCCTTTTCCATAAAAAATTCGGCGGCTATTTTGTCGAAATGATTGGGTTCCATCCAACCGAAAAGCGAAGTTCCGCCCATGGGACACATCACTATGCGGTTTTTGATCTCCACGTCCCTTATTTTCCAGGGAGTAAACAGCGGTTCGTATTTTTTATCCATACCCGTATTCTCCTTATTTTTTTTCTTATTAGTTTAAGTATAAATTATCGGGAAAGCGCAAGTCAATACGCTTTCGGCGGCGGAAGAGCAAAAACGGCGGAAAATCCGCCGTTCGTGAAAGGAAAAAGGTACGCAGAAGTATCACATAAGGAGTTTTCCGTTTTCGTCGATGACCACGAGAACTTTTATTTCCTCTCCGCTTTCGGGGTCGAAATACAGATAATATACCACGTCGTCTTTGGTGGCTACTATTTCTTTCGCCGCAAGCTCGGTATTCCATTCGGTGGGAATGACGCAATAGGTCTGACTTTTCACCGTGAGAGAGGGGTCAAGGGTGATACTGTTCTGTTCGGGGAAGGAGAAAGTCCTTTCGGTGTGGTTGTAGAGGTAATTCTGCGCTTCCATTCCCAGCAGGGCGCCGCTTTGGGAGCAAATTTTCAGTTTGATGAGGTCGGGGTAATATATCACGCCGTCCTGTTCGTAAGCGAAATTGATATAGACGGTGGAGTCGTCGTTGCTGACCCAGACTTCCTTCATATCGTCGTAACCGAAAGAAGCGAGATGCCTTGCGGCTTTTGCCACGCATTCCTCTTCGGAAAGGACGGGATCGGTGACTTCACGGAAAGCGCTGTACATAACGAGATAACCGCCGATAGTCGTGATCTGAGCCGTGGCGTCCACGCCGTCGTTTTTAAGGGAAAACAGATAGGTGGGCAGGGACGCCGAACTCGTCCCGACCAACTCTATATCGGTAGCGTCGGGGAAAAGTTCCTTTACCTTTTCCGCAGCCTGTTCCTGCGTGACCTCGACTTTTCCTGAGAGGAACTTGGCTTCTCTGTCGTTAAGTCCGTCGCTGAAAGGTCCGTCGTAAATCATTTCCGGATATTCCACAGTGGAATGATTTTTTATCGCGTCGGCAATCAAGCTGTAATCGGTCAGGACGGAGGAGTCTATCTTATCGCCGTTTATCAGTTTGTCGTGGGCGGATATAAGACTTTCGTTGACGGTGCCGACGATGTTGAGATACTCGGTGAGATTGGTTTTTTCCTCTTCGTTCAAGGAGGCGCTTTTCAGCTTCACCGCAAGGTAGTAGCTGTAGTCTCCAAGCTGATTAATGAACTTGATTAAATTCGTACTTTCCTCGCTTTCGGTAACCAGTTGCGAAAGATTGGAAGCCGCTACGTCACATTCTCTCCATATATCGTTGAGAAGCTGCTGTTTTAAGGCAGAGCTTTGTATCACGTTTACTTTAGATAATTTTATTTCCACGTCGGACAGGCTGTCCATCGCTTCGAAGTAAGACTTTTCGTAAACGGAATTAAGTCTGGCGTCGCCGTCTTTGCGTTTGCTTTCGATAATGCCTAAAGCTATCGAAAGACCCGTTACGGCAAGGAGCAGAACGACGGAGATGACGACGGTTACGATTTTACTTTTTTTGGTCATGGGTTTCCTCCTTTACACGCAGAAAACGTGGTCGCCTATGGTAAGACGTATTTCTTTCTGTCTTATCCAGGCGTTGGTGGCGGTCCTGGGATTGTAATAATATAGGCAGCCGTAGGTGGGATCCCAGCCGTTGAGGGCGTCCTGAGCGGCTCTGATTGCGGTGGAGTTGGGGGTGAGATTGATTTGTCCGTCGTCCACCACGCTGAAAGCTCCCGATTGGTAAATTACTCCGCTTATGGTGTTGGGGAAAAGGGAGCTTCTGACCCTGTTCAGGACCACCGCCGCCACGGCTACCTGTCCCACATAAGGCTCTCCTCTGGCTTCGCCGTAGACCAGACGGGCAAGGAGATAGGCGTCGTTACTGCCCGAGGTGGACGAAGAGTTGAGGTTTATCCCCATCGCCGCCGCCGTAGCCGGTCCGACTATTCCGTCCACGGCAAGCCCGTTGGTGCGTTGAAAATATTTGACTGCGGCGGTGGTCTTGCTTCCGAAGATTCCGTCCACTTCTCCGGTGTAATAACCCCAGTTTTTCAATTTGGTCTGAATGGTGCGTACCACCGTGCCCGTGCTTCCCTGCCGGTAAGTGGCGGCTTCGGCGTCGGCGTCGCTTCGGTCTGCCACCGCAAACAGCAACACCCCGACGATGACCGTAGCCAGCACGAGGGCGACGCAGAAAATCGCATTGAGAACGGTGATTTTCCCGCTGCGGTTCAGTCTGATGATTTTTTGTTTCATTTATTCCTCCAATTTTTTATTAGTTCGGCTAAAAAAGATTTATACGTCGTTTCCTCCCCCTCTTTTTCTCCCACGAAACACAGGGGAGGGTACGCCACGCACCACCAGTTGTCGCCTTCGCCGCTTCCCAATTCGATTATCACCGCACGGTACTCGCCTCCGTCGAAAACCGCCTCCCCGTAACTTTTGGTGGGGAAGTATTCGGTGCGTATTTCCGCTTTCACGGGATAAGTTTCTCCGTTCTCGGCGAGCGTTTTCCGTCCGAGTTTTTCCAAAGCGGAGAGGTTGTCCGAGATTATTTTTTCCGCTTCGGCGGCTTTTTCAGCGTCCTCGAGCAAAGGGGTAAGGAAAGCCACTATTTCGTCCCGCACGCGGAGTTTGAGACTCTGATCCCGTTCGGAATTACTGTTGGCACGGATATGTAACCGCAAACAGTCGTCGGCTTCCGTTACTTTTTCGGTGCAGCCCGAAAGGAAAAACGATATCGAAAATATGGCGAGTATCGCCGTAAAAAGCAGAAATTTTTTCATAATGCGGTATTATTGCCTTTCGTAAAAGAAATATACGGCGAAATAAAACGCTCCGTCTCCTTTTTACTGGACAAAAAGCGATAAAAAGGATAAAATACGGATATGCTTGAATTTAAGAAGGAGGATAAGATACGCCGTCGGAGAAGGGACGCTGTTTTTGGCGGAAATCAAAGAAGACAAGGCGGTGTTTTACTATCCTATCGGCGGCGACGAAGACAAGGCGTTGCGCGAAATCGACGAGTTCTGCCGTCAAAACGGTTTGATTATGCAATTCCGTTTTCTGAGCGGAGAGCAGGCGGAAAAAATAAAATCTTTTTTCGGGAAGGAGAGCCGTCCCGATCGGGACTGGGCGGATTATCTCTATTCCGCTGCGGAACTGAAAACCCTTTCGGGCAAAAAATGTCACGGACATAAGAATTTCGTCAACCGTTTTTCCAGGGAATATCCCGATCATAAATTCCTGCCGTACGACGTGACGATGCGACCGCTCGCCGAAGAATTTGCCGAAAAGTTTTACGACGAAGAGAACAAGGACAGCAGGATTTTCAAGGAAGAAAAGCGGATTTTTTGCCGTATTTTATCGGAATACGGAGAAACGGGACAGGCAGGCGGAGTGCTGACGGTGGGCGGCAAGATCGTGGCGATAACCTTCGGCGAAGTGGTGGGCGACACCCTTTACGTTCATTTCGAGAAGGCGTTACGGGAGTATAAAGGCAGTTACGCTATGATAAATTACCTTTTCGTCAACAGTTTCCGAACGCCATTCGAATACGTCAACAGGGAAGAGGACGTCGGGGACGAAGGGTTGAGGCAGGCAAAACTCAATTTGCACCCCGTTCGGCTGATAGAAAAGTTTTTCACCTGAAAGCCCGAAAACTCCCTCGGTAAAAAATTAACCGAAAACGCTTGAAAAAAAAATGTTTATATGATAAAATAACCAAGCATAATATCGTTAGAGGTGTTAAAAGAATGTTAGGAATGATGTTGGCGGCGGTGGAGCCGTATAAAGTTTATAACGCTTTCTCCATAGTTTTTATGGTACTTATGGTGTTACTGAGCATCGCTATGATAATAATAGTGGTATTGCAGCAGGGAAACACCAATAACCTGGGAGCTATAGCCGGCGGAGCCGAATCCTTCTTCGGGAAAAACAAAGCCCGCAGCCTGGACGGGAAATTCAAACGCTGGACTATCATAATCGCAGCCGCCATTCTCGTAAGCAGTATTTTGTTCTTCGTGTTCCAGATTTTGAAGAACTCTCTGTAAGAGAATTTACCGACCGATTAAAGCAAGGCTCCCGAAAAGGAGCCTTTTTTCGTAACCTTTTTCCTAAAGCCTTCTATTGACTTGCGGGAGAAAGGTTTATATGATAAAATTATTTAATACTTATTTTACGCATACGCAGGCGTGGAGAACGTGCCGGCGTAGGCGGAGGAGAAACGATGACGGTCGTCGCAACCAACAAAAAAGCGTATCACGATTATTTCATCGAAGAGACCTTCGAAGCGGGGATACAGCTTGCGGGAAGCGAAGTGAAAAGCGTCCGTTTGGGGGGCGTCAACTTAAAGGACAGTTTCGCTATAGTTCGCAACGGGGAACTGTTCCTTATCAATGCGCACATTTCTCCTTACAAAATGGGGAGTTATTTCAATCCCGACCCGAGAAGGGACAGGCGGCTTCTGATGCACAAGAAGGAAATTGCCCGTTTGCAGGGTAAAGCCGAACGCAAAGGGTACGCCATCATCGTCACCAAAATGTATTTCAAACAGGCGCTCGTCAAGGTGGAAGTGGCGTTGGCGAGGGGAAAGGAAAGTCACGACAAACGGGAAGCGTTGAAAGAAAAACAACAGAAAAGAGACCTTGCGAGGGCTCTTGCCGATTACAAATAGAAAAACGGGAGGCACGAAAATGAAAGACATCGGTACTAAATGCGTACAATCGGGTTACGACCCTGCCAACGGCGAAGCGAGACTTCTGCCCATATATCAAAGCACTACCTACAAATACGACACCCCCGAAGAAATGGGAGATCTGTTCGACCTGAAAAAGGACGGATATTTTTATACGAGGTTAGCTAACCCCACCGTAGCCGGGCTGGAAAGCAGAATAGCCGCTCTGGACGGAGGAGTGGGAGCGGTGGGGTGCGCCAGCGGAATGGCGGCGTCCACCCTTGCCGTGATGAACGTCTGTCACGCCGGGGACAATATCGTTTCATCGGCGACCATCTACGGCGGCACCTATAATCTGTTTTCCACGACTTTGCCCAAAGTCGGGATAGAAACCAGGTTCGTGGAGCCTTTCGACAAAGCCGAAGATATAGAAAAGGTCATCGACGAAAACACCAAAGTGCTGTTTTGCGAGACCATAGCCAATCCCGCAATGTACGTTGCCGATTTCGAAAAATGGGCAAAAATAGCAAAAAAATACGGGATTTTGTTGTTTGTGGACAACACGCTTGCCACGCCGGTCATTTGCCGACCGATAGAACACGGCGCCAACGTGGTTATTTATTCCACCACGAAATACATGGACGGACACGGCGCCGCCCTCGGCGGAATGGTGGTGGACGGCGGCAATTTCGATTTTGCCGCAAGCGACAGATATAAGGATTTCGTCACGCCCGACGAAAGTTACCACGGTATGGTCTATGCGAGGGATTGCGGAAAAGCGGCGTTTTCGGTAAAACTCAGAGTTCAGTATATGAGAGATATAGGAGCGCAGATGGCTCCGATGAACGCTTTTCTGACCTTTTTGGGGGTGGACACCTTACATCTCCGTATGCCCCGCCACAGCGAGAACGCTCTTAAAGCGGCGCAACTTCTGGAGCAGAGTCCTTATGTGGAATGGGTCAAATACGGCGGACTGGAGTCCGACGTGAATTATCCTCTGGTACGGAAATATTTCGACAAGGGCATGGCGTCGGGTATGGTCACTTTCGGGATAAAAGGCGGACGGGAAGCGGCGTCGAAATTCCAGAAAGCTCTGCGGCTTTTCAAGATAGTCACGCACATAGCCGACGCGAGAAGCTGCGTGCTGCACCCTGCCAGCACCACGCACAGGCAGCTGTCGGACAGCGACCTCGCTGCTTGCGGGATAAGCGACAACCTCATCAGACTTTCGGTGGGGATAGAGAGCGCCGACGACATTCTCGAAGACATAGGGAACGCCCTCGAAGCCTCGGCAAAATAACGAACAGATAAAACAGGAGAAAAAATGCCTATAGTCATACCGAAGGATATACCGGCGTTCGACGTGCTTACAAGGGAAAATATTTTCGTAATGGGCTCCATGAGAGCGAGGACGCAGGACATAAGACCTATAGAGATAGCGATAGTCAATCTGATGCCGACCAAAATAGAGACGGAAACGCAGCTGATGAGAATGTTGTCCAACAGCCCTTTGCAGGTCAACATAACCCTCGTACGCACCGCTTCCTACACGGCAACCAACGTGTCCAGCAATTATATGGAGAGATTTTACCTGACCTTCGACGACATCAAGGACAGGAATTTCGACGGAATGATAATAACCGGCGCCCCGGTGGAAAATCTCGATTTTACCGACGTGAAGTACTGGGAGGAGCTCTGCCGCATAATGGACTACGCCGACAGAAAGGTCACCAGTACCATATTCATTTGCTGGGGGGCGCAGGCGGCGTTGAATTATTACTACGGGATAGGGAAAAGGTCCCTCGACAAAAAACTTTTCGGGATTTTCCCCAACCGTGCGAAAATGGAATACGAGCCTCTTCTGAGAGGGTTGGACGACGTGTTCTACATTCCGCATTCCCGTCACACCGAGATAGACGAGAAGAGCCTCAAAGAGGACGGGCGGCTGGTGGTGCTTGCCGAAGGAGAGGATTGCGGCGTGAGTATCGTAAAATGTATCGACAACCGTAAATTCTTCTTTTTCGGACACAGCGAGTACGACAGGGAAACGCTTAAGACCGAATACCTCAGAGACATGGACAAGGGTCTGGAGATCGATCCGCCGAAGAATTATTTTTCCGACGGAGAGCAGAACGGAGTCGCAATGAAATGGCGCAGTACGGGGTCGTTGTTGTTCAACAACTGGCTGAACTATTACGTCTACCAGGTCACGCCGTACGACATCGGGAGAAAAGGTTGAAAGTAAAAAAACTGTATCTGGAAAATTTCCTTTCTTACGCCAACGCTTACGTCGAGTTCTCGGACGGACTCAACGTCCTGGTGGGCAGTAACGCCGCAGGCAAGACCAATCTTGCCGAAAGCATCTATTACTGTTCGGTGGGGAAGTCGGCAAGGGGATTGAAGGATAAGGAGCTCATAAGATGGGGGGCGGAAAAGCCTTCCGCCAGGATAAGAATGGCGGTGGAAAGGCGGTTTTCCACCCACACCGTGGATATTCGGATAGACGAACAGGGCAAAAAACGCATAACCGTGGACGAAATACCCATTTCCCGAATGGGAGAACTCATGGGGGCGGTCAATACCGTATATTTTTCCCCCGACGAAATGAAGCTCATCAAAGAGTCGCCTTCCGACCGCAGAAAGTTTATGGACGTAAGTCTGTGCCAGAGGGATAAGCTGTATTTTTACAAACTTCTGGAATACAACAAACTTCTTGCGCAGCGGAACAAACTTCTGAAAAATTACAAGGGCAGTCCCGACCTTAGGAATATGAGCGACATAATCGTTGCCAAAATGGCGGAAACTCAGGAGTATATAATGAAAAAACGGGCTGGCTTCGTGTCCTCGCTTACTCCGCTCGCCGACGCCCGTCACCGCAGAATAACCTGCGGCAAGGAGGGACTTAAGCTGGATTACGAGACCGAAGAAGCGGATTTTTCCGACCTCAAAGGTTCGTTGAAAGCCCTTTACGAAAAGAATTTCGAGAAGGACAGTCGATTGGAATATACCACCGTCGGGATACACCGTGACGACCTGAAGATAGTCGCAGGCGGCATCGACGTCCGTAAATTCGGGTCGCAGGGACAGCAGAGGACTTCGGTGCTCAGTCTGAAACTTGCCGAAGCCGACAGCTTTGCCGAAACCGAAAAGGAATATCCCGTGCTCATACTCGACGACGTGGCGAGCGAATTGGACAAAGACAGGCAGAAGGCCTTATTCGAAAGTCTGGACGGAATGCAGACTTTGGTGACGGCGACGGGGATCGCAGAGGAATTTTCCAAAGGAAAAATTTACGAAATAAAACAAGGAAAGATTACCGCAAGGAGTTAATAAATGGAAGAGGTAAAAAAAATCATAGCCGGGCTGATTAAGGTTGACGGCATCAAGGAAGAGGATATATATCCGTTGCTTTGCGTGCCGCCCGACCCCGCTCTCGGAGACTACAGTCTGCCCTGCTTCAGACTGGCAAAAACGCTCAGGAAAAGTCCCGTCGTCATTGCCGAGGAGCTGGCAAAAAGCATAACGGCGTTGCCCGAGGGGATAAGCGGAGTTTCGGCGTTGAACGGGTATCTCAACTTCACCCTCGACAAGAAGTCCTCCGCCGAAAAGGTGGTCAAAAAGGTCTTGAAAGAAAAGAACGACTACGGCGCTTCGGCGGAAGGCGCAGGCAAAACCGTCTGTATAGACTATTCCTCCGTCAATATAGCCAAGCCTTTCCATATCGGACATCTCTGCACCACGGTTTTGGGTCAAAGTCTTTACCGCATTTACGAAAAGCTCGGATACAAATGCGTCGGAATCAACCATTTGGGTGACTGGGGAACGCAGTTCGGGAAGCTAATCGTGGCATTCAAGAAATGGGGCGACGAAAAGACCCTTGCCGAAAGAGGGGTGAAGTTCCTGACGGAAATTTACGTTAAGTATCACGAGGAAGCGGAAAAAGAGCCGTCGTTGGACGACGAAGCGAGGGCGTGGTTCAAAAAGATAGAGGACGGCGACGAGGAGGCTTTACGCCTTTTCGGACTGTTCAAGGAGATAACCCTTGCCGAGGTCGAAAAAATTTACGACAGGTTGCACGTTTCCTTCGACAGCTACAACGGGGAGGCGTTCTATAACGACAAGATGCAACCGGTACTGGACGAACTCGCCGCAAAGCGTCTTTTGGTGGAGAGCGACGGGGCGAAGGTGGTGGATCTGTCCGCCTACAATATGCCGCCCTGTCTGTTGGTGAAAGCCGACGGAGCGACTTTATACGCCACGAGAGATCTTGCGGCGGCGTTTTACCGCAAGAAGACGTACGATTTTTATAAATGCCTGTATGTAGTGGCGTATCAGCAGAATTTACACTTCGCCCAACTTTTCAAAGTTCTGGAACTTATGGGAAAAGACTGGGCTAAGGATATGGTGCACGTTGCGTTCGGAATGGTCAGTTTAGAGGACGGCGCCATGAGTACCCGTCACGGGAAAGTGGTGCTTTTGGAAGACGTTTTGAACAAGGCGGTGCAGAAGAGCCTGGATATTATCAAACAGAAGAGTCCCGACCTCGAGGACAAGGAGAAAGTCGCCGAGACGGTGGGAGTAGGGGCGGTGGTATTTTTCGCCCAGTACAACAACCGCATAAAGGATATGGTGTTTTCCTACGACAAGGTGCTCAATTTCGACGGAGAGACGGCGCCTTACGTTCAGTACACCGCCGCCCGTTGCAAGAGCGTGATACGGAAGGTAGGGTCCTACGACTTGCTCAAAGCCGATTTCGACGGGATAAGCGACGCCGAAAGCGCGGCGGTAGTGGCGGATTTAGGTAAATTCAACGAAGTCATACGTTCCGCCGCAGAAAAATACGAACCGTGTTACGTCGCCCGGTATCTTGTGGAACTTTGCAAGGACTTCAACCGTTTTTATCTCGCAAACAGGATAGTCAACGAACCCGACGGAATAAAATACGCCCGTGCCGCCCTTACCGAAGCGACGGGGACGGTCATCGAGGAAGGGTTGAGGATGCTCGGGGTGGGAACTCCCGAAAAAATGTAAACCCATTCAGGAGAGGCTTTTATGATAGACGCTCACACTCACACTAAATTTTCCTTCGACGGGAAGAGTTCCGCCGTCGACATGGCGGAGAGAGGCAAGGAACTCGGGCTTGATTATATGGCGTTCACCGACCATTGCGACAGGGATTACGCCCACATCTGGCGTTACAAGATAGTCCGTCAGCTCAACGTGAAAAAATACGTGGCGGCGATAAAGGAAATGAAGGAAAAATATCCTTTCCTTGCGTTGGGGATAGAATGCGGTTATTCCGAACTTGCCGAAGACGATTATCTTAAAATGATACCTTTTTCGGAAATGGATTACGTTCTCAATTCCGTACATACCGTGGACGGGTTGGACTGCTACACCGCCTCATATTTTTCGGGCAAAAAAAAGGAAGAGGCTTACGGAAAGTATCTTCGGAAGATCCTGAAAAGTCTGGACGCAAAATATCCGTACGATACCGTGACGCACATAGGTTTCGTCCGCAAGAACGCTCCTTACGCCGACGCAAGCATGCCCCTTGCCGAATATATCGACGTGATAGACGAAATTCTGAAAAAAATAATCGAAAAGGGCAAGACGCTGGAAGTCAACAGCAATATAAAATATAAGGATTTCATGCCCACGGCGGAAATACTTAAACGGTATTACGAACTGGGCGGACGGAGCATAACCTTCGCTTCCGACGCTCATCTCACCGCAAGGGTGGGCGAGCTGTACGACGTGGCGAGCGAAACGGTCAAGGACATAGGGTTCCGCTACTGGACGGTTTACCGCGAGAGGAAACCTCTGCATATCGAAATATAGGGAGGTAAAAGTGGACAAGAAACCTTCGGCGGAAAAAATTCTTTACATAATCGATACCGTGGCGGGTTGGCTGGCGTTACTGATATATTTGTCGATGCACACCATGCTGGGATTTATAGGTCACGCTACCTTTTCGGCGTTACCCTATATCCTGGGAGCGTTGATTATCGCAAGCGCCGTTACTGCCACCGTCATTACCCTTGCCAAAAACAACAAGCTCCTCCTTATCGTCACCCTTGTCGTAAACGGAGTGGCTTTGATAGGGAGCCTCGCTTACTTTTTTGCGATGCTGACGCACTTCCGCAGTTTTCTCCTTTCGGGTCTGTCGATACTGGCGTTTTACGTTTTCGTGGCGATAGTGGTCTACCTTATTTTTTATTTCCCGAAACAGAACTTCAAAGGGAAGAATCTGGTGGCGGCTTTGCTTTGCGCCGTGCTGGTCGGGGGAGCGTTGCTCAATTTTACCGATTTCAGAACGCTTAAGATCAATTTCGTTACCGACGAAGCGGCGGTTTACGCCGTAGGAGATGAGTATCAGATAGTCTGGACTACCGCAGTCGAAGGTATGGGCTGGGTGGAAATAGGCGGCGAAAGTTATTACGACGAGTACGCCGGAAGCAAACGTACCTCCGAAAAGGTGCATAAGGTGAACGTGCCGATGAAAGTACTGGACGAACACAAGTCCTATACCGTTTGCAGCAGGGCAATGCTCAGCGAGCAGGGCTTTTCGGGACTCAACGGGTATAAGGTCTCCAAGACCTATTCCTTCCGTCCCGTGGACGACAGCGACGGGATACAGGCGTATGCGGTAAGCGACTCGCACGACTATAACGGGATCGTCAAAAAAACCGCCGATTACTACGGCGACAAAACGGATTTTATAGTGATAGCCGGCGACGCGGTGTCCTTTGTCGATACCGAAACCGACCTTGCGAGAATACTTAATCTCGCTCACGCCCTTACCGGGGGCAATATCCCCGTGGTATTTGCCCGTGGCAATCACGAGGTCAAATGCCCCGAAGCCGAAAATCTCCACCGATACGTCGGCTCGGAGGGGGAAAACTTCTATTATACTTTCCGACTGGGGTCGGTCTGGGGAGTGGTGCTGGATATGGGAGAGGACCACGCCGACGACTGGTACGAGTTCTACGATACGGCGGTTTACGACGGTTACCGAGCCGCACAGGTGGAATTTCTGGACGAAGTCATAGCTAAGGCGGACAGCGAATATTTTGCCGACGGAGTGGAGTACCGCATTGCCGTCTGCCATATGCCCACCGCAATGGTGGGATATTCGTCGGACTATATGTACGACGTCGCCGTCAAGATAAACGAACGGCTCAACCAGCTGGACCTCGACGTTATGCTGAGCGGACATCTGCATCAGATATTTAAGATAGAAGCAGGCTACGAAGCGGGCAGACCGCTGTTCTACCGCACCGAGTATTCGGGAAAGGCGGTTTCCGAAACGCCCGATTTTCTCGCCACGGGCGCCAACTTCCCCACGGTGCTGGTTTCCAGAAGGTCGGACGTACAGAGCGTCTCCGAAAAGGAAAGTAAATTCGGTTATAAGTTCATAGGGACGGCGTTGGAATTGACTTCGGAGGAAAAAACCGCCCGTTACACCGACGCCGACGGACAGGTGCTGTTTTCGATAAATCCTTTCGAGAATATCGATTACGGGAAAATAATCGTTCTGTAAAACTTATTCAGGCTGTAAAATCAAGGGAAATATTTTTTCGGAGGCAAAATTTGTTACGCTTAAAAAATATTACGAAAGATTACGTTCTCGCAGGGAACGATACCGTGCACGCCCTGAAAAGGATAAGTCTTAATTTCCGAGCCAACGAATTCGTGGCGATCCTGGGCCCGTCGGGGTGCGGCAAGACCACGCTTATGAATATCGTGGGCGGTCTGGACAAATACACGTCGGGCGAACTTATCATAGACGGGAAAACGACTTCCGCTTTTACCGACGCCGAGTGGGACAATTACCGCAATAAAAGGATAGGATTCGTATTCCAGAACTACAACCTCATATCGCACCTGACGGTATTGAGCAACGTGGAGCTGGCGTTGACTTTATCGGGGGTAGCTCCAGAGGAACGCAAACGCAGGGCGTTGGAAGCGCTGAAGAGGGTAGGGCTTGCCGAGCAGTATTCCAAAAAGCCCAATCAGCTTTCGGGCGGACAAATGCAAAGAGTGGCTATAGCGAGGGCTTTGGTGAACTCTCCGGAAATTTTGCTTGCCGACGAACCCACCGGGGCGTTGGATACCGCTACCAGCGAACAGATAATGGAACTTATAAGAGAACTTTCCGCCGAAAAACTGGTTATTATGGTCACGCATAACCCGTCGCTTGCGGAAAAATATTCCACCCGTACCGTGAAAATGCTGGACGGAGAAATAATTTCCGACTCCGACCCCTACGACGGGCGGGAAGAAAAATCGCTTTCGGAGGAAATTTCTTCGATTTCAGAAGAGAGCGTTCTTGAGCAAAATCCCGAAAAAGGCGAAAACGCTCCCGAGAGCGTAATGAAAGACGACGTCGAAATTCAAAAGAATAACAAGTCGGAGAAAAAAAAGAAAAACAAGGCGAAAAAAGAAAAAACGAGTATGTCGTTCATTACGGCTTTATCCCTTTCTTTCCGCAATCTGATAACGAAAAAAGGCAGGACGATACTGACTTCGATAGCCGGGAGCATAGGGATAATAGGCATTGCGTTGATACTTGCCATAAGCAACGGAATGAACGCATTCATATCCAAGACCACCACCGAGACGATGAGCGCCAACCCCATTACCGTAGAAACCGAAGCCCTCAACCTGGAAGCGGCGATGGAAGCCATGAACGCGGCGAGCGATATAGATATTTTCCCGGCGGCGGAAAAGATATTCATTCAAAGGACCTCGGCTTTTTCACAGCTGATTTCCAAGAACAAGATCACCGCCGGCTATGTCGATTATCTCAAGGAAAATCTGAATAAAGACTGGTACAACGACGTGCTTTACAAGACGGGGCAGGAGCTGAACGTCCTGACGGAATTCGACGGGGCGGTAAGGAAAGTCACGCAGACCTCGAGCTGGCAGATGCTGGTCACCAACGACCTCGTGGGTATGCAGTACGACGTACTGGCAGGCCGCCTGCCCGAAGGGGAAAAGGATCTTCTTATAATCGTGGACGAGTACAACCGCCTGAGCGAAAGCGTGCTTATAAGTTTAGGCTTTACTTCCGCAGAAGCGGAAAACGACTCTCTGGATTTTTCCGAAGTGTTGGGCAAAACTTACAGAGTGCTTTCTTCCGACGAAGCCTACGCAATTAGCGACGGCAGGATTATCAGCCGTTTTACGACGGATATATCGTCCTCGGCAGGGCTCGAAGCGTCTGTGTGCGGAATAGTGAGAATTAAAGAAACCACGGATTTGGGCGTCCTTTCCACGGGTATAGGATACACAAAAGAGCTTTATAATGCAATTCAGGAAAAGAACCTCAACAGCGACTGCGTGCAGTTCATTAAGTCCGATCCGACGGTGGATGCGGAGACGGGCGATCCTTACGTTTCCGACGGAAAAGGGACTGTCGAAGAAAAATACGAAGAGACGTTGAGAAAATACGGCGGTATCTCCACCCCGGATTACATAGCCGTATACGCCAAGGATTTCAATACGAAGGCGGAGATAAAAAAGGTTCTCGACGCATACAACGATTCGCACGAGGACAAGATAATTTATACCGACCTCAGCGAGCTTATGGGAGACATGCTGAGCAGCATGGTGGACGTGATAAGTTATGTCCTGATAGGATTTACCGCCATAAGCTTGATAGTAAGTTCGGTCATGATAGGGATAATAACCTACGTCTCCGTCATCGAGCGCACTAAGGAGATAGGTATCCTGCGAGCCATCGGCGCCAGAAAAAAGGATATAGCGAGGGTATTCAATGCCGAGACGTTTATCATAGGATTTTTTGCAGGGCTGGTGGGAGTCGTCGTGGCGGGGATACTGACCTTCCCCGTCAATGCCATTATCGCCGCTCTTGCCGGAGTGAGCGGAATCGCCTCGTTGAATCCTTTGCATTGCGTCATTCTGATAGCGGTAAGTATCTGTCTTACGCTCATATCGGGACTTATCCCTGCGAGCAAGGCTTCGAGAAAAGACCCGGTCACCGCATTGCGGACCGAGTAAAAAAGCTTTCTTTCCGATTGATCGGGAGCCTCCCTTTTCGGGAGGTTTTTCTTTGTGCGACAAAGCGGGGGGAGGTTTTGCCGGAAAGGGAATTCGACAGATTATTACAAACATAGACATTTGTCGTGGGCTTAACGATAAAATCGGCGTTTACAATTCAAAATGCGGAGTGATATTATATTTTTGCGTTGTTTAGACGGCAAAATCTGACAAAACGGGAGATTTGTATGAAAAGTTTTACATTGTTTTTTTGCGAAAGCGGAGAGTCGGCAAAGAGGAATATAGAGAGTTACTATTCGGATAAACCGTTCGTTACGGTCAAGGTGGTGCAGGACGCCGAGCAATATCTTTCGGCGGGGAAACCCGACGTGGCGGTGATTTCCGAAGATTTCAACTATTTGCCTTTGATCAGGCTGTTTGCGGCTAACCGTCCCAAAATAATACTCGCCTGTAAGGAAGAGAGCGACGAAATGGAAAAGGTACCGCACGATGCAGTGGTATTCAAGCCGTATTCATTAAACGACGTCACCGAGATAGCCGCAGGTCTTGCCGAGGGGAAGGAGGAAAAGATAAAACTTGTCGGCAACAAAGCCATCGACGAAAAACTGAGCAATATTTTCATAAGAGCGGGGATTCCGCCGCACATCAAGGGATACCAGTATCTTCGCACGGCGGTCAAGTTCGCCATAGACCGACCCGACATAGTCAACAGCATAACCAAAAAACTTTATCCTGCGGTAGCCGAATATTACGATACCACTCCGAGCAAGGTGGAAAGGGCGATAAGGCACGCCATAGAGGTGGCTTGGAGCAGGGGCAGGATAGAGAACATCAACGCAATTTTCGGAATAAAGATCTACGGTAAAGGCGACAAACCCACCAACGGCGAACTCATAGCGCTGGTCGCCGACAAAATGGTCATCGAGCTTATGCCCGAATAAACCGAAAAAAAGAAATTTTCTTGATTTTCGATAAAATATTTTTTAACCGTTTTGGTCGAAAAGACGAAACGGTTTTTTATTATTTTGCCGATAAAAATGTTATTTATTTTCCGCTCAAAATTTGCCGAAACACAGTTTTATTTTGAAAAATTTTTATCCGAGCGGTCTTGACAAACAGCGAAAGTAAAGATACCATATATCAAAACACGAAAGGTGGTTTACGCTTATGCAAAAAATGCTTGTAAAAGTCAACAAAGAAAAAATGAAAGAACTCGGTATAAGCGAGTACTATATAGACCTCACGTTGCACGACGCATTCGACGAGGGGCATTTTTTTGTGGAAGAACAAGAGGACGGAGCTATTCTGTATAGCGGCAATCCGGAATATCCGAACTATTTGGGGCTCTTCGGGATAGCTTATTCCATATTAAGCGACGACGAAATTTTTATGTCGGTCTGTGAAAAATGGATATGGTATGATAACGATGATACAGGCGACGGTTCTTTTGCCGAAGAAGACGTGTTGGAAGTGATAAAAAATGACGAAAATTTCGACTGATAAACGAGGTTTTTAAGCCGTCGATCTCAAAATACACATTAAAAAATTTTCAAAAAAACCGGGGCAGATCCCGAGTCATTCGGGCGAAGAGCGTATTGACACCGACCGCATTTATATTGTATATTATTATATATATTATTTCGCACGGGCGTATGCGGGAGGACGTTTTTTATGAAACAGAAAACTTTACGGGTATTATTGCTTTTGATAATATTTCTCAATGCGATTTTCCTGATTTCCTGTTCCGAAGGATATAACGGTCCCGTCAACCTCCCCGAAGAGGAAGAGGAGGCGCCCGACGTCGTCTATTACAAGATCACCGTGGACAACGGTGCGGAAATTGTCGTTTACGAGAAGGAAGCCGACGTTTCGCTCACCGTCACCGCCGCAGACAAAAAGAATATGGTCTTTATCGGCTGGGAGTACGAAGGTAAAACCGTTTCCTCCGACAAGACTTACACCTTCACCGTCAAAGAAAACGCTTCCCTTAACGCCAAATACTTAACTTCTTATAAAATTTATCTGGATGCCGGACTTGCCGGGACCGAATACGAAGCCGTAACGGTGGGAGAGGGGCAGGATTATACCTTGCCCGTCCCCGTTCTGGAAAATTATTACTTCCTCGGCTGGTATGACGGGATAATGCCTTACACCGACGAAAAGGGCAATGCGCTGAAACCTTTCTCCGCTCCCTACGACGTCACGCTGAAAGCCGTATTCGAAGAAAAACCCGTTTATACCGTCATCTGGCAAAGTATTTATACCGACGAGAACGGACAGGAAGCCGTTTATTCGGAGAGTGCGGTAGAGAAACACCTTGACGAAAAGATCACTCTTACCGCCGTAGCCGTCCCCGACAACCGTTTCGTGGGGTGGTACGACGAGAAAGGTGATTGTGTATCGAGCGAAACCGAATTTAGCTTTAAGGTGGTTTCCGACGTGACTTACCGTGCAAAATACGAAGAGGCGTTCACCGTGAACGTCTTGTTCGGGAGCGGGTCGGGCACTTACGCCAAAGACACGATAGTAGACATCACCGCCCAGACTACGCCTACGGGAAAGTATTTTAAGGGGTGGAGATACATCGGGGAAAGCGAGTTGCTGGAAGGCGAGCAATATGAAAAAAATACCTTTAAGTTGAAGGTTACCGAGTCCGTTTCTTTCGAAGCGGTATTCGAGTTTATAGACTATACTCTGACCTTCACCATGCAGGGCGGAAGCTACGGCGACAGTCCGGTAGAGTATCATAAAACCGAAGGAGTCCACTACGGCGACGAAATAATCCCTCCCGTATCTCCTTCGGAAACGCATTACGTCTTTGCGGGCTGGTCGAGCTATCCCGCCCGTATGCCGGCTAACGATCTCACCATATCCGGCAGACTTATCCCCGAAAAGCACACCGTCACCTTGGACAGCGGTATAATTTCGGCTAACGGAGCTTCTTACGGCGTATTCGATTACGGCACGGAAATAACCGTCGCCCACAAGGAAATAACGGGCAAGCGATTCCTCTACTGGGCGGAGAACGGGGCGCAGGTCTCCTCGTCGAGTCCGTACACGTTCACCGTGGAAAGGAACGTCACCCTTACCGCTGTTTATGAAGACATTCTGTATAAACTCATTTATTACGTTTACGGAGCCGAATACGGCGATGACGGCGGAGTTTACCAAGAATTCGAACTGAAATACAAAGACCCCACGTTCAGTCTGCCCGCCATAAGCAAAGAGCATTACACCTTCAGCGGTTGGAGCAGGTTGCCGCAGGAAATGCCTGCTTACGACTATACGGTGAAGGGAACCTTCATTGTGGACAGACACACTCTTTCGGTAAATAACGGCTACATAAACGGCGATACGTCTTTGACCGAAGACGAATTCGATTGGAACGAGGAAGTCACGGTCACCGCAGTCATTCCCACGGGAAAAACCTTTAACGGTTGGTATTTAGGCGATATAAGGGTTTCGCAGGAGGTAGAATACACTTTCCCTCTCGCAGGAAATACCGATCTGGAAGCACGGACGGATTTTATTCAGTATGAACTCGTCTTTATGGTGTCGGGACAAACGGGTACCGAAGGTTTCGTCGAGTATCACAGAACCACCTCTATTTACAACTCTACGGTAAGGTATCCGACTACCCCCGCCGAGGAGCATAAGGAATTCGGCGGTTGGTCGCTTTCTCCCGACAAAGCCGTGACTCCTCCCGAAAAAATGCCCGCCGAGAACCTGACTTTATACGGGAAGCTTTCCTGGGTAAGACATACGGTAGTCCTTTCCGGCGGAGTTATCGTAGAAGTCAACGGCAGTCCCGTCGAGAATGTTTCCCGAGCGACCTACGATTACGGAACGGAATTGAAGATTTCGGCTCAGCCCGAAAGAGGATACCATTTTACCGGGTGGACGATTAACGGCCAGTTGGTAAGCGAAGCCGGACAGGATTACGCTTTTACTTTGACCAAAGACATTACCCTGACGGCGACTTCCGCCCTGACAGAGTATCAAGCCGTATATTACACGCAAAAAGACGGCTCCGGGTATACCGAGTGGAAGAGTGAAACTTTCCACTATAACGAAAATTATAATTTAGCCTCCGCAGAGGTCGTTGACCATTACGACTTCGACGGTTGGTACTACGCAAACGGAGATGAAGCTCCTGCAAGTCTGATAACTTCCGACGAAAATCTGGAGTTCTACGGAAATTACAATATTCAGCGACATACGTTTACCGTGGTGGGAGGGACCATAAACGGTTATGACGAGACCACGGTCGAAGTGCCGTTCGGCACCTGTCTGACCATCGAAGCCACCGTTCCCGTAGGAAAAGTTTTCCGCAGATGGACTTCTTACGGGCTTGCGCCCGTTACCGTCAATCCATATGACGCCACCGTTACCGGCGACGTTACCTGGAAGGCGGAATTTGCCGTGGCGAAATACGACTTGACGGTGACCGACGGCAGGATAAAATCCGTGGACAACGTCGATATCTCGGAAGACGTTTACAGAGGAACTTACGACTACGGCACCGTTATAGAGCTGCAACCGAAGAACGCCGAAGCCGGTAAAGAATTCTCCCACTGGAAGATCAACGGAAAAAAGTTTTATAAACCGGACTACGATTTTGAAATAACCGAAGATGTCACGGCGGTGGCGGTTTTCGAGTTTATAGACTATACGCTCACTTTCACTATGCAGGGCGGAAGTTACGGCGATACTCCCGTAACGTTCGGCGAGCCGAAGATTATGCATTACGGCGACGAAATAATCCCTCCCTCCGCTCCTTCGGAAACGCATTACGTTTTCGCAGGCTGGTCGAGTTATCCGTCCCGTATGCCGGCAGACGATCTCACCATATCCGGCAGACTTATTCCCGAAAAGCATACGCTTACCGTAAACGGCGGCAGCGGAAGCGGAACCTATAATTACGACGATACCGTTACGGCAACGGCAGAAATTCCAGTAGGACAGAGTTTTGTGAAATGGGTGGATACCGAAGGAACGGTATTAAGCACCGAAGCAATATACTCGTTCACCTTGGAAAAGGATACCGAAATAACAGCAGTTTACGAATATATCGACTATACTCTTACCTTTATGCTCTACGGAGCCGAGTACGGGGAAACAGGACGCGCTTATTACACCGAAACTTTACATTACGGCGATACGGTCAAAGATCAGTCTTTGCCCGTGGATAAAGAAAATTACGCTTTTTCGGGCTGGTACGTCGAAGGAGAGGAAACGATACCCACTACCATGCCGGCGGCCGACCTCACGATCAGGGGCGATTACGAATACATCTATATCATGACCGATTTGGGCGACGGTACTTATTCCGTTGCGGCGAACACCGCCATTAAAGGCACTTATCCGTCCACGATAACCGTTCCTTCGCTTTATGACGAAAAACCCGTAGTAAAAGTGGAAAATCAAGGCTTTGCCGACAGGACCGAATTGACAAACGTAACTATACCCGACAGCGTAACCGTTATAGGCGAGGGAGCTTTTTCGGGTTGTACTTTGCTTACTTCGCTTACCTTACCCGTTTCGGGCGGAGATTATTTAGGGTATATGTTCGGAGCGACGTCGGCAGACAGCCAGGATAAGGCGGTACCGTCGAGTCTTACCGAAGTCGTCTATAACGGTACGACTATTCCCGACAAATATTTCTATAAATTGACTTCGCTCAAAACCGTGCGTTTCCCGAATACGGAATCGGTAGGGAACAACGCCTTCGACGGAGCGGGACTCACCTCCCTCGTGTTGCCCGAAACGCTGACAACCGTTGGCGAATACGCTTTTGCCAACCTCAATTACCTCGCTTCGATAAAATATCGTCGGACCGACGTATTCAACTTTGCGGACAAAGACGTTTTCGAAATGGCGGGCAGGAGTGTAAACTCACTCGAAGTGACCTTTAACGACGGGGTAACGCATATCCCCGCAAATATGTTTGCGGTCACCGACGCCTCCGACAGACCGAAGGTGACTTCCGTCGTTTTCCCGACCACGCTTAAGTCGGTAGGAGCTTACGCTTTCAGCGGACAGGACGGACTGACGGCGGATATAGTTCTGCCCGAAGGCGTTACCGAGATAGGGGCAAGCGCTTTTGCCGGAACGAAAACGAAGAAGGTAGTTATTCCTTCCACCGTGACGAGTATCGGAAGCGGAGCCTTCTCGGCGTTGACTTCCCTTACCGAAGTGGAATATAACGCCGTCAATGCGTTTACCGACGTGTCCGAAGGACTTTACGCTTTCCGTGAAGACGAGAACGAGTTTACGGTAATTATCGGAAGCGCCGTTGAGACCATTCCCGACAATCTGTTCCGTCTTTCGGGGGTAACGGAAGTGACTTTTGCCGAAAACGGAAGCCTTACAAGTATCGGAAGTTATGCCTTCGCTTACAGTAAACTCACCTCTGTTTCCTTGAGCGGCGACTTGACGCTCGGAGAAAAAGCCTTCTACGGTTGCGCTTCGCTCGGGTCTGTTTACTATAACGTACCGAACGCTGCCGACTTTACTTCTTCCTCTCTCGTGTTCGGGTCGTCCTCCGCTGCGACGGGATATGCCGTTAAGACGGGATATGCCGTTACGATAGGAAAAGACGTTATAAGGATCCCGTCTTACCTGTTCGGGAAACCCGAAAGCGACATAAATAATTACGTCAATGCGACTACCGTTACTTTCGAAAGCGGCAGTTCGTGTAAAGAAATAGCTTCTTACGCTTTCGCAAACGGCACCCTCGGCGGTAGTTTGGAGATACCCTTTACCGTCAGAGAAATAGGAGAATACGCTTTTTACGGGAACGATCTTACCGAGGTGTCCGTGCCTTCCACCACCACTACGATAGGAGCAAAAGCCCTTGCCGGTAACGGGACCGTCACCGTCAACTGCCAGGTGAGTTTCTCGTTCGAGACATGGGCGACAGATTGGGTGGACGACAACGCCACGGTAAATTATTCCGTCGGGGCAATGACAGACGGCGATTTCAGTTACGTGGTAAACGAAGGCAGGGCTTACATTACGCATTACCACGGCACGGCGACCAAGGTCGTTGTCGGAAAAGTAGGAACAGAAGGCGGTACTGCGGAAGGATACGACGTTTACGGCGTGGGACTGACCTTCAAGGGGAACAAATCGATCACTTCCGTCACGCTTCCTGCTACCGTAGCCGAGATCCAGGCTACGGCGTTCGAAGGATGCACCGCTTTAGAGTCCTTTACCCATAACGGCAATGTGACCGTCATAGGCAGCAAGGCGTTTTACGGGTGCAATAATTTAAGTACCCTCACTCTTAACTTTACGGGAAGCGAGATAGGTAGCGAAGCTTTCGCCGGGTGCGGAAAACTTACTTCCTTCGACTTTGAGACGGTCACCTCGATAGGCGACAGGGCTTTTGCTAACAGCGGACTTACTTCGGCGCTTCTTTCCTCGGCGGTAGTTATCGGGAACGAGGCGTTTGCCGATTGCGCTTCGCTTACGAGCGTGACTTTGTCCTCCGTGGAAATTATCGGCACGGGAGCGTTCGCTTCCTGTTCGTCTCTGCAGGAATTCATTTTCGACGGAAACGACAATTACGAATTGCGTAGCGGCGCTCTGTACCGTATATCCGACAATACGTTACTGTATTATCCTGCTTCAAGCGGTGCGACCTCTTTCGACGTTCCCGACGGAACGGAAAACATAGCCGACGGAGCGTTCGCAAACGCCGTCAACTTGACGGAAATCACGTTACCGTCCACGCTTACTTCGATAGGAAGGGGAGCGTTCGCCGGGTGCGTCGAGCTTAAGACGGTCAATATAAACAGCGTTGCGCTTAACGACCTGACGCCTGACAGCGATATTTTCCCCGATGCGACTTCTCTTACCGTCAACGTAAGCGAAGGCGTAACGAGGTTGCCCGATTACTTGTTTGACGGGGCGACGGTTTCTGCCGTAACTCTCCCGACCGCAGGACTTACTTATATCGGGGAATACGCTTTCTATAACAACGCCTTGACCGCTCTTACCATACCCGAAAGCGTAACCGAAATCGGGGAATACGCTTTCTACGGCAGTACTCTCGAAACCCTTTATTACAACGCTAACGTAGAGAGTTTCGTTGCCGACGAAAACGGCAATACCGTATTCGGACCCATGGCGAGCGGAGCGGTACTCGATTTGGGCGAAAACGTAACGGTAATAGGGGACAACTTCCTTTATAACTCTAACCTCGCCGTCGTAAATCACGGTACGTCGCAGGTGGTACGGATAGGCGAAAACGCTTTCCGAGGGACGAGTCTTACCTCGGTCACGATAAAAGAAAGCGTGACGGACGTCGGTTCTTACGCATTTGCGGAAATAACCACCCTTAACGAGATAACGGTAGATTCTTCCGCAAACTTCACCGGAACGGGCATATTCGACGGTTCGGGAACGGACAGCGTGACGTTCAAAGCTACGGGCAGTAACGTATCGAGCGGACTTTTCGCTTCTGCAAATAAACCTTCTCTGACGAGTATAACCTTGGAAAACACCGAGACCGTAGGAGACAAAGCTTTCGACGGTATAAACACGGTAACTTCGCTGACGTTGCCGTCCACGCTTACGACTATAGGGTCGAGAGCTTTCGCCGGAATGAACGCCATATCCGTTCTGACCGTTCCCGAGAACGTGACCACGATAGGGAACGAAGCGTTTTACGGCTGGGACGGACTTACCGAACTTAATTTCAACGCAACAAGCGTTGCCGACTTCGAACCCGGAAACGGCGTATTCGGAGTAGAGACAGGCGTAAGTCGCTCTTACGTCCTGAACGTAGGGGACAAGGTAGCGAGGATACCCGCACTATTAACGGTTTCCGACGCATTGAGCGACGCCGAGCCTGTCGAAAACGCACAGATAACGGCGGTTAATTTTGCGGCTTCTTCGGCGTTGACGTTGACGGAGATAGGCCATTACGCTTTCGCCGCATTGACGAATGCTACCATAACCAACTTCCCGACTTCGGTGGTGACGATAGGAAGCTACGCTTTCTATAAAACGGCGGTAGGAGCGTTGACTTTGACGGCGGCGACGTCCATAGGAGATTACGCTTTTAACTCGTCATCTCTTACTTCGCTTACCTTAACTTCCTCGTCTTACACGATAGGCAGTTACGCTTTCGGAAACAATACGGCACTGGCGTCGGCAGATCTCGGAGAAGGGGTGACGGCGATAGGACAAGGAGCGTTCTACGGCGATACGGCGTTGGAAACGGTCGTTATGGAAAACAACGACATAACCAACATAGGGCAAGGAGCGTTCGAAGGGTGCGCTTTACTGACGAGCTTCAATCTCGGGACGGAGATAACGAACGTTGCGGCAAATCTGTTTGACGGGTGCGCATCCCTCGCTTCGATAACCATACCCGACAGCGTAATTTCCATAGGAGCGTACGCTTTCAGAGGTTGTGCGTTGACTTCCATAACTTTAGGCGAAAATCTGACTTCCTTAGGAGAAGGAGCGTTTGCCGATTGCGTATACGTAACCGCAATAAATTACTATTCCGTCAATTTGGGGAACGCAAGCGAAAATTCGGCGATATTCGAGTCGGTGGGCTCGGGAACTTCGGGCGTGACCCTCACGATAGGTTCTGCGATCAGGAAAATGCCCGATTATCTGTTCTATGTACCCGAACGGGTGGGAAGCGACGGAAGTGCAATCGATGTCGACGCCCGCATTACGGTTATAGAATATGGAGCAAGAACGGGGACAACCATCGCCGAAACTTCTTTGGAAATAGGGATCGCAACAATCAGGGGATTGCCGATAGAAGAAGTTACCCTTCCCGATTTTGTGACTAAAGTGGGCGACTACGCTTTTGCAAATTGTTCGGAAGCGACCGTTCTTACCTGGGGCGAAGGACTTACCAAAGTAGGCTATATGTCTTTTGCCGGAATGACGGCGGTGACGGAATTTAACCACAACGCCGTTTCTTTGGGCGACAACAACTTTACCACGCAACAGGAATCGAGTGAAAGCAATCCTCAAAGTAACGACGTCTTCTATAATTTCGGCAACAACGTTACCATGAACGTAGGCGAAGGCGTGACGAAGATTCACAGACGTATGTTTATGATATATTCCGATGAAGACGTAACGCTGAAGCCGAAGATACAGACGTTGAACCTACCTGCCACCGTCACCGAAATAGGCGAGGATGCGTTCAACGGCGTAGCGACGTTGACGACGGTAAATTACGCCGAGGGAAGCAAACTCGACAGTATAGGCAACAATGCCTTCAAAGGGACTTCCATAACGGCAATAACTCTGTATCTGGACGCCACGACGTTGGGGACCGGGGCGTTTGCGGATTGCGTAAAGGTGACCGAAGTTACCTTGACCGTTTACGACGGCACAAAAAAGACAGAAAATTATCCTACGGTTTATGCCGATACTTTTGCTAATCTCGGGAAAGCTACCGCAGGCGTAAAGGTGACCGTCAAAAACAATCTGGATATTATCCCCGCCAATATTTTCTATGCCAATTCACCCGAAACCGCTGCCAACATAACCGCAGTGTTCCTTGAGAAGAGGTATCTCGACGATATAGTCATAAAGCCGGATGAAGATGAGTTTTCGGTAATATATCAGTATATGGACGACGCTATTACGATAGGCGACAACGCTTTCCGCAACGTAGCGAGTCTGACGACTTTGAATTTCGAAGGGACGGCTCACAGCGGAGAAGACTATTTCCGTAAAATAAAAACGATAGGATCATACGCATTCAGTGGAACGAGTTTAGGAGGAGAGCTATTGTTCCACTGCGAAAACGGCACGAATATAGGCTCTCACGCTTTCGACGGCACGAAAATCACCCGCATAAAACTCTATTCCAGCACGGTTTTGACCGTGGGCGAATACGCTTTTGCCGAATGTGCGGAATTGACGGGTATAACTTTAGTCAGGGAATATACTGTCGGATTGGACGATAATAACGATATTATGGGAACAGTAGGAGATTACGCATTCCAAAATGCGGTCAAACTCAATTTCGATACCATGTATCCGAAATTCACGTCCATAGGGAACTATGCGTTTGACGGGTGCGTCGCTCTTACGTCTATCGGAGACTTCTGCGAAGGACTTAGCTATATTGGTTCTTACGCTTTCCGAGGAACCGCAATAAATACGGTTTACTCTTTAACTGTTACCGAAAACGGATATAGATGGGACCAGAAAGCGGAATGTAAACTTACCGTACCGACAACAGCGCAAGTTCACGAAAACGCCTTCGACGGAATGGGCGGTACGGTCGAGGTTCCGAAGGCTACGGTAGAGGAATAAGATAACTCCCCGATAATTATTTTACTTTATCGGGGTGGTAAAGTTTTTTGGTGGAATCCGCTTCGTCTTTCAGCGACATCGTTAAATCAGGGTCGCTTACGGGATTGGAGCGGACTTTCCTCGAAAGGGGTTTATTCTGTTTGATTTTTTTCATAGAAACGGGTCCTCCGTTGTCAGTATGAGAAGATCCGACGTAAATTAAAGAGGTAAAAGCAAAATGACAAAATTTGCCGTAGTGACGGGCGCAAGCGGAGGGATAGGCAAGGCTATAGTTTCCCGACTTTTGTCCGAAGATTATACCGTAGCGGCTCAATACAGAAATAACCCCGAAGCGCTGCAGGATATAATCGGGGTAAAGCCTTTTTACGGAGATTTTTCCTTACGGGAAGGGATAACGGCTTTTTACGAAAAAGTCAAGGCGGAATTCCCGAAAATCGACGTTCTGGTCAACAACGCAGGCGTAGCGAGCTGGAAGCTTTTTACCGATTATTCCGACGAGGAAATCGAAAATCTGATATTTACCGATATGACGGCGGCGATGCTCCTCACCAAGAAGTTTTTGCCCGATATGATCTCGGCAAAAAAGGGAAGTATCGTCAACATATCCAGCGTTTGGGGAGTTTACGGTGGTTCCTGCGAAGTTCCGTATTCGGCGGCGAAAGCGGGAATTATCGGTTTTACCAAGGCCTTGGCTAAAGAGGCGGGGTTGTCTTCGGTAAGAGTCAACTGCATAGCGCCGGGCTTTATCGAAACCCCGATGAACGCTAAACTGTCCGAAGAAGACAAGAAGGCGTTTTTCGACGGATTGGCGCTCGGACGCGGCGGTAAAGCGGAAGAAATAGCGTCCGCCGTGGCTTTTCTCGCTTCCGACGACGCGTCTTACGTTACAGGACAGGTGCTCGGAGTGGACGGAGGGTACTGAAAAGGGGGCGTTATCGTTGGATTTTTCAAGACGAGGTTTGCCCGAGGGCGGTTGACTTCGTCTTTTTTTTATCATATAATATTATAGTCGTGACCGTATTTTTTCGGTTCGGCACACGAATTTTTTTTAAGGAGGCAAGCGATGGACTCGGCTAATAAAGGCACCGACGGCAGTTATCGATTAAGCGAAGTTCCCCGACGACACGCTTGCGGCGGAAATTTTTAACTGTCTAAATATGTCTTTATTTCCTTATTCGGGAGTCTTTCCCTCGTGAGGTAAATAATGGATGAAGAAATTCTGTTTTCTCTTTTAGAAAAAAAGAACATCAAAGAACTGCGGCCCATTCTGGTCGCAATGAACCCTGCCGATATCGCGCAGTTTTTAAGCGAAGTCAAAGAAGAGGAACTTCCTCTTATTTTCCGTTTGCTTCCGAAGGATCTGGCGGCGGAAACTTTCGTGGAAATGGATTCCGATATGCAGGAAATGCTCATAACGGGCTTTTCGGACAGGGAGCTTAAGCTCATTATCGACGAACTGTTCCTCGACGACACGGTGGATATAATAGAAGAAATGCCCGCAAACGTGGTGCGGCGTATTCTGAACCAGTCCGACCCTGCCACCCGTACAGCCATAAACGAAATACTGAAATATCCCGAAGACAGCGCGGGAAGCATAATGACTATCGAATACGTCAATCTCAAGAAAGATATGACGGTCAAGGAAGCGTTTGCTCGTATTCGTGCCACGGGAGTGGACAAGGAAACCATATACACCTGTTACGTCACCGACGAAAACCGTTATCTTCTGGGTATGGTCACGGTAAAGACTATGCTTTTGAACGATTACGAAACCAAAATCGGCGACATAATGGAAACCAACGTCATTTACATCGACACTCTCACCGACAAGGAAGAAGTGGCTAATCAGTTCAATAAATATAACTTCCTCGCAATGCCTGTAGTGGACAAGGAATGTCGACTTGTCGGTATTATTACCATAGACGACGCATTGGACGTTATTACGGAAGAAGCGACGGAAGACATCTCCAAAATCGCGGCAGTTATCCCGAACGACAAACCTTATCTTAAAACCAGTATCTGGAGAATATGGTTGAGTCGGGCTCCGTGGCTTCTGATTCTTATGTTGAGCGCGACGGTAACGGGAATTATCATTACTAAGTACGAAAGCGCGCTCGCCGTCAGCATAACTTTGACGGCGTGTATTCCGATGCTGACGGGAACTGGCGGTAATGCGGGCAGTCAGGCGTCTGCTACGGTAATTCGCGGAATAGCGTTGGGAGAGATAGAGTTTTCCGACATATTTAAGGTTATATGGAAGGAAATAAGAGTTTCGGTGCTTCTCGGCATAACGCTTGCCGTGGCGTGCTTTGGCAAACTTATGGCGGTGGACCAACTTTTCAGAGTGGAAAACGGTTACTTTATAGCCGCCGTTATCTGCATAACGATGGCTGTTACGGTGGCGATAGCAAAATTCGTCGGAGCCATTCTGCCGCTTATCGCAAAGAAATGCAAACTCGACCCCGCGGTAGTAGCCAGTCCTTTCATAAGCACTATCGTGGACGCGCTGAGTCTGATGGTGTATTGCAATATAGCAATAGCCGTTCTGAGCCCACTCGGAGCTATGTGAAAGTGATTTAAAAAAAAAACGGTTCAAGCGTTTTCCGTTCGTGAAAACGCTTTTTTTACTATTGCAAAAAAGGGCGTTTTGTGTTAAAATTAAGATAATTTTTCAAAAAGGAGCAGGGAATGAACAACATCCGTACCAACAAACTCTATACCTGGATAGCTATAGCGATTTTTGTTATCGTGTTTGCGGCGTTGCTGACGGTAGCCACGCTGTTCGACCTCGATATAAGTAAAATTATGACCAAGAACTCCCTTCCGGAGGGAAATTATTTTTCGACCAGCGGATTCGGCTTGTTCTTTGAAGCGGTGGGGAGCGCACCCATTTACATAATGGGTTCCATCGTCGGCGTAATATTGTTCTGGTGGGGGATCAGAAAAGATAATCTCAGTTTAAGAGTTATATTGACCATAGTGGGAGCGGTGGCGGTTTTCGTCGGGCTGTACCTTTTTATCAACGATATTTTCAAGTACATAGGCGAACATATGCACGACGAAGAGTATATGGGAAAAGGTTACGTTCAGTTCTGCATACTTACGCTTACGCTTATTAACTCCGTTCTGTTGGTTCTGACCTGGAAAAACGTCGGCAAAGTAACCAACGATAAGCTGATAATATGGGTTCTGGTAATACTTGGCGTAATTATATGCTATCTTGTTGTCCACTTCGTAAAGGGACCCGTGGGCAGAATGAGATACCGCGCGATGAACTACAGCGAGGAGTACGGGTTCGAATACTTTACGCGTTGGTACGTCGTCAACGGCGAACGCAATCTCGTACCCGTGGCGCACGGCGTGGAAATCAGCGACAGCTGCAAGTCTTTCCCGTCGGGACACACTTACAGCGCGGGAGTTATTTATACTTTGGTATGCCTGCCCGACCTTTTGGAAAAATGGAACAAAAAATGGATCAAAGCCGTTATCTATTCGGGTACGGCGGTCTTTACGGGAATAGTGGCGATAAGCCGTATCGTGGTAGGAGCGCATTTTATGAGCGACGTTCTCTTCGGCGGAACGCTGTCCTTTCTCGCCTGTATGCTTTTCCGTGAAATATTCATATTCCGCTTTGCCCATTTCAAAAATCTTTTTTCGAAAAAGTCCGACGAGGCAACGGAAAAAGAAAATATAAGCGAAAGCGAAACCGAAACGGAAACGGTAGAGTGAAAGGGGAATTTATTCGAAATAAAACAAAGAACCGACCATAACGGTCGGTTCTTTTAACTTAAAACGTTTACCTGCAAAAAAACGATCATAAAGCCTGTTTTTCCATAACGTAATTCCGCAATTCGACCCCGAATCTTTCCACGGTTTGTTCTTTTATCACGATATATCCTCTTTTTTCAAAAAAAGGTTTAGCCGTTATGGAAGAGTGGGTGACGATATTGCGAGGACAGAGTTTTTCGAGTTTGTCGCATAATGCGGTAGCTGTTTTTTTCCGCAGAAAGTTTTTGTTTACGAACAGATAATGCAAAAAACCGCTTTTGTCGATACTGCCGAAACCGAGCAAGGTTCCGTTTTCGGTAGCCACGTAAGTTATGGCATAACGCAAAGTCTTTCCCCATTTTTCGGTATCGGGATTGAGGGGCGCCCAGGCGTCGAGCTGTTCTTTATTATAATCGGCGGCATTTACGGAATGTACCGTTTCATAGAACAAAAGAAGGATCTTTTCCAAATCGCTTTCTTTATAAGGTCGTAACTCCAATGTCTTACTCTCCTTTTTCGTCGAGGTAAGTCGCCTGTACGTCGGACAGGTGGAAGAGAAGGGCTGTAGGATACTTGTAAAAAACGTCGCTTAAAGCGTAACTTCCGCCTAAAACACGTTGATCGAAACCGCCCATATGCCAGTTTATCGCCATAGCTTCCTCACGGGTAAGCCGCATAAATCCGCTTATTATGTAAACGCTTTTTTCTCCGTGGCCGTAGGGGAGTGCGTCGTCCACGGTATAGTAAGGTTTTTGCACCCATTCGCCGTCAACTTTGACGTTACGCATTTCTTCCTTGTAGTAATTGACTTTGCATACGTCGTGCAAAAGGGCGATTATCGCCGCACTCTCGGGAGAAACCTTTTCTTCGGCTTCCTCGGCGTATTCCATTTCCAAGTTCTGCAAAAAGCGGTAATAAGTCTTTACGCTGTGTTCGCAAAGTCCGCCTGCGTGAGCGGAATGGAATTTAGTGGAAGCTGGCGCGCGGAAAAAGTCGCTCTTTTTCAGCCATTCGAGAAGTTTAGCCGAGCCTTCTCGGGTAATATTTTCTTGAAAAATACGGATAAACTCCGAAGAGTAATCGATAAAATCAGCCATTTTTGTTCTCCTTCAGTAAATTAACTATATATTTTAATTGTTTTTCTTTTCCAACGAGATTATTGTCTTTCAATGCACAGGCACGGAGAAGGGCTTTTAAGACGAGCCCTCTCTTTTCCTTCGGCACGAAGTCAAGATCCCGTCCGTTTACGGCAAGCTCCTTTACGGAAAAAGGAACGCGCTCTTCTTTCATTTCCGCGAGAGTTTTTTTCATTCGCGATACCGACGGGCAGGTCCCCTCGGTAAGTCCCGTCCCCGAATAGTCGGCTTGTTTAAGTAAAAATAACTTTGGAAGCAGGCTATAGTTTTCTTGTAAGAATTGACGGAGTTTATTTTCCCGCATTTCCTGTTTAAGATCCACCATATGGAGCCTTACCAGTTTTTTAGTCTCCGAAATTACGGTCTTAGGATACCTTAAACGACTCAAAATGTCATCGGCTATCCTTTCGCCCTCGACGTCGTGTCCGTGATAAACGCCTTTTGAAAGACAGCAATAAGGTTTTCCCACGTCGTGTAAAAGCGCTGCAAGGCGGATTTCCGCGGCGGCGTTTTCCAAGGTGGCGAGAATATGCCCGAAAACGTCGTAACGGTGGAAGTCGGCTCTTTGCGGCAGATTTTTTCCGAGGGTTATTTCGGGCAGGATATATTGCAATACTCCCGTCTCGTCCAAAAGGCGTAGCCCTCTGACGTGGGCTTTTTCGGTGCCGTAACGGCAGTCGGCTACGAGAATTCTGTCCAGTTCGTCCCGTATTCTTTCGGGAGAAATTTCCTTTATCAGGGCGGCGTTTTTCTTGGCGCAAGACAAAGTGTAAGGATCTATGTCAAAACCCGTTTCCGCCGCTTGACGGCATAGACGCATAAGGCGCAGTCCGTCTTCGGTAAAGGTCTTCTCGCTTATCTGACGTAAAGTACGCCCTTTTATATCTTCGCAACCGTGACAAGGGTCGCAAATTTCGCCCGACAGGATATTCAGATATACCGCATTTGCGGTAAAATCCCTGCGAGAAGCGTCGGCGTTTATATCGTTTGTGCGACGGACGGATACCGGACTGTGTCCCGTTTCGTAATCGTCGGTACGGAAAGCCGTGTATTCGTATGAGGCTTTTTCCGAAACGATCTTCAGAGTCATAAGTTTCGGGCTGGTTTTTTTGACCTTGAAAGGAGAGTTTTCGAGCAGTCTTTCCACTTCGGACGGGTCGGTGTCGCCGGCAAGGTCGCAGTCGGAAGGCGTACGCAGACAAAGTACGTCGCGTACATACCCCCCTACAATATAAAGCGGACGGGGAAAGTACGAAGCGAGTTTTTTCAGTTCCTCGGGCAAGGGAAAGTGCATTTATTTGGAATATACGTCCTTTTTCAAAATTCCTATTTCGGGGATATTGCGGTATTTCTGCGCATAATCGAGTCCGTAGCCCACCACGAATTCGTTGGGAATTACGAAACCGACGTAGTCGCCGTCGATGGAAGTTTCCCTGCGGGAAGGTTTGTCGAGCAGAGCGCAGATTTTCAAGGCTTTCGGCCGTCTTTCGGTAAGGATACGTTTCAGATAGGACAAAGTAAATCCGGTATCTATGATATCTTCCACCACTATTACGTTTTTCCCTTCGATAGGGCAGGAAATATCGTTGATTATCCGAACTTCGCCGCTGGAAGTCGTCCCCGAGCCGTAACTCGTTACCGACATGAATTCTAAAGTTACGAAATTGTCGAGTTCCTTGGTAAGGTCTGCGAAAAAGTAACAGCTTCCTCTGAGAATACACACCATAATAAGGTCTTCGTCGCCGAAATCCTTTTTAATTTCCGCGGCGAGGGATTTCACTCTTTCGGCAATGCGCTCCTTGGTGATAAGTATTCTGTCCAGATCTTCTCTCATCATAAGTTTTGCTTCTCCTTGATAATATGTATGATTTTTTTCGTTTCCGAAGTAATTTTCGCTTCGTCGGCAACCTCCAACCCGAGGACGGCGAGGACGGTTTTTCCGTCGGCAACCACGAGCAGGGAGTCTTTCGCCGCGACGGAAAGCTTCCTTTCGTTGAGAAAGTCGCTTAAAAGTTTTCTTTTTCCGTTTACTTTGCGGAAAAAGTCTCCGTCCTCTTTTCTGCGGACGATTTTCCCTTTCAGTTTATCGAAATCGGCGGTGCAGCTTCTGACGATTTTTTCCGAGGGCTGAAAGCGGTAAACGAATCCGTCGGAAATTATTTCCCGTCCGTCGAAAACGACTTTTGCGAAAGGCTTGGCGGCACGGTACAACAGCAGTCCGCCGTTGTATTTTGCCACGTTTACGCCGTAGGGAAGATTGAGGAAGGCGTTGTTTTCCTTGTCTTTAAGTCCGACCACGGCATTGAAATGCACTCTTTCCACGTCCTGCCATACCCCCATGTTTTTCAATGCGGCGTTTAAGGAATATTTGACTATCAGGTCGGGTTCGGAAAAAACGTCGGGGATAAAGAAGCCCTCTTCGCATTCGAATGCGGGGACGATCTTCGAGGAAAGATACCTTTCCACTTCGGAAGCGTTTTCGGCAAGACGGGCAAAGGAAGCGTTCAGGTCGGGATAACGGCTTTTCAATAACGGTATAATTTCGTTCCGTAAAAAATTACGGGTATAAGCGTCGTCGGCATTGCTTTCGTCCTCTACATAGGGGACGGCGTTCCGTTCGACGTAAGAGATGATGTCATTGCGGGTGTAACGAAGCAAGGGTCGCAGAAATTCCCTGCCGGAACGGATCCCCTGCAATCCGCCTATGCCGGTACCTCTGAGGATACGCATAAGGAGAGTTTCGGTATTGTCGTCGGCGTGGTGAGCCAAAGCTATTTTGTCCACGACGCCGTCGTCGAGAAGTTTTCGAAAAATGCGGTAACGGAGGATCCTTGCCGCCAGTTCGCAACTGACGCCGTTGGCTTCGGCGTACGAGGGTGTGTCCACGGAAAAGCCCATGAAGGGAATGTCCCTTTCCGAACAGTAATTTTTGACGAATTCGCTGTCGAGCAAGGAACTTTTACCCCTTATGCCGTGTTCCACGTTGAGGACTATGAGATCTTGTCCGCTTTTCAGATATAAGTCGAGCAGCGCCATCGAGTCTCTTCCGCCGCTTACGGCGACGCCTATTTTACAAGGGAGAATTTCCGTTTTCATAAAAAAATTATATAATTTTTTTTAAGATAAATCAAGCGGAAACCCGCAACGGGAAATTACGCTCTGACCAACCGCAGCACGATGACCGTCATATCGTCCTTCTTCTTGCCCGAAAGGCGTATCGCTTCTTCGATCAGGGAGTCGGCGGCGTCCTGAGGATTCAGGACGGAGCCGCTCATTATCTGCGCCACTTCTCCTTCGTTCACGGCGTCCGCAACCCCGTCGCTCATCATAACGACGGTATCGTCTGTTTTCAGACGGCGGCTTTCCACGACGGGTTCGCTTTCGGAAAGGATACCTATGGGCAAAGTGCCGCCGTTTATTATTTCGTAAGAACCTCCGCTGAATACGAAACTTTCCCGTCCGCCCTGCTTGATGAAGTCTATTTCCCCGTTTTGGATATCTATAACCGCAACGTCAAGGGCACTAAAGTCCTCGTTTTTACGCAATGCAAGCAGACGGGAAACGCCGGAAAAAATGGTTTTGTGACCGAAGCCGGCTTTATAGAACGATTCGATGAGGCGGGCTACCCTCTCTGCGGTGTCGGAGGCGTTTTTTCCCGTGCCCATACCGTCGCTCAATACGAACATAAGTTTGTGTTTACCGATCTTGACCGCCAGACCGGAGTCGCCGGAGCGGGATTCCTTTGCGGCGAAACTTTCCCCGTAGAGGATCTTGTAAACGGGAGCGGGACAGTAGCAGACGCTTGCCATGCCTTTGACGTCCTTCCTTCTGGCATATTCCGCCATGGGCATTCCGATGGTTTCGCCGATAATATCCTTAAGGGCGGGTTTGTTGACGTCGGATTCCCTGACCACGAGGGTGATCTCCTTGTCGCCGTCGCCGTTATATATCATTACGTCGGTGGCGACCACGTTTGCTTGAGCCAATTTTTCCATAAGGTGCTTTTCGGGCTCGGGATCGAAGGCGAGTCCTTTGTTTACCGACGAAGCCAGTTCTTCGAGGAGATCCGCCACTCCGCCGGCTACGCTCACGACCATGAGCCTTCCCTGTTCTATACCGCTTTTACGTTCCTGCATTTTGCGGTATTGCTTGACGCTGTCGTTGACGAGATTAATCAAAAAAGCCAGTCGTGTACAGTTTTCGCCTAAACTTACCCCTGCGTCGAGGATACTGGTCCTGCCGTTGCTTAGTGCGGAATAAACGAGTTTTTTTACCGATATGTATAAATCGGGTATTTTTTCCAGACATTTTTTTACCGAAGGACAGGAAATACAAGCGTTTTCGCATACGTTTCGGACCAGGAGCTCGGGGTCGTCTTCGGGTTGCTCGTCGGAAAGAAGTTTTTGCATTTCCCCGAAAGCAGAGGAGACGGATTTTAGGCGGGCAGCGAGGTCCTCCCTGTCTCGGTTGACCACGGTGCGGAGAGCGTAGCGAGCGTGATAACCTTGCTGAAAGGCGAGGATTTTTTTGAAAAATTTTCGAGGAAAACACATTCCCAAAGCGCATCCTGCGACGAAAGGCAGCAGTATGAAGAGGTCGGTGGCGGAATTGAAGAAATAGACCGCACACAGAAAAGAGAGGCTCAGAGCGGCTGCGGCAAGCGGAGAGCGAAGGGAGGAAGTTCCGCTCGCCACCACCGAAAGGAAAGCCGAATAAGCGAGGAAACCGAGTTCTCCCGTACCCACGGCGGCTCCGAGTCCTGCGCAGATACCGAAAAAGGGCAGGACGGATTTTTCCACGCTTCTTAAAAACAGGAAACCGAATCCGAGGGCGAAATAATAGACCGAGACCTCGAAGGGACGGAAGGAGGCAAGTCCTGCCGACAGGAGAGCGAGATACAGCCCTAAAGCGAATTTTTCGTTGGGGTTGAGGCGGTATTTAAGCCCTCTGACGAGGGGCGGATAGAGAGCTATTATCGCAAGGTAGTGAAAAACGGGAGCGAGCAGAAAGGACAGGGAGGTTATGGCTACGGAGAAGAGATCGGTACCGCTGAAAACCGCATAAGGTATCAGGGAGATCACGGTAAGGACGGTGGTTTCCGCCATATGGTAACGCAGGCGTTTTTTGTAGTGGACGAATACCGTCAATGCCGCAAGAAAGGCCGCCGCACCTATCCAGGAGAGTGCGGGGAGGGAAAAATTGACGGCGAGTTCGGCTCCCGCAAAGCAGGGGATATAGACGTAATATTTTTCCCTGCAATAGACGAGAGCGAAGACCAGTCCGTTGGAAAATCCGGTAATACCGAGGGATTTTTCGGCGAGGGCAAGCAGGGCGAATACGGGGAAGTATATTAAATATTTCAAGAAGGTTTTTTTCAGCATAAGTCTCTCCGAGAGACCATTATAACTAATTTATATGGACAAAAAACCGTAAAAAAAGCCGTTTCTTGTCGAAACGGCAATAAACAGAAGTCGGAGATGAAAAGGCTTAAACCCCGTAGAGTTCCTTGGTGGCGAATTCCGGTTCGCAGGTGACGTTCACGCCGAGTTTTCGGAGCATACTCAAATCTATTTCGGGGAGCATACAGGAAGAATGGGCTTCGCAGTCTTTGAGCAAGGTGAGTTTGAGGTAGGCTTTGTTGACGGTTGCGTCGTCCACGGCGCAGATACTGAGAGCGGTCAGGACGTCGGCAAGGTTAAGACGGAATTTGTCCCTGTGCAGAATTTCTTTTTTCAATCTCGTAATGGGTTCGAGGACGGCGGGGGAGAGTAAAAGTTCGTTATCGGCGATGTCTGCCATCATTTTAATGGCGTTGAGCACGGCGCTGGAACAGCTCGTCATGAGAGTGGACGCCCGTCCTACGGCTATCCTGCCGTCGGGAAGTTCTATGGCGACCGACGGGCAAAGGCACTGTTCGGCTTTTTTCAAAGCCGGTTCCACTACCGTTCTTTCGGAGAAGGGGATCTTGTTCTCGTTCATAAGGAGGCGTATCCTCTGCGGCGCGCTGATGTCGCAAAGACCCTGTTTGTAGTCGCAGCTGGTTTTGTAGAAACGGCGGATTATTTCCTGCCTGCCTGCTTTTCTTACCGCTTCGTCGTCGGTTATGGCAAATCCCGCCATATTTACCCCCATGTCGGTGGGAGAACGGTAGAGATTTTCGTCGCCGGTTATTTTGGTGAGAATGGATTTTACTATGGGGAAGCACTCTATGTCACGGTTATAGTTGACCGTGCTTATGCCGTAGGCTTCGAGGTGATAGGGGTCTATCATATTGATGTCGGCAAGATCAGCGGTAGCCGCCTCGTAAGCGACGTTGACGGGGTGACGCAAAGGAAGATTCCAGACGGGAAAGGTTTCGAATTTGGCGTAGCCCGCCTTTACGCCGCGTTTATATTCGTGGTAAAGCTGACTTAAACAAGTGGCGAGTTTTCCGCTGCCGGGTCCGGGGGCTGTCACCACTACCAAAGGACGGGTGGTTTCTATGTAAGGGTTAGCGCCGTAACCTACGTCGCTGACTATGGTGTCCACGTCGGTGGGATACCCCGGAGTGCGGCGGTGAACGTAAGTTTTCTCCCCTCGGCGGTTGAGTTTGTTCAGGAAAACGTCGGCGGCGGACTGTCCGCTGTACTGAGTGACCACCACGCTGTTAATGTAAATACCCATAGCGCGGATTTTGTCTATCAGACGGAGTACGTCGTCGCCGTAGGTTATGCCGAAGTCGGCTCTTATCTTGTTGCGTTCGATGTCGCCTGCGCTTATTACGAAAATAATTTCCGCCTTGTCTTTAAGTTTTTTGAGAATGTTTATTTTGGCGTTGTATTCGAAACCCGGGAGCACTCGGTAAGCGTGCATGTCGTCGAAAAGTTTTCCGCCGAATTCCAGGTAGAGTTTGTTGTCGAATTTAGCTATCCTTTCCAGAATTTTTTCGGTCTGAAGCTTGGTATAAAGCTGATTGCTGAACCCTTTTTCTTTCATTTTTCGTCCCTCGTAAATAAGCCTTGCGGCACAAAAATCATTACTTAATATGATAAGTTAACGGCAGGGCGTTTGTCAAGCGAGAGCAACAAAAAACGCAACCCTTTTACAGGTTGCGTTTGCAAGTTAAATTGTCGTAAAAACGGCTTAAAGTGAATATTCTTTGCGAATATCATCCAATTTTACCGGAGCGTTCAAGAGGAGGGATTTTTTGGCGGCGAGACCTATCAGGACGGCTTCCAGTCCGCTTTGAGCGTCCACGGGGACGGGGGAGTCGTTGACGATGCTGTCGATGAATTCGTTGACTTCGGCGACGTACGCTCCCATATATCTTTCGAGGAAGAAGTTGAGGGGTTTTTCGGCGTGGACGCCGTTTGCGTCGCTTATGACGGCGTTGGAAACGGTATCGTTAGCTATAGCCACCTGACCGAGACTGCCGAATACTTCGGCGCGCTGGTCGTAGCCGTAACTTGCCCTGCGGCAGTTGTCGATGACGGCTAAAGCGCCGTTAGCCAGTTTCATTGTGATGACGGCGGTGTCGATGTCGCCGGCTTCCCCGATGGTTTTGTCCACCAAAACTTGTCCGTAAGCGAAAACTTCGGTAACTTCGCTGCCCGATAGATACCTCACCATATCGAAATCGTGTATGGTCATATCGAGGAAGATTCCGCCCGAAACCTTTATATATTCCACGGGAGGAGCCCCGGGGTCTCTCGAGCAGATTTTGACGAGGTTGAGGTCGCCGATTTTTCCCTGCGCCACGGCTTCTCTCGCCGCACGGAAATTGTGGTCGAAGCGACGGTTGAAACCGACTTGATATTTGACCTTGCTATCTTTCAGAGCGTCGAGGACCTTGCAGATCTTCTTGACGTCGTGATCTATGGGTTTTTCGCAGAAAACGTGCTTTCCTGCGGCGATGGCGTCCAAGGATATAGCCGAATGGGTGTCGGTGGAAGAGCAGATCAGCACGGCGTCTATTTCTTTGTCGGCGAGGATCTTTTTATAGTCGTCGTAAATTTCGTTTATGCCCTTGTCTTTTGCCCATTTGGCGGTTTCTTCGGTGATGAAAGGATCGGCTATGGCTTTCACCACGGCGTTTTTTACATAACGGGTAATGCTTTCGCAATGCACACGGCCTATTCTGCCGGCGCCGATAATACCTATTTTAAGCATAACAGATGTTCTCCTTAAAGTTGATTGGTTTATTTTATATGGTTCCGTCCCAGGTGGAAACCTTGGTGGATTTTTTCTCGTGTTCGTCGAACCAGTGGGTGGTGACGCATTTGGACTCGGTAAAGAAACGGTACCCGTCCTTGCCCAACGTGTGCAGGTCGCTGAAGAAGGAATTCTTGTGTCCGCTGAAGGGGAAGAAGCCTACCGGCACGGGGATGCCTACGTTGATGCCCACCATACCTCCGTCGGTGTTGCGGGCAAATTCACGGGCGTAATAACCGTTCTGAGTATAGATGACCGAACCGTTCGCAAAGGGGTTGGAGTTCATCAAAGCCAGACCTTCCTCGAAAGTCTTTACCCGTTTGACGCAGAGCACCGGCCCGAAAATTTCGTTGATGCCCACGGTCATTTCCGGGGTGACCTTGTCGAGGACGGTGGGCCCGAGGTAGAAACCGTTTTCGTATCCGGGGACGGTCACGTTACGTCCGTCGAGGACGAGTTCGGCTCCTTCGGCGAGACCTTTTTCTATCCAATCGATAACGCTCTTTTTATGGGAAGCGGAATATACGGGACCGAGTTTACTGGTTTTGTCGTAAGCGGGACCGACTTTGAGTTTGGAGGCGATTTCCTTTATTTTCGCCACGAGTTCGTCGGCTATGGATTCCTGCACGACGACGACGGGTAGCGCCATACAGCGTTCTCCGGCACAGCCGAAAGCGGCGTTGACTATCCCTGCGGCGGTACGGTCGAGGGCGGCGTCTTCCAGGACGAGAGCGTGGTTCTTGGCTTCGCAAAGAGCCTGCGCTCTCTTACCGTTTGCGGCGGCGGTGGAATAGACGTATTTTCCTACCGAGGTGCTTCCCACGAAGGAGACGCCTTTTATTAGGGGATTGGTCAGAAGTTCTTTGTTGACCACTCTGTCGCAGGTGATGACGTTGAGTACGCCGTCGGGGAGACCGGCTTCTCTGTATAATTCGCAGATACGGAGACTGGTCATGGGGGTGGCTCCGGCGAGTTTCAAGACCATCGTGTTGCCGCAGGCGATACAGACGGGAGCCATCCAGCCCATTGGAATCATTGCGGGGAAGTTGAAAGGACTCATTCCCGCAAAAACGCCCATGGATTCTCTATACAAAACGGTGTCGTAACCGGTGGAGGCGTCCATAAGGGAATCGCCCTGCATGGTGATGGGCATGGTGCAGGCGAGTTCGGTGGCTTCCTTGGCTTTCAGCACGTCGCCCTTGGCTTCTTCGTAGCACTTACCGTGTTCTTTGGCAACCAGCAGGGAGAGTTCTTCGAGGTTTTCCATAAGCAGATCCCTGACTTTGTAGAGGATCTGAACCCTCTTGATGACCGGAACTCTCGACCAGGTCTGATAAGCGGTATGGGCGTTTTCGATGACCTGTTGCACTTCCTCGAGGAGCATTTTCGGACTGCGTGCGATCTGTTCGCCGGTGGACGGATCGTAAACTTCGTAATAAGAATCGGTTTTGCTTTCGTAGAATTTATTGTTGGTAAAATACTTTAAGGTTTCCATAATTCCTCCTGAAAATTATATTCCTGCGGTTTCTTTGATGTATTTACGGGCTTTGACGGCGTATTCGAAGGGATCGGCGACGGCGGGGTCCTGTTCGGCTTCCACCAGCAACCAACCTTCGTATCCGGCGTCTGAAAGAATTTCGAACACCGGTTTGAAATCTATGCTGCCGTCTCCCGGAACGGTGAACGCACCCTTGCGGACGCCCTGAAGAAAACTCAGATCTTCCTTTTTGACCTGTTCTACCACGGCGGGACGAATGTCTTTCAGATGGACGTGCTTGATCCTGTCGACGTATTTTTTCAAAACGGCGAGATAATCTTCTCCGCAATAAGCTAAATGTCCCGTGTCGTAGAGGAGGGAAACTTTGTCCCTATCGGTCATCGCCATAAAACGGTCTATTTCGTCGGCGGTCTGGACGACGGTGCCCATATGGTGGTGATAGGTGAGGGAAATACCGTACTCTGCGGCAATTTCTCCCAAGCGGTTGAGTCCGTCGCAGAGAGTTTTCCACTCTTTGTCGTTGAGGACGTATTTGTGCCCGAAGACCGGAATGTCCTTACCCTGCACGCTGTAACTCTGTTCGCTGGCGCCGATACGTTTTGCGCCCATAAAGGCAAGGAATTCGCATTCGGCTCGGAAATCCTTTTCCACTTCCTCGAAAGGACGGGTAAGGATAAAGGAAGAGAACCATTTGTTGGCGATCTGCAGACCCCGTATGTCGAGGGCGCGTTTCAGGACCTCTCGGTCTTTAGGAAACTTGTTGCCTATTTCGCAACCCGTAAAGCCGGCGAGGGCCATTTCGCTGACGCATTGGGCGAAGGTGTTTTCCTTGCCGAGGTCGGGCATGTCGTCGTTGGTCCACCCGATGGGGGCTATCCCCAGTGAAACGTTTTTGAAATTCATATGATTTACCTCTTTAATAAAAGTTAAAATATCAGTATTTTCTCGCCTGGGAAAGTTTTTCCTTTCTTTCCGCCAGAGCGTTTTCGGCTTTCTCGCCGTGCGGGACTTCGCTCACGCCCACGTTCCACCAGCTGCCGTAACCGTCGGTCATGGTCTTGGGCAGTACCTTTATGTCGATGAGAACGGGGGAGGTCTGTTTCAAGGAGTCTTTCAGGGCGTTTTCCAGTTCCTTCATAGTCCTTGCGGTGTAGGATTTGAAACCGTATCCGGCGGCGACGGCGGCGTAATCCACGTTCATAAAATCGCCTTCCCGTATTGGATCATTGCCGTTACGGCTCCTTAACTCGGTACAAAGGGAATCTATACCTTGCCCCATCTGCAAGTTGTTGATGCATCCAAAACTTGCGTTGTCGAATAAAAGAACGTTGATTTTCAGGTGTTCCTGAACTGCGGTGAGCATTTCCGAATGGAGCATATTGAAGCTTCCGTCGCCTGCGAAAGCGTAAACCTCCTTGTCGGGGCAAGCCATTTTGCTGCCCACCGCTCCGGCTATTTCGTAACCCATACAGGAATAGCCGTATTCCATATTATAAGAGTAGAGGGCGTCGGTGGTCCACATTCTCTGCAGACACCCCGGGAGAGAACCCGAAGCTCCCACGGCTATGGCGTCGGAAGGGATAATGTTTCTGATAAGAGCTATCGCCGAGGTCTGGCAGATCGTCCCGCCCACGTTCCTGACGTAGTTTTCCAGACAGTCGGCGGTACGGATCTCGTTTTCGGGCGTCATGTCGGGGGAGTACTCTATAGCGGAAAGTCTGGCGTATTCTCTGTCCCAGTTCTTTTTGGCTTCGGAAATTTCTCCGCCGTAAGAAGATCTGTAATCGCCGAGCAGTTCGTCGAGTTTCCTTAAAGTCGCTTCGGCGTCGCCGAGCACGGGCACTGCGTCGAGTTTAGCCGCATGGAAAGGCGAGACGTTGACGGTGACCACCTTAGCGTTCGGGTACAGCCATTTTGACGAAGTGGTGAAGTCGGAAAAACGGGTCCCCACGCCGATTATCAGATCGGCTTTCGCCGCAACGGTATTGGCGCAGGCATTTCCCGTTACGCCTATTCCGCCGAGGTTGAGGGCAAAGGACGATTCGACCGCACTCTTTCCCGCCTGGGTTTCGGCGAAGGGGATATTGTGGTTAAGACAGAAGTCTTTCAGAGCGTTGCTCGCAAAAGAGTAACGGACGCCGCCGCCTGCCACGACCAACGGGAAGGAAGAGGCTTTAATGACTTCGCAGGCTTTTTCCAGTTCGTAATTTTCGGGTTGCCGTCTGCGGATAAGGTGAACTCTTTTTTCGAAGAAACTTTCGGGGTAAAGATAACTTTCTCCCTGCACGTCCTGGCTTATGGCGATAGCCGCCGCTCCGCATTCCGACGGATCGGTCAGCACTCTCATGGCGTTGAGGAGGGAGGTCATTATCATTTCGGGGCGAGTCACCTTGTCGAAAAACTTGGTGACCGCACGGAAAGCGTCGGTGGTGGTGACGGTGGGGTTATAGGTCTGTTCCACCTGCTGAAGCACCGGGTCGGGTTGACGGGAAGCGAAGCTGTCGCCCATAAACAGTAAAAGCGGCAGATTGTTCACCGTGGCGGTAGCGGCGGCGGTGACCATATTTGCCGAACCCGGTCCGATACTGGACACGCAGGGAATGATTTTCAGTCGGTTGTTGGTTTTTGCGTAGGAAGCGGCGGCGAGAGCCATTCCCTGTTCGTTTTTGCCCTGATAGACCTTGAGGGAATGTTTTTCCATACTCAGGGCTTCCCCGATACCCAGGACGCACCCGTGTCCGAATATGGTATAGAACCCTTCCACGAATTTGGTTTCGGTCATAACGCCGTCTATTTCGGCGGCGACGTATTGATTGTCCAAAAATTTTACCACCGCCTGTCCGACGGTGAGACGAATATCAGCCATAAAGCGCCTCCTTTATTTTTCCAGCCAGGCGTACCGTTCGTCCACGATACGGGTCTTGAGCCAGGGGTCGCCGTCGAGGTGACGGATGATCCAACAGCAATACATGGGATACCCGGGTGCGGTGACCTGGACGTGGGTCTTGCCTCCGGGGAAGCATCCTGCGCTCCCGTCCTTTATCGTATGCGCTTCGTCTCCGATGAAGCAGGCGCCGAACCCTTCCTCTCTTTCGAATTTATAATAATAAACTTCGGGTTGGGGGTGGTAATGGGGGATATAACTCCACCAACGTCCCTGACGGGCGAGGACTTCGCCCACCACGAGGTTGGAAAAAGGAGCGTTGTCGTAATCGAAAACGGTGTTCACGTCCCTGACGGCGGTGTTTTCCCATTTTCCTTCGCAGCTTACCGTGCAGATTATGTCTTTTTTACGGTAGACCACGCAGGGGAAGGATTTGTCGTTTTCGGTGGAAGCCACGATGAGCTCGCTGTTTTCCAGCGCTTCGACTTTCAAAGTAAAATCCTTGGAGATCTGCACGCAGGAAGGCAGATCGTTGAAAACGTCGCTCCTTTCGGCGATCTCGTCCACGCCGTCGGCGAGGAAACGGACCTTGCCCTCGGTCAAGAGTACGGCAAATTCCTTATTTCGGGAAAAGAAAGTCTTTTCCTGTCCTTTTTTGAGTTTGTAAACGGTGATGTCCATCAGCATTTCGGGATTTTTGCCGTCTATGCTGCAGATGATTTTTTCTCCTGCGGAGTTAAATACGGGATAATCGAACATAATTTTTAACCTCTCGCTACCATTTCCCCGTAACGGGCTTTACTTTCGGCTATAAAAGCTTTGATCTCCTCGAGGGTGGGCATAAACAGCGAGCAACCGTGAGCTTTGACGAGCATGGAAGCCGAGGCGCTGCCGAGTTCCAGACAGTCGGGGATGTCCATTCCTTCCAGAAGTCCGTACAGGAAGGCGCTTCCGTAACCGTCTCCTCCGCCGAAGGACTTCAAGGCGGTGACGGGGAAGGGTTTGATCTTGTAACTGTTTCCGTCGCAAGTGTAGGCGGTGGAGCCTTGCTTGCCGTGTTTGATGACCACTATGGAACTGCCTTTCGAAAAGAAATAATCGGCGGTCTGGCGGTCGGTACGGCCTTTTTCGATAAGGGCTTCGGTGAGGTCGAATTCCTCGCGGGAACCCATTATGATGTCGCTTTTTTCGGCGACGGCGGAATAGTAAAGGGCTATTTCGTCGTTGTTTTTCCAGTTGTAGGGGCGGTAATCTATATCGAAAAGAACCTTGGTGCCGACTTTTTTGGCGAAAGTCAGGGCTTTCAGGCAGGCTTCTCGGGAAGGGCTCTGCGACAGAGCCGAACCGCTTATTATCAAAATTTTAGCTTTCGAAATATATTCTTCGTCCACGTCGTCGGGGTGGAGCATAAGGTCTGCCGCATCGTTGCGGTACATAAGGATACTGCTTTCGTCGGGGGAGAGGATCTCGGTAAAGGTAAGTCCGAGCTTTTCTCCGCCGGTGCAACGGGTTATGTGCGAAACGTCGATATTTTCCTTGCGGAAGAAGTCGGTGACGTAATCGCCGAAACGGTCGTCGCTGACTTTGGCAAGGAAACCGCATTTCTTGCCGAGGCGGGAAAGTCCCACGGCTATATTCGCCGGACTGCCGCCGACGTATTTTTTGAAAGTGTCGCTTTCGGCGAGCGTCTTGAAATAATCCACGGGATTGAAATCTATTGCCACTCTGCCTACGGGGATAACGTCCAAAGGTCTTTTGTCGTCAAATTCTATATATTTCATTTTACCTCCGAAAAAGTAAGTTAAAAATTTTTTTATCGGTTTTCTTCTTCCGTTTCCGACGAAGCGTTGAGTTCCGCTTTTTCGGCGGCTTCGGCTTCCTCTTTGACGAACTCTTCGGTAAATATTTCGGGTTCGTCCTCGCCTTCTTCTATTTTCACGCCCCGAGCCTTTCTGGCTTCTTCCAAAGCCGTCAACATATCGTCTTTGGCTTTTCCGGTAAGTTTATAGAAGAATATCGGTATGCAGCAGAGCAACAGGCATATTGCGGGGATGAGGGTGACCAGCATATACATTCCGTTCCGGATACCGTTGCTCAATTCCGTCGGGTTGATGAATTCTCCCATACCGGCTTCCGCCATGGCGTTGACGTTCAGCCCGACTATCATATACATGGCTATTATCATGGTGGTGGCGAGGGCGTTGCCCAGTTTGTTGACGAAGGACTGGCAAGCCGACCCCAAACCGGATTCCCGTCGTCCGGTCTTTAATTCCATTTCGTCCAGGCAGTCGCCTATCATTGCGTAACTTATCACGTTGATGATACCGAGGGGGACGCTGGAGATGAGCAAAAACGGTATGAGCGCCCAGAGATTGTAATTCGTGGTGGGTCCGAGTATATAACCAATGATACCGGCAACGCCTCCGGCTAAACTTGTGGAAATTATGAGGGATTTGTAACTGAATTTCTTGATCAGGGCGGGAGTGGCGAGCATGGCTCCGAACATACCCACTGCAGTGCAAACGCTGAACACGAGCTGAACGGTGGACTGACTTTCGGCAACGGTCATGCCTTCCAGATAGAAGGTATATCTGGAGACGTGTATCGCCGCCGCCTGCAACATATATCTTCCGCTGGACAATATGCCCATCAGAACCACGAGCATAAGCTGTTTGCTTCCGAATATAAGTTTCAGAGGGCTTACATAGTTTGCGTCGCGTACGGGTTTAGGTATTTTTATTCTCTCTTTAGTGATGAAATAACTGGATACGAAGAGCATACAACCGCATACGGCGGCTACCGAAGACATTATTATATATCTCGTTTCGTAACCGATTTCCTGTCCGTCGGGAGTTTTAATCCAACCGAGGAGCATAATGATGGCCATCGGAACGGCGCTGCCGATACCGTTGAGAGTTCTGGCAAAAGAGAAGGTTTTGCCCCTTTCGGCGGCGTTGGGGGTTATTGCGTTGGGTAAACTCCAGAAAGGTACGTCGCTCATGGTGTAAATCATACCCCAGAAGACGTAAATCAGCGCAACGTAAACGTAAGTTCCCGTTTCCGAATAATTTTCGCTGCCCTGTTTGGCAAAATCCGGCACGAAAAACATAAATACCGTAAGCAAGGCTATGGGTATGAATCCGTAAAGGATATAAGGTTTATATTTTCCGTGTTTAGAGTCGAACCTGTCGGCTATCATGCCCATGATCGGATCGTTTATGGCGTCCCACAAACGGGCGAGCAGCATAAGGAGCATTACGAAAAGCGGTCCGACTTTCATTACGTTGAGATAGAAGTCGGATATGTAACTGCTCATTGCCGCATAGATCATACCTTGTCCTAAAGCGGCTAAACCGAAAACATACAATTCCTTTTTGGGAATGTATTTTTTTTGTTGAACGGTTTTATTTACAGGGGGGGTATTGTCCGTAATAACGGCGGATTTTTCTTCCATAAGGCAAAATCTCCCTTTTGAATTTATAATAAATATATTACCATACGTTTAAGGGCGATTGCAATACCCGAAAATGTCGGATTTTCTTACTCGCCATTGACAAAACTTAAGCGGCTGTTACAATTAAATATAAAAGAAAACGTTTTTACGGAGAGTAATTTATGGCAGTAAACTTTATCGAGCTAATCAAAAAGACGGGATGTGACGAAGCCGTCCCGGCGTTCAACATAGACAATCTCGAAAGCGCCTTGGCGGTAGCGGAAGCGGTGAAGGAAACGGGGAAAGGCGTCATAATCCAGACCATACCGAGGACTTTAAGATACGGAGGGGTGGCGGTATATCCTGCGATGGTAAAGGCTTTGCTGGACGGATACGACGATCTTTACTGTATGCACCTCGACCACGGGGACGGAGAAGCCCTTGCAAAGGAATGCGTTAAAGCGGGGTTTAGTTCGGTTATGTTCGACGGAAGCGCATTGAGCTATGAAGAAAACGTGCAAAAGACTCTTGCGGTGAAAGCGATACTGCCGAGAAGCGTCACGCTGGAAGCCGAACTCGGCGCCGTGGGCGGACGGGAGGAAACCGTCTCGTCGGTACGCTATACCGATCCCTTTCAAGCGGCGGAATTCGTTCAAGCGACGGGGTGCGATTCCCTTGCCGTAGGAGTAGGCAACGCACACGGATTTTATAAAGGAACTCCCGACATAAAAGTAGACCTGATAGAAAAAATCCGTACAAAAACCGGTATTCCGCTGGTTCTGCACGGGGCGAGCGGACTTTCCGACGAGGTGTTGAGAGCCTGTATCGGAGCGGGGATAAAGAAAATAAATTTCGCAACCGAGCTTCGGAAAGCCTTTACCGACGGAATGAAGAAAGGACTTGCCTCGAACGAAAACTGTATCGACCCGAAAATTTATCTCGCCGAAGCGGTGGCGGAAATCAAGAAAACCGTGCTGGCAAAAATGGCGATATGTTATAAACTTTAACGCTTATTGCGGAAAAATCGCCATTGACAAAGGTTTTTTGCGATAGTATCATTAAAAATAAAGTACGTTTCGGAGGGCAAAGTGATTTACCGCAACTGGATGAAATACATAAAAGACGAAACCTTTCTTACAAGTCTGGTTATTCCGAGCGCACACAATGCGGGAACTTACGGAATGGCTAAGATAGCCTGTTGTCAGGACCACGACGTATATACTCAGTTTTGTTACGGGATCAGGCATTTTTGCGTAAGGCTGGACACTAAAAATAATGAAATCGTACTTTGTCACGGACCTTTTACCGGCGACACATTTATTCACGCATTGGAAGGGTTCAAAAAGATTATCGACGAAACGGAAACGGAGTTTATCATAATCGACCTTAAGGAATATTATCCGCAAAAACTCGGTCCGTTCACTTTCCGTTACAAAGCCGACCCGAAGGAAGTTTCCCGTCTGGTAAAGGAATATCTCCACCCCGAAAAATACGCTTTTTGCGAGTTCGACGACATAAGAAAGGTGACCATGGGCGACGTCCGCCGTTCGGGAAAGAAATTTTTACTGGTGAACTGGGACAAGGAATACGACTACAGCGAGGACTGCCCCACGGCGTTACCTTGGGATAAAAAGATTTTCGGTATGAAAGCGGCGGATTTTGCCGAACACTGTCTTAAGTTTATGGGCGCCGAGACCGACGGGTTTTTGTGGTTTCAGACTCAGCAGACCCCGAATTTCGGGACAGACATGGGGATGAGGTATCCGAGGACGCTGGACAGAGAACTCAGAGGATATTTCGAAAGGATAATAAGGGGAATAGCCGAGAACGAAAGGTATCTTGAAAAAGCCAACATCGTAAGCGGCGATTTTATGACCGAAGACTATATGAAGTGCAGGAGTATCCTTGCGCTGAATATTCTGAAAAACAACGTGATCCCCGAACTGGAAGGGGAATACGTCAGAGGATTGTGGAGGTAAAACATGCAACTTACCGTACTCGGTAAATACGGACCCTACGGCAAAGCCGGAGAAGGCGCCGCAAGCGGTTATCTGGTGACGGACAGGGATTTCCGTTTTCTCTGCGATATGGGCAGCGGAGTGCTGTCAAGGCTTATAAAAGTTATCGACGTAAGACAACTCGACGGGATATTCATCTCGCATCTGCATTACGACCATACGTCGGATTTATTACCGTTTAGGTACCTGTTAGAGGAACTTAAGCACCCCGTAAAGATATTTACGCACAAAGAAGACT
>CASDZI010000008.1 GCA_949285605.1 uncultured Christensenella sp.
AAATCGGCTTTTTCGTCGGCGGGGGTGGGGGATTTGTTTATGACGGCGAGAGTACCCCTGAAGGAATGGACGAAGGAGGCGGCGGGATAAACGGCAAGGGAGGTGCCGCCCACCATCAGAAGGTCGGCGTTTTCGATCTCGTACGAGGTTTTTTCCAAAACTTCGGGGTCGAGGTTTTCGCCGTAAAGGACGACGTCGGGTTTGACCGTGCCGCCGCAGATCGAACAGACGGGCACTCCTTCGGAGGACAGGATATATTCCATAGGATAGAAAGCTCCGCAGGAAAGACAGTAATTTCTCAATGCGCTGCCGTGCAGTTCGAGGACGTTTTTACTTCCCGCTTTCTGATGAAGTCCGTCGATATTCTGCGTGACGACGCATTTTACGACGCCTTTTTTCTCCAGCTCGGCGAGCTTGAGGTGGCAGGCGTTGGGGCGTGCGTCGGGAAAAAGCATTTTGTTTTTGTAAAAATCGTAGAACTTTTCGGGATAACGGTAAAAAAACGGACCGCTGACAATTTCCTCGGGGGAAAAGGAATAATTCTGCGTAAAAATTCCTCTGTCCGAGCGGAAATCGGGGATACCGCTTGCGGTGGAGACCCCTGCTCCGCCGAAAAATACGGCGTGCCGGGCGGAAGACAAAATCTTTTCGAAGGCAGATTTGTCGCTCATTACACGCCTCTACATAAGTCCGTTTACGGTGCCGTCGTCGTCTATGGTCATTTTCATGGCGTTGGGCAGTTTGGAAAGTCCGGGCATAAGGAGCATCTGTCCGCAACGGACGACGATGAATTCCGCCCCCGCTCTGACCATAATTTCCTCCACGTTGAGATTGAAGTTTTCCGGTGCGCCCAAAAGAGAGGGATCGGCGGAAAAAGAGTATTGAGTTTTGGCGATACAAACGGGGAAAGAACGATATTTTTCGTTCAAAGACGCAAGAGTTTTTTCGGCGTTTTCGGAATAAGTGACCGATTTTGCACCGTAAATTTTCTTGGCGACCGCTTCGATTTTTTGCTTGACGGAGCAATTATCCTCGTAAGTAAGGGTCAAAGCGGAGGGTTTTTCCATAGCGGAAATTACGGCTTCGGCTAAATTTATGCAACCTGCTCCTCCTTTGGAAAATCCTTCGCTGACGGCAAAACCGACGTTTTGTTCTTTGCAGAGTTTTTCCGCGAGGGCGATTTCTTCGGGGGTATCGGTGGGGAAACGGTTGAGGGCGACTACCACGTTCTGAGAAAATTCCGAACGGAGATTCTTGATGTGGCGGGCGACGTTGGCGAATCCTTTTCTTATCGCTTCTTCGTCGGGGAGGGTTATTTTGTCGGCAGGGACGCCGGCGTTGTGTTTTATGCTTCTCAAGGTTATCACGAGGACGGTTGCCGAAGGAACGAGCCCGGTTTTGCGGCATTTGATGTCGAAGAACTTTTCCGCACCCAGCTCGGCGCCGAAGCCGGCTTCGGTGACCGTCACGTCGGAAAGAGCGAGAGCCATACGGGTGGCGGTGACGGTGTTGCAGCCGTGGGCGATGTTGGCGAAGGGTCCGCCGTGCACTATTGCCGGAGTCCCCTCCAACGTCTGTACGAGGTTGGGGTTCAATGCGTCTTTGAGCAAAATAGCCAGACTGTCCCGGACTCCGAGGTCGTCGACGGTGATCTCTTTACCCGATTTGTCGTAGCCTATCAGAATATTGCCGAGACGGCGTTTGAGGTCGGAAAGGGAATCGGCAAGGCAGAGTATAGCCATCATTTCGCTGGCGGCGGTTATGACGAAGCCGTCTCTTCTCGGAACGCCGTTCTTGACTCCGCCCAAAGCTACGTCGGTAACCCTCAGCGCCCTGTCGTTGAGATCGATACAACGGGTCCAGACCACTTTGTCTATGCCGAGTTCGTTGCCTTGCATTATGTGGTTGTCGATGAGAGCACTCAGAAGGTCGTTGGCGTAGGTCACGGCGTGCAGATCTCCGTTGAAATGAAGATTGATGTCGTCCATGGGTGCCACTTGAGAATATCCCCCTCCGCACGCTCCGCCTTTTATCCCGAACACCGGTCCGAGAGAGGGTTCTCTGAGAGCGAGACAAACCTTTTTTCCCATTTTATGAAAAGCGTCGGCAAGTCCGATACTGACGGTGGTTTTTCCCTCGCCGAAAGGGGTGGGGTTCATTGCGGTGACGAGAATAAGTCGTCCGGAAGAAGAAGCGGGTCTCGTTTTTATTTTGGCTTTGTATTTGCCGTAGCAATCGTAGTCCTCTTCCTTAAGTCCCAGTTTTCCCGCAACTTCGGCTATGGGAAGCAAGGAGGCTTCCCTGGCTATTTCAATATCGCTTTTCATAATCGGTCTCCTTATAATTTGCGTAATAATAAAATTATAAAAAAATATCGCCGAATAATCAAGCGATTACCGAAAAACCGTTCCGATAAGCAGGGATATTGCGTGGAACGCCGCACAGAAAACGTAAGCGAACAAAAATTGCAACCCTAAACAACGCAGAAATTTCTTGCCGCCGAGTTCTTTTTTCAGAGCCGAACAGGAGGCGGCGCAGGGCGGACTCAGGAGTATGAACAGGCAGAAGGAAAGAGCGGACGAAGGGGTAAAAAGAGAGGGGAGGTCGCCTTTGGTTATCACGCCGAGGACGCCGAGAACGGTCTCTTTGCCGGCAAACCCTGCCGCAATAGCGGCGGCGTGCCATTTGTCGGTCAGCCCGACAGGATAAAACAGGTACTTTGCCATTTCGCTCGTCACGGCGAGCATACTGTCCTCTATATCGCATTTACGGAACCCAAAATTGTAGTTAATAAGAACCCAAACGACTATGCTCGCTACAAACACCACGGCACAGGTGCGACGGAAGAAAGAACGGGAAAAGGCGGCGGTTTTTCCCAATACGCCCGACACGGAAGGAAATTTTCGTGCGGGAATTTCCATAATGAAATCCTGCATTTTTCTGCCGGGAAGGAGGATGTTCAGGCAGAACACGCAGAATACGCCCGTGACGTAAAGCAGTGGCAGGGCGAAATAATTTCCCGGGAAGAAGGCGTTGACGAAGGTGGCGAACAAGGGCAGTTTGGCACTGCAAGGCATAAAGTGCAGGGAGCAAAGGCATTTTTCTCTTTCTGCGTCGTCGGGAATGGTACGGGTGCTTGCGGCGGCGGAAGCGGTGCAGCCGCAGGCGACTATCAGACTTATCGCCGTCCTGCCCGACAGTCCTGCCGAAGCGAAAGGTCTGTCTGCGAGGAAGGCTATCCTGGCAAGATACCCGCTTTCTTCCAGCAAGGCGAGGAAAAAGAAGGTGATGACGGTCACGGGAAGGAACTCCGCCACGCTCCCCACGCCCGTCAGGACGCCGTCTCCGATAAGGCTTGCCAAAGACGGGGACAGCCGAGCGGAAAGAAAAGCGTTTATTTTCGCAAAGAGGTATTCCGTGGCGGCGGAAAAAGCTTTTCCGGCAAGGTCTCCGAGGAAGGAACAGAGGAAAAGCACGGCAAACATTACGGCGAAGAAAATCGGAAAAGCGGTATATTTCCCGAGCAGTATGTCGTCCGCTTTTTCGGAAAAAGAGGTTTTCCCGTTACGTTTCACGCAACGGGAAGAGATTTTTTCACATTCGGCGTAGCGGGAGGAAGCGTCGGAAGGGAAGATTTTTTCCGAGGGAAGGGGGCGGGAGGAAAAGAGCTCATCGAAGTTTTTGTCTTTTTTAGCGGAAATTCGCACTACTTTGCACCCTAAAGAACGGGATAAAGCCTCGCAATCGACGTCGAGTCCGAGTTTTTTCGCTTCGTCGCACATATTGAGAGCCAAGACCGTGGGTTTACGTTTTTCCAACAGCTGAGTGGTCAGAAAAAGGCTTCTTTCGAGGTATCGGACGTCTGCGACGTTTATGATGAGGTCGACGTTTTCCTTCCGCAAGAAATCGTCCGCCGCTTTTTCCTCGTTGGAAGGACGGTTGAGGGAATAGATCCCCGGCAGGTCGTAGATATAATCCTCGCCCCTTCGTCCTTCCGCTTCTTCCACGGTAACTCCCGCCCTGTTTCCCGTGTCGAGATGACTTCCGGTAAGTTTGTTGAAAAGAGTGGTTTTGCCGCAGTTGGGGTTACCGGCGAGGACGGCTTTCAAAATTCCTGTCTCCTGAGATCGATTTTTTCCAGCGTGGAAAGTCTGAAGGCGTAAGAAGTGCCTCTGACGAAAGCTATGACGGGGTTCCCGAGGGGAGCGGTTTGTCCGAAACGTATTTCGGCGCCTTCGGTAAATCCGAGATTTTCCAGACGTATCCGGAGAGCCTCGTCTTTCGGCAGGGCGGTTACGATATAGCGGCTGTTTTTTCGGTATTTCATTACTTCCTGTTTTGCTAAATTATATGTGAAGAAAAAGGTATTTAGAAAACAAAAAAATACTTCCGCAAAAAACGGAAGTACAATTTTTTTTAATATACGATTATCTGAAAAAGTGGAGAGAAAGCTTGTGTATTTATGCGGAGCCGATAGCTATGTATGAGCGTACGGTATAATAGAAATCTCGGGAGAAGAAAACGGTTTTCAACTTGTCCAAAGCGTTTTCCAACCATTGAATTTCTTTTTTCAGGAATTCGTTTCCGGGATTTTCGGCATATATGCTTTTTATGCGGTTGAGCCTGAAAGAAAAGCCCATAGTAAACAGCCATTCCTTTTCACGACGGGTTTTATTGATGGTATCGTCTATAGAATAGAGTAATTCGATGTTTTCATAACCCAATTCGCTCAAATACGGATAAAGCTTTCTGCCGATAATGCGGTCGCTGGATTTAATAACGGCATTAGTACGTTTGATTATTTCTTCCGCCAGCGAGTCGTTCGGAAAACAAAGTTTACTCCCGTCGTCGGATTCCCTTATTATTATTTTGCCTCCGGGGTTAAACAGGTCGAAGAGCCTTAAAAGGAGTAATTTTGGTTTTTGAACATGTTGCAGAATAAAAGCGGCAAAAATAAGATCGAAACCCTTTATGTCGTTTTCCTGCATAATGTTTTTAATGGCACAACAAAAATCCGAACTGTTCAGATCAACTTTATAAAAACAAAAACGCGGATCGTTCTTACAGCGTTCTTTAGCGGCGTCCAAGTCGGATTGATTGTAATCCACACCTATTATTTTTTTGAATTGCGGACGGTTGGCGAAACGGGAATAGGTCACCAACGCATCCGAACACCCTAAATCCAGCACCGTAAGATTGTTATCGGGCAAAGAAGCCAAAGCTTTATCGATAGCTTCGTTGTCGAATTTTACATATCCGTTTTCCTGCCAATGTAAGCGTTCTTTTTCTCCGAGGATCATACTTGTATAGGTAGAAGCGGTAAAAACGTCGTCGGCGTTAGAGTCGGGTAACAACCCCCATTCCTTAAAGGTTTGACTGAGTTTTCCTTTCAAATCCAGATTGAAATCGTTTTTCAATAAATACAGTTTGTTTTGTGGAAAATATACCGATAAATTTTCAATTACGAATCTGGCCATTTCGTTTCCGGAACGCAATGCTTCGGCAAAGATTTTTTGTGGTGATTCGTTATTCAGAGTGATTGCCGCATAAGGTTTGTTATATTTTTCGGCGTATTCTATTTCGGTAAGAACGGCGTTGCTTGCAGCCGATTTTTCGCTTAAAAAAACGAACATACCTTTACAACGAGAGTTGCTGAGTTGTCGACGGACTTTCAAATCCCATTCTTCACCGAAACTGATGGTTTCGTCGAAAACGGTATTGTAACCTCCGATATTCAACACGTCGATATAGTAGCTGATATTATCTTTGTGTGAATAGCTTAAAAATACGTAATTACCGTCGCTCATAAAATTCCTTCCGCATAAATAATAAAATCTAATTTGTATTATATTAAAAAAAATAAGAAGTGTCAACATAAGAAATATGTCTTGAAAATAATCGAACAAGGGTTATTAAGTTGCCAATAAAAAAAGAGTGAGTTATTATAAAAATATGAATACGGCAGAGATCGAGAGAAGTCTCATTACTTCTTACAAAAAAGCTATTTACGCTCCCTTCGTCAAGGGAATAAAAGAGTACCGTCTCATCGAGGACGGAGACAGGATAGCCGTGTGCATTTCCGGCGGAAAGGACAGTATGGTGATGGCGAAATGCATGCAGGAGCTGAAACGGCACGGAAAAGACAATTTCGACGTGCGTTACCTGGTCATGAACCCGGGCTACAACGAAGCGAACCTTCGTAAAATTTACGAAAACGCCGAAAAAATGGGTATCCCCGTAGAGGTCTTTGACTCGGATATTTTCAACGTCGCTTACCAAAGCGGCGGCTCGCCCTGTTATCTTTGCGCCAGAATGAGAAGGGGCTGCCTGTATTCCAAAGCGAAAGAGCTCGGCTGTAACAAAATAGCCTTGGGACATCACTTCGACGACGTCATCGAAACGGTAATGATGAGTATTCTTTACAGCGGACAGATCCGTTCCATGATGCCGAAACTCAAGAGCACGAATTTCGAAGGAATGGAGCTTATCCGACCGCTTTACAGGGTAAAGGAACAGGATATAATCAATTTTTCCCGATACATAGGGGTGGAGTTCCTGCGTTGCGCCTGTAAATTCACCGAAAAGGACGAAGGGGCGGGAGAGGGAAAAAGAGCGGAAATAAAAAGGCTCATAAAAAAGCTGAAGGAAAGCAACCCCAAGGCCGATTACAATATCTTTACCGCCGTCCATAACGTCAACGTGGACACCCTGGTGGCTTGTCGCAAAAACGGCGTTTTACATTCTTTTTTGGAAACTTACGACGATTAAAAAAAGGTAAATTTTTACAAATTTTTAACAAGCGGTTTTTTATGGAAAAAACTGTAAAAACCGATTTTTTATTTTTTAAGTATTTTTGAATAAAATTGAATAATTTCATTAGTTCGGAAACTGCTCGTATTTGAAGTTTTTTGGCAGAAAAGGAAGGATGCGACGGTTTTAAGGTGAATTTTTCCCCGTGACGGGAGAGGGTCCGCCGTCGCAAAGGTACGTCGGGCGTGAATAATTATATTATATATATAAAACGGGTATTGACACGGGTCCGCAGCGGGTGTATAATGTGTGTGTATCGCAAACAAAAAGGGTGAAGTACGCCCTTTTGCAAGTCGAAACGATCGGAGTGTGTTATGAAGACTAAAATCGCAAAACTATTTATTTTTCTGCTGTGCGTGGCGCTGATGTTCAGTATCGCCGCATGCTCGGAGAGGGTAAGCAACGTTGACGAAGGGCCGTCCGGGGACGACGACGACGATGATGTTGTCGAAAAAATCGTCAACCTTACCAACAGCGAGGCCAGAAACCACATAATCAAAGCGGTCAACAACATCGACACCACTCCTGTCGACGATCCCGAATGGTTCAATATAGATTTTGCGGTACGTTTCACATTCCATAACTACGAAAAATCGGGAGAGGTTTATACCGACGTTCCGGCGACGAGCATAGACTACAACATCGTCGTCAAAGGCGCTTTCAATCTGAAGGATAACTCTGCCAGCGCCGTTTTCATAGAGATCAAAGACGTCTATTCCAACCAGGTCAAGGTAGGCGTTTACTATTACGATTCCACGCTTTATCTCGACATAGGCGGGAAAAAATATTATACCGAACAGCTCAATATGAGTCAGCTGGGAGGTTTGCTGTGGAAGTTGCTGGAGTCTACCGGAATAGACATAGTGCCTTTTATAGGTAACGCCCTCGGCGGACAGCTCGATATAGACAATACCGACATCACCGGTCTTATTTCCATTGCGTGGGGTATTCTTTTCAACAAAGAAGCCAACCTTACGTATACAGCCGACGAAAAGACGCAATATATCAATCAATATCTCAATATTGATATGATTATGGGAATGATTATGGAAGGGCGTATCAATATCGGCGGATTCATCGATATTGAAATTTCCTGGGAGGCCTTCGGATTGCCTGATCTCGATCCGTTGCTCAGGCAGGTGCTCGGCTTCGGACTTCAGGACATCATCGACAAAGAATGGCCCTCGATGACCTTCGAACTTTCTGCGATAACTCAGAAAGAGCCGGTAAAGCAGGCCGACGGAACCACTAAGGAAGATTACGTTTTCAACGGACTCGGCATAGACATCACCTGCGAAACCGGCGAGTACGACGTCGATATAGACGTGACGCCTTTCAAAATGGGCGTCGGCAACACCAATACTGTACAAATGGACCTTGCCGGATACAATTTCGGGTCGGCGGGGAAAGACAGCGTTTACGAAGAAGGCAGCCTGACCAATCTGGAACTCAATCTTCAGCTCGGAGTGGACAGCGAAGAAGACGAGGAACTGACTATTTCCAGTATCCTCGGCAATATGCTCGGAGACCTCGGGGCGGTGGGGCAGATACCGCTGAAGATATCGGGCGGTTCCCATTACGTATTCGACGTTAAAGTGGCGGCAAGCATCGACTTGTTCGACAACGCCAACAACAAAGCTCAAGTCACGTTCAAATATAACGACGCCGACGTGTTTTCATTGTATCTTGCGCCCGATCTGCAGTTACAACAGGGCAGTTCCGTCCTTTACAGCACGCTTTACATAGACACCTCCAATCTGACCAGCGGAGGGACGCAGCTCATTCCGCAGCTGAAACTTCCCAATCTCAATCTTACGCAATTACTCGCCGGAACGCCGGAATTGCCGGGTCTTTTGGGCGATTACATGAAATATCTCGACCCGTATTACGCCAACACCACCACGGCAACCAGGCCGAGTAACGCCGACGGCGAAGAGGGAGGCGGGCTGGATATTATGGCTCTCCTCAACGTGCTTCTGACTTCGGACGGCGCGGGAGGATTCAAATATCTGACCTTCCCCACCGAAGAAAGTTCGATTTTCTCTTTGCATTTCGACAACGACGGTATCAATTCCCTTCTCGGTATGTTCATGGAAGGGGTGAGCATAGGGGTGCACGGGATAGAGCTGAGCGTGGATTTCGACGATCCGTTCGATTCCGTCCGTCTTAACCTCAACGTCACCGAAGGACTGACCGTCCACGCCGGCATAGGCAGGGACAACGCCGACGGAACGTACTCGACGGGTCTTTCCTATTTCGTGGAACCCGATTTCGAAATGGAGGCCATAGGTATCGATTCCGACGGAAACGTCACCGAAAACGCCGAGGCGTTGCGGGGCGAATACAAGTCTATGAGCGGTTCTCTCGATTACGGGGCGACCATTACGGGCAACTTTACCATAGGCTCTACCGGCGGATCGGAAATAGATCTGTCGGCGGTGGTGGGCGCTTTGGTGGAAAACGTCTTCCTGACCCTCGGAATAGAGACGAGCAGCGCTCTTTCGGTGGAATACGAATTGCAGGCGGGCGTCAACCTCCTCGATTTCTCGCAGGTAGGCGTTATACTCGATTTGTATCTTCTCGAGGACGGGACGCGTAAAGGATATCCTTTCCTTTCGATATATTATTCCGGCAACGAAGACACTCTGTTCATCAATCCCCAGGTAAACGAAGAAGAGGATATGGTGACTCAGCTTCACGGCAAATTGCCCATAACCAAAATCGTGGACGGAGCAATCCCGAAAATTTCCATACCTAACCTGGGGCTTAAGGACGTATTAAGCGGAATGGGGCTGGATCTTTCCGGGTTGGAAGGAATTCTGGGCGGAATGAACGCCGATTTCGCCTTCAACGTGGACGAAGAAACCGGCGAAGTGGACGCAGGGACCGACGGAAATAATATCCTCGACATTGCCGCAGGAGCGCTCGACGGTATCGTGGTGAACGACGGAGTGCTGGAAGTTCTCATAAACGCCGAAGTTTTGGGCGTGCTGTTACAGCTTATGAATATGGACCTTACCGGGGATCTTCCCAAGGTCAACGGTAACCTCGCCATTCATCTCGGCACCGAGATACTGAGAGATCCCGAAGGCAGACCTCTTTACGAACAGACCGTAACGGATGAAGAAGGGAACAAGACGACCTATATATTCTCCATAAATTACGATGACGAAGGCGACCTCTTTTTACTTGACAAAGAAGGCAACGTCGTCAGCGACAATTGGCCCGTGGACGTTTCCAAAGCAATCCCCCATCTTAAAGACAGAGAACTTATAAAAGCGCATCTCGGCATACTGGACAGCACCGGGAAAGAAATCGAAGCGTTTTATCTCGATCTCAAATTACTGGATACCGTTACGGTCAAGAAAGGTTCCGATCTTACCTTTGCCGGCGGCGGACACAGTTCGGCGTCGTACACTTCGCTCACCGACTGGGTGGCGTCGCTTGTCATATCCGTCAACGTGGAACTGGAACTTTCGGTGGACGCAACCGACGCCGAAACCGTGCCCGATAAGCTCAATCAGGCCCTCGGCAAAATGCTGGAGGACCTCCTCGGCACCGACGCTGCCAGCGGAGCGTTTATCGATCAGCTTATCAGCAGTCTTGCCATTAAATTCAAAAACAATTATTTCTACGAAAACGGTTTGCACGTGGGTATAGCCGTGAAAGGCAACATCGACATCAACGATTTGTTCGCAAGCAATATAGCCGTGGTTATTTTCGACAAGACCATTCTCGACAGTAACGGTTATACCGCCGCAGACAACAGGACTTACGCCGTTATCGCAGGCGTTTACGTGGAAGACGGCAAAGGATACATCGACCTTTCCTATCTCGGCATCAATCCCCTTGCCATAACCGACCTCGAAGGTACTTACGTCGGCGCAATCGCTCTTTTGTGGAATAGTATGTATAACGATACGAGCGACCTCAACATCGACTTTTCCGACAATTATCAGTCCAAACGGGATCTGATGGATTTCGTTATGAAGGAGACCGTCTTTAATTACTTCTTCGAGAATTTCTATATTCAGAACGGTTACCGTAACTCTTATCCCGAAACGGCGTATAAATATCTCCTGCACGACGACGGATATATTTATCTGTATTATCTGACGAGCTTCTCCAACTATTTCGACTACACGTCCCGTTCCAACGATATTTATCTGAAAACCGAAGGACGTTATTATACCGTTAAGGACGGGGTTATCAGCATATTTAATTCCAACGGAGATCTCTTTACCTCCATAGAACCCTTTATGCTTCCCGACGGGCCTTTGCGTATAAGCGTGGCTCAACTCGAAGAAGAGGCCAGAGAACAACGCAGGGAAGAAGCGGAAAGCACCGGTCAGGAACCGCCTAAGGAAATAGATTTTACCGACCTTCTGGAGAGCGAGGCGTACTCTTATTACGGCGATATTGTGACTAAATACGCCGGCATTTGGCAGGCGACCATAGCGCAGCCCAACCTCGACGGTTCGGTGAAAGCGCTTATGGATGCCGGACTTGCCGAAACGATAGCCGAAATTAAAAATTACGAAAGGGCGGTTATCGAATATTACGACAGGACCTCTCTTGAGTCTTCGGTGGCAGGCGAACTGATAAATTATATAAGAAAAGAATATTCTTCGAAATATGCCAACGCAACCAGCGTGGCGATAAGGAACTCCGAGGAATTCAAGACCCTTTTCCCGCAATGGGTGGAAGACAGAATTGTTTCCGAAGTCAATAAGGCTTATGAGTCGAGAGGCGTCAGCGTGGAAGAATTGCAGGCGGTCACTTATTTCCGCATGAGAACGGTCAAGGTGTTCCGTGACAGTCTGGTCATTCCCGGCGAGACCGCAACCCAAGCCGTCAACGTGGCGAGCATGAGCGCTTTAAGGTATATTCTCACCCCCGCTCTGAACGCCGCTTACCGGCCGTATGAAATAAATCCCTCCAACGCCGCCATCGAAAATCCCAACCGCATAGCGTTGCAGGTCATCTACAATTCCGGAAAAGTCTCCCTGGAACTCGGGAACACCGTTATTACGGGCGTTCTCAATATGCTCGGTTTCGGAATGGTGACGGAATTCATTACCATAGACATTATAAAACTGGAAGTGGACACCAATAACGGGTTGGAACTCGAAGTAACGGTGGGACTGGACAGCGTTTATACGATAGGTCTCGGGCTCAATCAGCTCAGGGCGAGCGTCGATCCCGACAAGCGTGCCGATTACGCCGTGACCGTTAACAAAGACAACTTCGCTCCCGAAAGCACTACCGACGGAGTGCCCGATGCGGTACACGTGGAAGTGGGCGGATCGCTGTTTATCAAGAACAAACTCGGAGAAAGCGGAATAAAACTCAGTAACGACTACAATTTTACCGAAACCGTAGCCGCTATCTTCAATAACTCTGTTTTCAATAAATCCGATCTCGACGCAATATATGCGCAGATAGAAGAAGAAAACAAAGACGTGACCATGGCCGAAAAAGCCAAAAAAGTCGCAGCCTGGAAACGTCTTGCTTCAATGGAACTTACCGAGGCGGAAAGGGAAGAACTCGATATACGTTACGGTTGGGCGGTTAAGGACATAGCCGCAAACGTGGACGAGATAGAAGAGTGGTACGATGCGGTGCCCGGCGACGACACCCACTACGCTCTGGCGTGGGATTACCTGGTGGAAAATTCCATTATGGTGGACCTCAACGGACTCGGAATGGATATTCTGGCTCAATTTTTGGGAGAAATGGACGACAGCCTCGATTTTAACATCGACGTATGGCTGGACTTCTCCAATATTTACCGCAGCGTTCTCAAAGTGGAAATAGTCCGCAGTCTTATCGGAGAAGAGAAAGAAAGCGCTCTGACTTTCATTTACGACGGCAGCGACGTGGACGTCGGCGCTTCCAGTTTTGCCGGCGACGTTTACGTTTCCACCGACATATTCAGCATCGGCGACGTCGTTTTGCGTAACGTGACGGGCGTTATAAACGGTATTATGGAAGTTTTCGACTCCACCTTCATAACCGCTCTCGGCAACGCCATAGACAAATTCATAGGGATTGCGCCAAACACCGCTTCCAACGCTCCGGTATCCGGGAAAGGCTCCGACACCGTTTACAATGCGGCGGCTCTTGCGGATGCGGATTTAGCCACTTATCTCGATATTATGTTCAACGACGGCAGTCTCGGAATTGCCGTCACCAAAGCCACCCTCATCAGCGTAATTGCTCTTGCGGGAGTGGATCTGACCGAAGCGTTGCGGAATATCGATTTCGGAGCGGACATTTCGGTAGGATTCAAGGGCGACCTCAACCTTTCCGCCAGCGTATACCTCGATACCGAAGGCGAAGTGGTGGCAGAAGGCGGTCACGCTACCGAGATAGGCTTGACCATAGGGAATATCAACGCAGACTTCGACGATTCTCAAATAATCACCGAAGAAGATAAGAACAAAGACTATGCCGAGGTGGAAGAATTCACCACCGTAGGATTGCATTGGGGAGGACTTGCTTCCTTCAAACTCAGCAATCTGACCAAGAACTTTAACTTCGACTATGCGGTTAAGATGTTCACCAACTACTGGTTGGACGGACGCGATCCCGAAATAGGCTTGCAGCTCGACGTGGACGGAAAATTCGAACAGACCACCTATTTCTCCATCAACGCCAACGTCAACCTTACCACGCTTAAGGATCTTAAGAACATAGAACTTTACCTCAATCTGACTTCTCAGGGCAATCAGGATATTTACGACAGTCTTGCTCCGAGAAGGACTATGATGCAGTCCGTTCTCGCGGAAGCTGACGGGAACAAGGTACTCGCCTGGAACCTTCTCAAGGCCAGACTTGCTTCCGCCGTGCCCGGAACCGAAAGTTACAGCAAGGAACTGGAAATCCTTGACGACTATATCTGTTATATCAGAATGATAGAGATAGAAAACGAAATGCTCGGACGTTATCCCAACGAAACCGAGAGACTTACCGCCTCGTGGAACGAATTATACGGACTTGCGGGAGATTATTATCTCGGTAATGCGGTTTCGTTGTATATCGTACTCGACGCAGAGGGCGTAGCGGACGTTTACCTCAATCTCGGGTTCCTCGGAGTGGAAAAAGTCAAGTTAAGTAACGTAAGTTCCATTTTGATAGCTTTAGGCGAAGCGTTCGGAATAGACTGGGGCGAACTCCTCGGCAGAGGAACTTCCGACGCGTCCGGCGCAAGCAACGCCGACCTCGCCGCCGCATATGCCGACGTGGCGGACGTTATCGCAAGAGAAATTATTCTCAGCGTCACCACCAAAAAAGGCTCGGATATGTTGATGCTCAAAGTCACCGGCGGAGCGATCTACGCTCTGGCTGCCGCTCTCGGACTCGACATAGAAGAATATTTCAACGTTTATACCCCCGAACTCCGTATTTCCGCCCTCGGAGAAGACTTGGTCAAGTTCAACCTCGGATTGGAAAATCTGTTCGATTTGTCCATAGAAGTGAACTATCCGCAGTTCAGTCTCACCGATAAACTCGACCTCGTCATCAACGAGGACGAATACACCGTTATCGACGAAGAATGGGCCACCGACATGAAACTCTTTATGGAAGGGGCTCTCGTGCTCGGAGCCGAGGGCGAAAACGACGCTACCTCTCCCGAAGATATCACTTCTCTCAATTTCGGCGATCTTTTGAGAGCTTTGCTCGGCGACGAAAGTTTTGCCGTGGACGTTATCCTCAACACCTTGGAGAGCATAGGAGCGGACCTTACTTTCTATCTGGAGATAAAAGCCAACATAATGCAGATCTATCAGACCGCTGCGGCTATAGACCCGAATGCGGAACTGGATATTTTGCAGCTTCTCAGCGCTTCCGGCGTGGAAATGTTCCTGGAAATAGTCAACCGCAGGGAAGGCAGCGACGGATTGATAATAGAAGACCTTATTCTCGGTATATATCTCGTCAAAGAAACCGCTCCCGACGGTATGAGCGAATATCTCTCGCTTTATCTCGACCTTTCGGCGTTCCATGTGGGAAGGATAAAGGTAGCCGACTTCGAATCCACCGCAAAAGACCTTATCGATAAGGTAGGAGATCTTTTCGGAAGCGAAGAAGAAACCGTTCCCGACGCATCCAATTCTTCCGTCGAGGAAGACGAGGACGATTCATTTGAGGAAGACGAGGGCGATAAGGAGATTATCGACGGCGTTTACGCCGAAGACAAACCCGCTATGGATTTGTTCCGTTTCCTTATTTACCTTAGAACTGCGGCTTCCGAAACTTACGGGACCATAGATTATAACGATTACTTCGCCAAGTCCCCCGTTCGTCCCTCCAACGCTCCCGGCACGACGACGACCAAGAGTCTCGCCGACTTTATACATGCGACGATAGGAGACGGTTACGGCTTTACCGTGACGGCGGCCTCCAACGTCCTTATCAAACTTCTCGAAGAAGCGTTCAACGACGAGAAGAGCCGTTTTGCAAGGAGTTTTGCCGACCTCGTGGAAACCATGTACGTGGCGGAAAGGGAAAACGCCAAAGCGGTGGCGACGGCTATAAAGCTCCGTATGGAGCAGTTAATCGTGGAAACCGGCGGTGAAGATAACGTGTATTACGCCTGGGACAGCATGCTGGAAAGCCAGATGCTGGATACCGAGCATTACATTATTGCAGAAGATATCTATAATAAATTAGTTCAGAACAATATTTCCGGAGCGACTACCAACAAGCTCAAGGAGCTCGCCTGGGAGGAATTTTATGACGCCATAGAGGCGGAAATTGCCGCATTAAACGCCGAAATAGAAGACGAAAACGTCATCGAAGGGGAAATAAAAACCATTTCCGAAGAGTTTACGAGTTATTACGTCGAAGGGTTGTCTTTGGACAGCTATATCGAATCGATGCACGTCAAACTCGACGCACTGACCGCTTCCTACGAGCAAGCCGAGGAGACCGTCAACGGAATGAGCGGCGTTTCGTCGGATGACAAACCCATTTATATCAACCGTTACGCCTTCGAATATTTCACCAACCGCTTCAACTGGCCGACGGAAGAAATAGAGAAATACGAGGAAATTTACGATAAATATTATAAGGAAAACGCTTCCAGCGAACTGCTTGCGTCTTCCTACAGCTGGACGGAAATAAGAGCCTCCATACTCGCTTCCTACAATACTTTGCTGTCCGCACTTCGCTACGTCAACCTCGACGTCGCTTATTCGCAATTCGATGTGGCGATAACCGATCGTCCCAACTACGAGGATTACGCCTCCGAAGAGGACTATATCCTCGACAACAACGTATTCATCATAAGCGAAGGCCGTTACTCCGGATATGCCACCGACCTTACTTATAACTGGAAAGCCGTGGCTTGGGAATATCTCGTGGAAACCGGCGGTATCGACAAGACCCTTGCCGAGCAGTATATTTCCGCAATAAAGACGGAATACGTCGCTAACGCTCAAGGACTTCTCGGTGAAAACGAATACCGTTACGCCGCTTGGAAGTATCTCAACGAAGACGCAAAACGGATTTTCGAAGGGACGAGAAGTTACTATTATCTCCTCCGCAAGCGTGCCGAACTCAACGACGAAGGCGCCACCGTTTACGTCTGGTATAAAATGGATAAAGAGAAGGACTACAGCGCCACTCTCGACGAAATTTACGAGAATTCCTATTCCATGATGCCGCAACTCATAGTCGACGCCGTCAACGAGGACGGAAGTCTCACGTTGGGACTTCTCTATGACAGTTCCATCATCAACGTGGACGCCGACGTCGCCAATCTTTACTTCAAAGTCCTGTTCAAGGGCGCAGGCATCAAGATAGCCGACAGCGATCTGTCCCACACCGTTTTGGTTACCGAAACCGACGAGAACGGGAAACCTGTTCAGGTGGAAAAGGAAGAAGCAGTCAACGCCGAGTACCTCAACGCAAAAGACTTCGACGTCATCGACGAGAACTTCGGTTTTGTGTATGCGAAGATGGAGATCGACTTCGGTATTTCCATGGACGAAAATTCCGTTTACGACTTCAGCGACCTGGTGAACACCATCCTTTCCGGAGCGGGACTCGACCTGGTGTTCAACGGACAAAAACTGGATATCGCTCCCGTACTGAGCATTCTCAGCCAGGTGGGCGAAAACTTCCGTCTGTCGCTGGAAGCCAGAGTCAATCTGTTCTCCCTCTTCGACAGGGATCTCTCCAATACCGACATTTCTCTTACGTTGTTCTCGCTCGACGACAACGGCGTGTACGATCCCGTGAAAGATATGGTATTGCAGTTAGTGTTCGGGACCATGCTCGACGAAGAAGGCACGGAAGTCAACTTCGTTTACGTGGACGCTTCCAGGTTCAACATACAGCGTCTTTACGTCAAGAACGCTCTCGATTACATCAAACAGCTTATCGGGCAGAACGCTTATCCCGTAGGTTACGACGTAGCTAACGGCGGTTCCGTCTCCAAGACCATAATCGCAGCGGCGATGGCGGACGTGCTTTCTGCGGAAGAAGGAGAAAAGACCATATTCGATTTCTACGCCGAAAACGCTCCCGCCGGAACGGTCAATCCTTCGGTGGACATCAACCTTGCCCAGAGCGGAATGGCTATACAGATAGCCTCCAACGCCATTTACACCTTACTCGGGTTCCTCGGAATGGGAGACATCAAGAGTATGATAAGCCAGGTGGGCGATCCCAGCGTTAAACTCGATATCTTCAGCGTGGCAACGTACGGCGACGACGACAGCGTGCCGACGGTTTACGACGACGGAGACAGGGACGTTATGCGCTTCCAGCTCAATTTCGACAGCATCAACGAAAACGGAGTTTCCACGCAAAGAGGAATATCTCTCAAGCTTGCCCTGCATAACGTGGAACTGAGCCTTGCGCAGGATAAATACATAGATTTCGACGGCAGCGTGCTGGAAAGAGACGAAAACGGCGATCCGATAGATTTTGCCGAAGTGGACGGAATACTCCCCAGCGTAAATCTCAGCACCACTCTTTATCTCGAAGTAGATGCCGGAGTAACCACGGGTACCAACCTTTATCAGGATCCCGTCGCTTCCATTATGGAAAAGTATCTCGGCGGACTGATCATCGATCTTGCGCTTTACATCGCCAACAAACAGAAGATAACTTTCGCTCTCGACATCGAAGCCAACCTCGACTTCGGTAACGGCGAAGATACGAATTATTTAGAGCATCTTATCAGCGGTTCCACGCTCAGGATAGCTCTGAGAATTTACCGCACCGGCGATAACATTTCCACCGATCCTACCAAGGAATGGGCGGTAATTTACTATTACAACGGCAATCTTTACATCGATTTGCGTAACCTCAACAGCGACAGAGTCTACGTCGCCGACGCAGGCAATATGCTCTTCGGCAGCGCAGACGACGCCACGAACAGGGCTTTGTTTGCGGCGGTGGACGAATTGCGGAACGCCACGCTGACCGGTGCGACCTTGGGTGTGGACGCACAGATCAACGGCGAAGGATTGTTCCTCATCGTCAAAAAGACGGCTATAGCCGCTCTGCTCAGGATACTCGGTTTCGGCGGGTTCGACATATTCCCCGACGCCGCCATTCAGGTTTACGCCAAAGGCGTAACGGTCAGCGAAGGCGTAAGCAGTCTGGAGCTGGGCCTCGGACTCGCCATGGGCGAGAACATCGCTACCGGCACCACCGACATCAATCCCATTTTGGGTCTCGGTATCCGTATAAGCGGACTTTACGTCGGATTTACCAAGTCCGATATCAATCTCACCAACACCGAGGACTATAAACGTATCGACCGTGTGGATACGTTGTATTTCAATACTCAGATCGTACTCAACATAACCGACGACAAGGGCGTTTACGGTTTGGGCGGACTGTTGCAACTGATGAAAGACAAGGGTTATCTCGACCTCAACGCTTCTCTCGGTATTGCCGCAACCATAGATCCGGTCATCGAATTCCTCGAATCCATAGACTCCACCCTCTACGTCAATATCGCCCTCACCGTCAATATCAAGTCCATACTGGAAGACCTGCAGGGACAGATCGAATTCCTGACCGACGACGGACAGGGCGGGAAGAGACTTCTTCTCAGCCTTTCCTACATAAGAGGCGACGCATACATCGACGCCGAGGGCATCAGCAGCAGCAACTTCTATCTCGGCAAGGTCAAGATAGGCGGACTGTTGGATCTTCTCGGGTTGTTTACCGGCGAAGACGCTTCGGAATCGGCGCAGAACACCTACGCTAAGATAAAGGAATACCAAGATGAATTCTCCGATCACACGATATCGAGCTTTGCCGACGTGAACAACAAGGTAAACGGCACCATCAACATTATAGGCGACATAATAGAAGGTATCAGCGTCGAGCTCGTCAACGGAGCGATATTCGGACTTCTCAAGCAGTTCCTCGGTGCGGATATGAAAGAACTCATCGACAACGTGGAGACGATGGTCAATACCGCCATCAATCCTTCTCTCGTGGTCAACGTCGATCCGTCCATCACCGTGCTTATCACGATGAAGCTTCCGTCTACCGATTACAACACGCAGCCCGAAGTCACCGAAACGCTGGAAGCGTTGCAGGACGCTTTGGAATACTGGTATCCCGACGCCGGCGAGCAATGGATGGTCTATCCCGACGAGATATGGAGACAACTCGCCGAGGGAAGTAAACTTTACGAGTATTACGATATTCCCAGCGTGGAAAAGATAAACAAGGTAAACGAGTGGATCAACACTTCCAAACCTAAAGCGGCGGAAACCTTCCAGGCTATGCGCAACCGTTTCCCGAAAGTATCCGAAAGTCAGATTTACGTGCTGACCTACGAATACCTGATGATCGAAATATACGGCGACATATCGATGCGGACGTCCTACGGCTACGGCGAGGCGTTTAACGACGACGACAAGGTTTCGGGCGTATACGATCATAGCGAAAAACTCGAGACTTTCCTCAACGAACTGATGAAAGCCTACGTTTGGGATGAGTTCTATGCCTCCGTTACCGACGTGGAAATGCGCAGCGAACTGGATAAGAACCTCGCTCTTGCCGACGGAGACAAGGCAAAAGCCTTCGGAACTACGGTAGGAGGGGACTTTAAGGAACTGGCGGAAGCGTTGCAGAACCTTTACAAAGGGAACGAATACGTCGTTTACGTAAATAATCTCAGAAACAACAATCCCGGAACTACCGACGTTACGATCTACCGCAATCTCGTACAGGGCTTGATGAGGGTTATGTTTGCGACGGAGGACGCATATCTTTCCTATTTGTCCGAACAGATCACCTCTACCGCCGACGGCACCACGGTATATCTTGCCCGCTACGAGGAACTTTATATTTACCAACGCGCCCGTGCGTGGGAAGCCTACTACGAAATAGCCGACGTTTACGAAAAAGCGGTTATGGATTCGGCATTTGCGTATGCGGAAGGCAAATATCCCGGGGCGAGCCTTACCGAACTTCAGGCGTACGCTTTCGATAAATACAAATCCGACCTTCAGGACGACGCCACCATCTTCGAACAGGCGTTGACGGCGGACGACGTGAACGTGTTGAAATTCGTGGTATGGAACGAAATGAACCGTTATTACTATTACGAGGAAAGTCCCGTGGAGGGACTCGATATCGACGACGTCCTCGATATGGTCGCCATAGCCGATGCGGTGCTGGAAGCGGTCAAAGCCTACAGTCTGACCAACTCCGTCATTCTCGACGAATATCGGGAAACCGCATTCGCTTACGACATCCTCTTCGACGAAAAATCGGCGTTTGAGGCAGCCGACGAGTATTTCGAGGGGACAGCGAGCGAGATACTCCGTGCCATCAGGGCGAAAGCGGCGGAGATCCTCGCCGGTTGCGACCGTCCCAACATTTCGCAAAGCGTGACGGTCGGAGACAACGCCACCGAATACGAAAAGAGCAGTAAGTTCGTTTCTCTTCTTTCTCAGTACGAAGCGAAATTAGCTTTACTGAGAGGAAACGGCAACGAAGTTATACAGATCGACGCCTATTCCGACGGATTCTCGATAAAATCCGACGCTTGGGACAATCTGATCGCCCTCGAAATGCAAAGCATCGTGCCCGAAGTGACGATTTCTTCGGAAACCGGCGCCACCAATTCCGGTTACGCTCAGAGCAACAAGGACAACGGATACGAAGCCAATCCCGCAGTTTACTTTGCCGAACTCGGAATTACGCTCGAGAACGATCTGTTGAAACTGTATCTTATTTATAACCAACTCCGTACCGATTCCGCCGACAAGAGCCTGTTCGACGCCGCCGACGAATACGCTTCCGATACCGCAAACATCGGGAACGCCACGTCGATTTGCGCCAACAACGGTTACGGTGCGGACGGATATTTGGTGGAATACTACCGTGGAGCCCGTGCTTTCGCAAGGTATCTGTATCTGAGGACGGAGGCGTTTACCGAAGAGGAACTCGCCGTCGTTGCCGATATAGCCGAAGGAAATTACGGAGCGGTGTCTTACGTTACTTATTTCGATAAGTTTGCCTCTTACGTCGGAATCGGCAAAGACCACGCCAATAATATCACCAAGGCCGTAGGTATCGTAAACGACATTTACGAAACGCTCAGGGAAGCCTACGAAGAAGAAAACGAGGCGATAAGAAAACAAATTAACGAAATCATCGGCGAAATAATGGCGGACACCGCCGTCAATATCCCGTCCTTATCGACGGCTGTCACCGCAGGCGACGTCGAAAACGTCAACGGGTTGAAGCTTTATCCCGTTTATCTTGCGTTTGCCACCGTCATAGAAAAATACGGCGAGACCGACGCTTATGTTTCCGATGCGTTGACCTTTGCGGCAAATTACACTTCCGTAACCGACTTCGAACGTCTTGCCATAGCTTACGGCAGGTATCTCAGAAGATGCGAGCTGGCGTCTCTCAACGACAGAGTGAGCGAAGCCGAAGGTTACGCCAACGACTACACCAACGGCAGGTACGATTCCGTAAACGCCGCCGTCTGGAACGGATATATGACCTCTTACGTCGGAGACAACACCCGTCCCGAAGAAATCAAGACCGAGAGCGCCCGTATTTCCAAACTGTTTACGCAACTTAATAACGAGTATTACGTCAAGCGTTACGCTTGGGACGACTGGTACCGTCTCAGTTCCACTATCGACAGAATAAACGAAATGAACGATATGCTTTACGCAAAAGTGTTCGAGTTTATGTATGACGATATAGGGTCCATAGTGTCCGACGTTATCATAGCCGCCGCAGACGACGACATATTCAGCGGAATGAACGTGGTAAGTTCGCTCGCCAAGAGCTACACTTCGGCGAACATTCTGACCTATATGGAATTCTTTGCGGAATTCCGCTCCGAAGCCGCCGATCTCTATAATCGGATAACCGCTTTCTACGAAGAAAATTCCGCCATGGTGGATCAGGCGGACATAGACTGGACGCAGACTCTGGAAGGCAGAGCCACCGACGTGCAGAAAGCCGATATAATGAATATCGTTTACGATACCGTCGTCCTCGATCCCGACGGATATCCCGCTTTGTCCAACTGGACGTCCATCTACGACCGTTCCGTTCAGAAAATAATCGATTTCGATATTCCGCTTTACAGCGAACTGATATTCGCAAATATCGAAGGCGTTTCCTCGGTGGAAACCTACCGTTCCGAGATCACCAGTCTGTTCAACGACGTGACGGCTTACTCCGTCGATAAATACTACGACGGCTTGCTGAATGCGAAGATGGCTTCGATGAAGTCTACGTTGATAAGCAATCTGATCTATTTGTTCGATCCGATCATAGAGACGTTAAATAGCGAAGAAAGAGAATACTATATTCAAAAACTGAATATCAACGAGCAGGATCCGAACGATATGGAAAGATTGGTCTATGATAAATATATAGATCAACTTGTCGAAGAATATGGAAATTATCCCTCCGAAAGCGACGTGAATGCTCAGAATACGCTCGCCGGGCTCAAAGAAGTTTTCGATAAAGCGGTATTCTTCTCTAAGGCAATACAGCTCAAGACGGCGGAATACACTTATTTGAGAGGCAATTCCACCCTTGAAGAGTATAATGCGAAGGTTGCGGAGATCGAAAATTACGACTATGACGCAGGGCAGCCGACTTTGCTTGCTTTTGTCGACTACGACGAAATTCTTTCGGGCAGCGACGTTTACGCTTATTATCTTGCTCGCTTAAACGCCCTCAACGCCATTCGTGAAGGGTTGACTTACGAGGAAGAAGAGCTTCTTGCGGCAACGAGCACCGTCTACGTCAGCATTCTCGACAACTGGATCGGTATTCTGGAAGCCGGCGTTACCTTCGAAGCGCTATCCGCCGCCGTTTATGCCCTTATGGAAAGCAGCAACCTGACCGAAACAACAATCAAGGCTCAAGTCGACGCATTAAAGGGCACTTACGCCACCGCCGCCGCCGCTACCTTCCGCACTTTGTTCAGTGCGGGAGTGATCACCGCAAACTACGGCACGGATAATATTTATTCGACTTACATCAACAATTACGATATGCTCAAAACGGCTACCGGGGCGGAGCTCACCCTGGTGGGACTTGCGCAGGCGGAAGTCCTGTTGACCTATACCGACAGGGATTGCGCTTTGCTTATGGAACTCATAAGTCAGGCTTACGAGAATATCGTTTCCGAGCCGATAAGCGACTTCGACTCGATAGTTTCCGCTTACCGTACCGAATACGAAAAGGCGTATGTGGATAATATTACCGAAGTCATCGAATATCTGCATGCTCAGCTCGGCACCACCTGGTACAACGGGTTCCTCGGCACCGACGCGGGATATTTGAATTACGCCGACGAAACCGTAGCGGCGGTCACGGCGCGCCTCGGCGAACTTTATAAAGAATGGGCCGGCGTGGACGTTGTTCCCGAAACGGATCTGAACGGACTCATTACGGCGATAGGTGGTATCGAGGACTTTACCGTACCCGGAAGCAGTGAAAAATTCTACGCTTTTGCCAACGCTCTGAACGATATAATCGTCAGCAATTACGACAATATGGGCGTTTTGACCGACGAAGGCAGGGTGGCGGCGATGAATTACGCCGTTAAGACGACGTACAACAATTCCTCTGCGGTCACGGCGGCGATTTATGAGATCATCGTAGACGCAAGGAATTATTATTTGGAAGCCGCCACTTCGGAATATTCCGAAGTGTATGCGCCCGATCAGATAATTGCGATAGGTAAGAAGTATTACGACTCTTATATGAAGAGCACTTCCGACCTCGAAGCCGTGGTGACCTACACCGAGAATGCCGGCGTGACCGAAGATTATCTGAAGATGAGCACTCTTCTCGAATATCTGTTCAACGGAAGCTATTCCGTCAGCGGCATCAACACCTCTTTCCGCGCGATATTCGATAAGTACGCAGTGGGCGGACCGACCTACTTCATTCTGGTCTCCGAAGCGTACCGGAACGCCCTTGCCGACGATTTCGACGCTCTTGCGGCAAGTATCAGGACTAACGACTCGGCGAACGCCGATCTTATCGCTTACCTCAACGGACTCGACGCTTCTTCCCCTCAGGCGAAAGCTCTCAGCCTCCTCGCTTTGGCGGAATATCTCGACGGAGTAAGCGTCAGCGCCGATACCGGTGTTCTTCTCAAGGCAGTCAACGACGTGTTTGCTTCCTTGACCGACCCGAAGGGCATACTTACCAAAGAAATTTGGACTAAGTACTACGCCGACTACATTTCCTCCAACCCCGCGGTCTTGGAAGGATTGGAACTGAAAGAAATTCTCGGCAACGGTTCGGATGACGCCGAAGAAGTTTTGTCGAAACTCGATTTCCGTGAAATGAGCATTATTTTCAAACAATATCTTTCCATTCTTGAAAATGACGCCACGGAAGAACTTACCAACGTGATGATCTCCGGCGAAGTACTGAATAAGGCGTTCGACGTGATCTATACCGACGCCCTCGACAAGAGCGACGATCTTGCGTCCTTGGCGGTTTCCGTCGGTATAGCCGGCAGCAACACCGGACTTCTCCTCGACATAAAGAGCATCGTGACCGGTTCCGACGGTTCGGTCTCCACCAACATCGAGGACGTGCTCAGCGATACCGAAAAAGCCGAATATACCGATTATTCCGAGCTTACTCTCAGGCTTAACGTCAACGCCAGTCTGACCATATCGTTGGACGAAGGGTTGATAGACATCAGCGAAATAATAGGGCTCATGAACCTGCCTATCGACCTCGACCTCGATATTCAGTTCCTGGCGGCGCATACCCTGTACGCCGAAGTATCCGGTCAGCTCGGCGTCAATTTCGCTGCGCTCCTCTCCGGAGATAAGGCGCAGATCGACGATTCCATAGTGGGCGACCTCACCATTACCTATTATCTTATCGATCACGACACCACCGGCGAAAACGTAAGGTTCCAGCAAGTCATTCTCCATATCTGGATCTACGGACCTTCCATTTATGCTCAGGTGGAATTGTTCGACAGTCATCTGAACGTGGAAATTCCGCTCAGCATAGGCGAGACCATAATGAATCTCGTTTATCCCGATGGAGAAAGCGATCCCGCTACCGAACAGCTCAACGCAGCCATAATGCAGGCTTATCACGGAGTCAGCGAAGAGGAAGCGGCGAATATGCTCAATCCTTTCGAAGAATTCTGTTCCGTGGTCAACAATGCCGATTCCGATCTGTTCGATATAGTCAGAGTTCTGTTGAGGATAGGCACTAAGGAAACCGCTCTCATATTGACTGCGGATATTCTCAGCGAATTGCTTAAAGCCGTTTTCGACGACGACGCCACCAACTACGACGACCTGGTAAATCTTATCTTTACCGAAGGTAAACTCGGGGTGGAATACGGCGACGACTTCTCCGTCAACATCGGGGTATCCAAGGACGGCGACGACGAAGGCACTGTAGGTTACGATATAAAATTCTCTTTGTTGAACGATACGTTATTGAGTCTTGACAGGGGTACGTTCGACGAACTTTACGGCAGCGTGGACAAGCTCGACGAACAAGGTTACTTCAATAACTTCTTCGAGGTAGGAACGGACCTTGCCACCGACGCTTCTCTTACCGAGACGCTGATGAGTATTATCGGAGAAAGGACGACGATATCCTTCAGTATGTATCTGGAAAGCGATATGCTGAAGCACATTCTCGACTGGAGCAAACTGTTCAGCGTGCAGGAGATCGACACTTACTTCCAGCTCAGGATATTGCAGAACGCCCACGGCAGACTGCGTATCGACATAGGGTTGGACATCGACCTCAATCAGGAGGCGTTCGACTTCCGCATCAGCGGTTACAATATCGACGAAAAGAATATCTTCAACATTTACTTCTTCGGCGGACTTCTCAACCACGACGGAAGCGGACAGGAAGGCGTGCTCAATCCCAAGATCTACGTTGACAGCGGAGACTTCACCGATAACGATCGTCTGCTGCTGACGCCCGAAGTTGGATTCGATTTCCTGGGTATCAACTTCGCCGATCTGTTCTTCAAACTTATAGGCAGCGACACCCGTTACGAAATAGTCGGCTCCAATGCCTCCGTTGCGGAATACGCCGACGAAAGCACCGGCGGAAGCGTGTTCGACAACATCGACTGGGGTAAGATCGCCGAAAGTATTACCTTCGGGAAAGGTACCATAGGTATAAAACTTTCCTCCGGTATCGTGGAAGCGTTGTTGCAGGCGTTGTTCGGATTCGAATTCGACGAACTGGGCAATATCACCCTGGAGCTCGACAACGTGAACAACACCCTCCAGCTCACCATTCCCGTAGACGCTCCGATAAGGGACGAAAACGGCAACGTCGTCAACGATTCGAAGATGAACTTCATATTCGGATTAAGCGATATAGATATCAGCTTGGGGCAGAGAGAAAACTTCTTCGGGACCGAAGACCTCAACACTAAGTTCGCTTACTATCAGGATATAAGTCAATACGTTTGGGTAGCCGAGCTCAACAGCTCCCTGCATGTAAACGACGATTTCAATACCGTTCTCGACCTTACGGGCATCAGCTCGTCGTTGATAAAGGGACTCGGATTCAACCTGGTAAGCGGCGACGATCTCGATATAGAATTATGCTTTGCGCTCAGAGTTTATATCGACTTCGCCGACATAAGACGTATGCGTTTCGAACTGGAAATAGGCCACGGCGACGGTAACGGCAACCAGACCAAGCGTATCCTCAGCATCAAGTACGTCGGAGAAGCCGACAACGGCGACGTTTACGTCGACCTCAGCGGACTCGGGTTCCCGAAGGTTTCCATTAACGACGTCAACCTCGGCGGACTCGTGAAAAACTTGCTGGGAATGATCAACGACATAGGCGAAGAAGAGACGGTAACCGCTCCTTCGTTTGCTTCGGCGAGGGCGTCTTACGCTTCCGGCACCGCCGGCAATCACACCAGCGCTGCCGAAGACCAGGCAGACCGTTATCCCGATATTTCCAGCATGGAATTCGGGCAGAATATGCTTTTGTTCATCTTCTCCGAAGAAGAAGTCAGTCTTGCCATAACCGGAAGCCTGCTCCTTACCTTGCTCGGGAACCTCGACGACGTTCTCGGCGGCGGCGTATTACCCGATCTTATCCTCGACTTGCCGACGTTCAGTTATCTGAAAGTAGGCAGAGACGACGCCGACAACGTAACGGGTATTCAGCTTGTTCTGGACGAAAACAAACAGTTCAGCATCAGGTTCAATTTCAACGAGAGCTTCTCGCATCTGAAGAAACGCACCGATCTGTCCTCCGTTACCGATATGACCATCGTAAACGACGACGACAGGGACGACTATGTGTCCATCGATCAGATCAAGAATTTGCATATCGGGCTGGAAATGTCCCTCACTTTGCAGACCATAAATCCCGGGACCAACGAAAAGAGCGAGATCATAAGCGGTTTCGAAGATATGTTGGAAGCCCTGCTCGGATTGCAGGACGGCACGGTTCTGTTCGATATGCAGGATACCCAGATGACCTTCAACGTCGTACTGGACGTGGGCGTGGATCTGGTGAATTTCGAAAATTCCATCATTAAACTCGAAATTTATTACAACGACGACGTAATGATAGGAGTTTACTATATCAACGGCGTGGTTTATGTGGATCTCGGCACCCTCGGGCTGTTCCAGGCGAGTATTAACGGCATAGACCTTGCGTCGGTATTGTCGGGACTGTTGACGGGCGACCTCATCGGCGAAAACGGTATCGACGTGGCGGGGCTTTTGGCAGGGCTCCTCGACGCCGACAAGATAACCGAAGGCGCTACCGGCACCATTACCAAGTCCAGCTCCTTCGTCAAAGAGGACACCAAGCAGTCCCTTATCGACGAAGCCAAAGCCGGAATGGCGGTGATGTCGGGTATGATCAACGGCGGATATTCTGCCGATCAGTTAAGCGTTATAGCGGACGTTCTGGAAAGGACAGAACTCAAAGATCTGACCGACCTCAGCACGGCGGACATCAACAATATCGTCGCCGCATTGAAAGCTCAGACCGATTATCTGTCCGTAGTCGCTCCGAAGTTCCTCGGCATTACCGAAAGCTTAGCCGTAGATCTCATCAAGCAGCTGTTTACCACGGCTGCGGGAGTCGTTGCGGGCATGACGCCCGACGCGATAAGAGAAGCGGCTGCGGAAGCGGGTTCGGGGCTGTATAGCGGATTTACGGCTTCTCAGCTCACGCTTATAGCGAATTATATGGACGTCAACAGGGTCACCGCTCTGGAAAAAGCCAGCAACACTCTTCTTACCAAACTGGCTACCGACCTTTACAACGGCGAAAGCGCATGGCTCTATTTCCTGTATCCCACCGACGAATTGCTGGAAGAAGCGATCATTACCAAACTGAAAGCGTATTCCGACGTATTCGGGGCAACCACGAGAGGATTTATGTCGGCTTGGGCGTCGGCTATGACGGACCTGAAGGTGACGACTATGTCCAAACTCGAAGAAAGTACCGTCAAAGACATTGTGACTGCGGCGGTCAACTATCTTGCGGCGGAAATAGACGAAAGATTCGGATATGCGGACAGCGAAAAGAAACTCCTTCTCAACGAATCGCTGGCGTTGTTCGGTATTTACGAGACCGGAGGCGGTATTACGGTAAGCGGCGGAACGAGCGGTTCGGCGGGTTCGGCTCTTATCAACCTCATTCTGGAAAACGACACCATAAAGATCAATCCCAACGCACAGGTATTGACTTTGCTGTTCAATATGATAATGCCCGGTTCCAATATCAACGTGCCGGCGTTCAACCGTCTCGAACTCTCTCTCAACACCTATGCCGGACTCAATAACTTCACCTTCAACCTCAAACTGGACGAACAAGGCAACCGTCTCGGTATCAACGTGCCCGAAGGCGGCTTGTCCGTCAAGATCAACGAAGGCGTGGGCGAAGCGCCCAACGGTTCGGATCTGCCGTTGAGCGAATATATTCTGTTGCCCGACACCGACGTATTCGGCGGACTTACCGGCGTAAGCCTGAACGCAAACGGCTTCAACATCGCCACGGCGGCTTTGGTCAACAGTCTTATCGACAGTATCTTCATCGACAACCTCAACATTTATCTGGAGCACAGAGCCGATTACTGGACGAGAAAAGACCTGTTCACCAAATATCCCAAAGTGGACGCCACCGGACCTTATACCTATGCCGACAACGACGCAGGGTACCTGGGTAACGACGGCAGCGCGTTCAGTACCATCATCAAGATACTGAGAATAGCCAATACCATTTACGGTATGGTCACCGGTTCGGGTTGGCTGGACATCATAACCGGAGGCTTCAACGTAATAACCGACCTGTTCGGCGACGACGTCAACGAACCCGTCTTTATGCGTAACCAGTACGCTCGTGCCAAGGTGGCGGTCAACAAGTCGGTGACCAACGTCATAAACGCCGACATTTCCACTCCGTCGTTCAAGCAGGGCGCCATAGGCGCGCATATCGAAAACCATCAGATCTTCCTGTCGGTAGGTATTTCTCTTACGGTCAAAGTTTACATAACTATCGACCTGAAGAGCTTCCTCAACGGCGACAACGAAGGTTTCGAAAGCAAGGGTCTGAACATTTCCGACCTGGCAGGGTTCGTGCTGTTCCCCGACAATATGTTTGCGTCCGACGACGCAAGCGAGTCTTCTGGCCGCTTCTACGGACGGGTAGTGGACGAAAACGGCGATCCCGTGGCGCAGGCGACGGTAGCCGTCTATAATTCCAGAGGCGACAGACAGACCACCACCACCGATAAAGACGGATATTACTACTTCCTCGATCTGCCTCTTACCGAACACATAACCGGAGACCTCAATCTCTCCAATCTGGAAAAATGGCTGGCAAACAACCTCACCATAGATCCCGAGGCGGAGGCGGGCTTCACCTACAACGGGAAGGTTTACCGCAAGATAGGCACCAAGTATTATCTGTTGAGCGACAGAAGCGGCTTCAGCGTTTCCAAGGAAGGATACAGTTCGTATTTCGAACAGAATCTTTACATTCTGCCCAAAGAAACCATGACCGCCAACAATATCAACGTCACGTTGGTGAACGCCGCTACCGAAACGCCTAAACACGTTACCGTTACCGGCAAGACCTATTATCTCAACACTCCGGACGGCAGTTACACCGACCCGAGCAATCTCACGCTTTTCGGCGGAATGAGCATTATCTACAACGGAGGAGCGCTGCGTACCGTCAGCAGTATGGCGACTGCGACCAAGGGTGAATTCAGCCTTACGCTGCCGCTGTATCAGAAACTTATAGATCATTATGAGAACAACGGTATCTACAACAACTTCGACGGCACGATGGCGGGATACAGGCTGGTGGGATACGTTTATCAAAATCAGTCCGTGACGGCGGAAAGTATCGACAGCACCATCAACGGCACTTCCGACGGCGGAACGGTAAACGTGGACCTCATCTTCTCCCGTACCGACGTGACCGGCACTACCTTCGTAGGGAAGATACTCGCTTACAACAAGTACACCCGGGAAATGGAAGTTCCCGAAGCAGGGACTTATCAGTTCTGGATAAGCGTTCAAGGCAAGACCGTGGGCGTGACCGATTACTACGATCTCGAACCCGAGGACTTCTCGATAAACGTGGACGAAGCGGGCGAATTCTCCTTCACTTCCGACGCTTTACCCCTTGAAGCTACGGGAAGCAGCACCTATATCTTCAAATTCAGGAGCGAAGTTTACAAGAACTTCAACCTGGTGGTCGGCGCCGACGGTACGGCGACGGAAACCGGTGCAAGCCACGGAGCGAGCACCATAACCACCGCCGAAGTTTACGGAACGTACGCCAGCGTATTCAACGTCGAGCTCAACGTCGCACCGAGAGAAGCGCACTGGTCCGACGCCGAAGTGGACGAAGAAGGCAACGAAGCGGGTATGATAGGTTCCCTCATCAGCCGTATCAGGATAAGGCTGGGCGCCGACGTGCTGGACGGCGAAGCGCACGGCGACGGCGACAACGGGATCCAGGAATACGATTACAGCTACAAGGACGACGTCTCCAACCTCGAATACGAAGGCAGTAACGTAACCGAAAAATACAATACTTATACCTATATCGAAGCCTGGCTCGACTCCTCCGCCTTCAACGATATTCTGATGATGGTGGAAAACTTCGTGCTCGGTATGATAGGCGTGACGGGAGTCGCTACCGATCAGACCATTTCCGCCCAGGATATAGCTCTCGGCGATTATACCGAAGAAGGCGATTTCAATCTCAGCTTCTATACCGACGAAGATATCGAGAGAAAGGGCGAAGGTGAATTGAAAGACGCTTTCGTGGGTCGTTACAAGGGCCGTTACAACGAAAACGACATCAAGATATTCGATAAAGTCTATGTGGATAAAGGCGCTTACTACCAGGCGTCCCACAGCGCTCTGGCTAAGATGAGTCCGGGGCTTGTGCATTATATTATAGCTATGGTCCTCGACGGTTTCGTCGGAACGCTGCATTTCAACTTATTGGGTGAAGAAATAGGCGTTATGGACCTTATCGCATTCCTTGTATTGAGTCCGGGGTCCTTTACCATCATTCCTTATTTAGGAAGCTTGTTCAATACCGCCGGACTTGCGGTAGGTAACCTGCTGAACGATCTTGCCATCCTTATCTCCCATCTGTTGCCGTTGCAGTTGAGTTACAGTATGTTCGATACCATGGACCTCAAGGGAAGTCCGCTTTACGGTATGCAGGAATACTTCCGGGAAGGTCAGCTGTCGGGACAGACCGTTCAGGTGACAGGCGCAGACGGCAAGACCTACACCAGAGATCTCTACCGTAAGGCTCAGACCTACGATATGAGCGTTTACGCCAAGATCACCCTCAACGCTTCCGCACCCGGCGGTTACCTGGAAAGCATACTTTTATTCGTCAACGGCGCCAGCTACAGCCAGTCCAGCGAAATTTCCGGCAACCTCGCCGACGGCAACCGTATGGAGTCCTATACCGCTTTGCAGCAAGGCGACTGGAACTATAACTACTGGGAAAACAACGGCAGAGTAGGAAATTACTTTACGCTCAAGACCGTTTACGCCACCGAAAAAGAATATATGCAGCTCGAACCCAAGGAAGAAGCTTCCGAAGGCATGCAAGTCTTCTTCAAGGACAACGGAAGCGAAACCTACGTTCCGTACGACGCGAACTGGGAAGAAGTTTACGCAGACAGAGAACTCGAGATGGAAACCGTGACGGAAACCGTGGACGGAGAGGAAGTCACCAAACAGGTGCCCGTAAGATACGCCATGACGGAAACGCAAACGGAAACCGTAATTAGTTCGGAAGTTACCTACAACGTAGACAATTCCGCCACCCATTCCATCAAGAGCGTGGATATCAAGACTCTGGATATTATCGTGAAAGGCGTGGTTCAGGAAGAAAACCTTGCGTTTATGGAAGACTGGATTAAGCGTACCAACATCAATTCCTATGCCATCAGCGACGTATATTACATCCACCCGGACACCGAGGAAGAAGTGATATACAACAGAGTCTTCATTTACGACGACGAACAGAATCCCAAAGAAGACGTTTATCAGGAACTGGAAATCAAGAATAACGGTATAGATTTACGTAAGGTGGACGACGACCTCAACGGCGATTTCTATACGATAACCTACGATCCGTACGACAAACTGTGGACGAAGGCTCTTACGGTACCGCCTACGAGAATAATTTTCCACGACCCGTTCGATATGACCGACTTCACCGTTATCGGCGGCACGTGGGCAAGTTCCGGCGGACACGGCGGCAACCGTAGGAACACCGATCCCGATATTACGGCGGATATGATCTTACCCAACCGTTATTACGCTACGTTTGCCGACGGTAACAGTAATGGTACTCAGGGTATGAACGTTTACTGGGACGTAAGCGCATTGAACTTTAACGCCAACGGAACCCCCGAAGGTACGGTGGAATACCTCAAAGGCTATATCGGCAACGCCGTTTACGCCGCTATAGAAGTAGTGGTGGAACCGTTCAGTATCGATTTGGTCAGCGCCAAAGCGCAGATAATCCAGCAAATAGGCAACCTCGTCATCGATCCTTACGACTTCGACGCAGAAGAGTTTATTGCAGGGTTGCCCGATTTCTTCTATTACAACTACGACAGCACCAGCGGAGGAGAGCAGCGTCAGAAGACCTATCTCTTCAACGAACTGGTCTGGAGTCTGGATTATCAGGTCATAGACGGAGTAAGGAGATATACGTCGCTGGTTTACAACGACCCCGATACGCAACCGTACGTCAATCTTAAGTTCCGTGCTTACGGAGAGGACGCCGACGGCAACGAGTACTCCTCCAACACCGCCTGGACGTCGGTTCAAATACCGTTCAGCATGCTGAATTACGAGATAAAATCGGTCACGAGCGCCGTGGATAACAGCATCGGCGGAATAGTGCCCTCCGAAGAAAACGGTTATCACGGAACGATCACCTTCAATCCGTTGAACAACAGAGATCCTTACGCCACGTTGCAGGCGTTGGGTTCGTTCGACGTGGTCAACATCAAGAACGAATTGAAACTCAACAACATCGTCAAGACCGTGGTCAACGACTGGACGATCATTCCCGGAAGCTTCACTTCGCTTACCGTGAACGGGAAAAACCTCGCCAACTACGACCGTAACGATACCTCCGAACAGCTCTATGCGGTAAGCTATAAGGTTACCGACGGTACGGGTTACGTTCAGACGGTAATGATTCAGGTCAAGATACTGGCGAGCGGAATAGCCGCAGGAGAAAGTTACTATTTGGACAAAAACGGCAATAAAGTATTCTTCGAAGACAACCGAGAACTTTATCCTTACGGCGCCGACAGTGAAGGCAATATCGAGATAGAGGAGCTCTACAGTAACGGCAGTCTGATAGACAGACTCTATCTTACCGATGAACTTTACGTGATGTACGAAAGCGGATACGACGAAAAGGTTTCTCTCGGAAAAGACTATACTACCGAAAGGATAGTTTACGCTACCTACGATCCGGTTACCGGAACCTTAGGCGCCGAGGGAGCTACCGTTATAACGGGAGAAGGCTTCAGTTACAAGATACCCTATATGAGCTATTCCGAAGGCAAACAGATCGTCATCAACGCCATCATCGGACAGCACGGCTATGCGCAATGGCAGCTGGATGCGATGGTGACCGAGATCATGCTTTCCAACACGCCGCTCCTTTACACCCTCAATGCGGCTAAGCAGGAGGCGTACGATAAACTTTACGAAACGCTGGACGCTTACGGAAAACTGCAGTGGACAAAGACCTTGACCGAAAACGGTAACAACAAAGCTTCGGCGTGGGATGCCTGGTATGCGATTTATTCCGAACCGGGCAACGCCGCTACTTACAGCGTGAACGATACCCTCAAGCTCGATATTCTTCTTACCTCGGTAAGACTTGCTCACAGCACGTTGACCTACGAAGCGGCTCAGGCTCAGGCTTATCAGCGACTCATCAACGAAAACAGTAATCCCGACGCCGACCTGAACCTGATAAGCGTTACCGAATTGAGAAATCTTTATGCCGAGATAACCGACGCCAATCCGCTTCTGACGGTAAGACAGCTGCAAGCCAAGACCTTCGAGACCTGGCGTAACGAACGCACCAGAAGCGAAATAGACATCGTGAGGACCGTGATAGCCCGTAACGCCCGTGCGGCAGGCAGTGCGGTCATCATTCCCGACAAAAACTTCACCATAGACAGTCTGCCTTCGGCTATAACCATAAGTTATGCCGAAGTTACCGACGTGTACGGCAAATATTCGCCCGTTTCCACCAAGGTGACCTGGATAGTGGACGAAGACCAGTTACTCGATGTGATCGGACTTAACGGTGCGGTGGTTTACGCCGAAGTCGTCATTAAGGACGAACTGTTCGGCAATCAGACCTTGAGAGGCGTTGCCATCGTCATCAATCAGATGAAAGTAACCGACGTTCTTTTCGGCAATTCCGACAACTTTGCCGTAAACGCTTATCACGAAAGCGACATCGATAATATCCTGAAAGACTATTATTACGAAGACATTACTAACTCTAGCGATTCGTTTATAAGCATAAAAGTCGACGACAGGACCATATCGATCCCGTCCGGCGGTTGGGACAACGCTTTCTGGGAACTCGCTACCGATCCTACCGAAAAATACGAAGAGACCGACTTCAACAAAGTTATCTGGCGTTACGTCGACGACACCAACGGTAACGGCGATTACACCGACGACGGACTGAGCTACCATAACGACGGCAGCAGAGGTTCGCATAAGATCCAGATCTACGTTCGCAGCAAAAACTACGACACCTCTTCCGCAAGCGGACGTTGGAGCTATCCGGTTACCCTCGATTTGACGGCGCTCAATAAATATGATTACAACGCCAGCGGTTATGTGGTGACCAACGTACAAGTTGACGCCACCGTCAGCGCAGTGGAAAGCGTGGAAATCGACGGAGTCAAAGACGCTGCGGATATCGCTTATAACGACCTCGAAGACAAGTACGTCATCAGCATCGATCCCGAAAAGATCAAACTGGGAGACGAGCAGACCATACTGTTCGACGTGGTTTATGCCGGCGGACAAGAAGACACCATAAAGGGTCGTTTCGAACTCGACGAAAACAGCGGCTTCTACAGCAAGGAGAGTATCGAAAGCAGAATAATCTTCGGCGACAAGACCAACAACATCCAGTATCTCGACGTAATAATCAAGAATAAAGCCATCTGGACGTTCACCGAAGTATCCTCGGTAAGCTATTACAGACTTAACGAAGCCGAAGAAAAGGTGTTCGTGGATATGAACGGCTGGATAGGCTCGGCGATGGAAGACCTCGACGAACTCCTGCCCACGCACGCCGAAGTCAGAGGCATCAACGCGTCCGGCATAGTCAGCACCGCAAATCTTGCGGTCACCTGGTCGAATATCACTCCTTACGGCCTGAACGGACGTACGACAAGCGGTAGCGTGCCCACGGCAGACGTCTCGATAGGCGACGAGACCTTCGGTTATCTCCGTTATTACGGTATAAAACTCAATATCGGAGCGGAGAGAGTGGTTTCCGTCGTCAGCGCCGATTTACCGGAATCCGTCAAGATCGACCCGTACGGAGAACAGGATCTCGAATGGTTGGCCAATGCCTATTCCTCGGTCAAAGTCAACACCGTTTACGTGGCGGCGAACGGCACCGAAAGACAGGCGGTCAGAACGGTTGACGCCATAGTGGAAATTTCCGACATCGACTTACTCGCCTATCGTCAGTCCGGTTTTGCGGAAACGGCATTCCCGGTAAGATTCTATCTCGGCAATACCGTTGAAGAAGGTATCTACGGGGCGTTCGACGTCAGACACGAAGAAGTCAGAGAGATAGTGCTTTGGGACAGAAGCTTACAGGCGCTTTACATCAAAGACGAGACCGGAGCAAGTCTGAGTTATATCAGCGGCGACATTTACAACGTCATCGACTTCGAGGATTACCGTTACTTCATCCTTTACGGTAGCGGAAGCGAAGCCGTGGAAGTGAAAGACGTGGTCTGGAGCGGCCTCGACAATATCGTCTATAACGCAAACGGCGGTCAGTACACCGTTACCGCCACCATAGGCGAAGGCGAACTCAGACAGTCGGTGGAGGTTACCGTAATTATCGACAGAGCGTTGTTGACGGGCATTCAGGTCATCGGCGGCGAAGACGGGACCGATCCCGACGCATATCTGCCTGCCGTAAACGGCTCGGACGGACTGGTGGAAAAACTGGTCATCGAACCGTTCTACGGTTTCGTCAACCTGCCTGCGAAGGTGAACGCTCAAATCAATATCGGCGGAGGCCAGACGGTATTCCGTGAAGTTTATGTGGAATGGGACGGCTCCCTTGTCAGTGCGGATATGACTCTCGCAGGCGGCGAGTATGAGAAAGGCGAGACCGCCACGCTGGCGTACGCTACCGTTTACGACCTCGACGAGAACGGAGAAAGGATAGGAGTTCAGACCATATCGTTAAGCGTATCCGTACCCGACAGAACGGTATTGAAGTATCAAGTAAGTTATAACGGGACCGATTATATCGACCTCAACGATTTACTTTATAATTCCGAAGTAAATCCCGAAAACTTCACCAACGAACTGTTGCTCAACTCCTATACTATGCAGAACGCGTTGGTTGCCGATCCGAGGTTCAACACCGCCTACAGAGAATACAGCGACGCCTTTACGGTAGTCAACGAGAAAGGCGAAACGATCGTCAACGATAAGTTCACGTTCTTCAGAAATGTGAAAGTCGTAGCCAGAGGCGAATTCGAGATCGACTACGAACTCACCGCAGCCAACTATGCGGCTATAAGCAAAGTCAGCGGTGACCTCTACGGCGGACACAGCGTAGAAATACTCCTTAACGTAGGACAGGCAGTCAACGGCGAAACCGGTCTTACCTGCGCTTCCGACGCTTATTCGATGAGAGTAACGCCGAACGTGACGGCAGACAGAGAAGGCAGTTTCGACGAAAGTCTGAAAGTAAGGATACTCGATATGACTTACGACGGCGGGTTGGATAAGGATATTTACTATATCGACCTGTACGGCGTGATCCGCAACACGGCTTTCGACGGAATAACCTTCGAAGAGAGCGTAATTTATCCCGAAGACACGTTAAGAGACGTAGTCATCTACGGCCGCGATCGCGAAAACTACTACCGTCTCGACGGAAACGGGAACAGAGAAGAAATCGTGACCTACACCTTCGAGGAAGTAAATTACGACGGCAGCAACGTAAATTACAACTGGTTCGACATAGTCGGTATCGATACGACCACCGGAGAATTTACGCTCAAAGAACTCAAACGCAGAGGTTCTGCGATAAATTACGGCGCAGGCGTAGGTAAACTTACCGTAACTTTCGGAAACGACTCGGAAAACCTCTATGCAGGTACGCAGACTTTCTCCATACCGATTATTTACGTTGACAGAACGGTGGAGGAAATAGTATTCAACAGCGCAAACGCTCCTTACTACAAATATATCGACTGGAATACCGGCGTCACCGAGCAGGGCTTCGAATTCGATCCGTTCGTGAAATACAACAATTCCGAGAACGGATTCGGGGACAACGAGCAGGGCTTCCTGAAGAACGGTAAATACGGAGCCACGTTGGTATTCGGGACCACCGACATAGACCGTATATTCAACAATAAGGTCAACGACACCTTCGAATACAACCTTACCACCGATCAGCAAGACGTAAGGATAGGAGTGGTATTCGAGGATAAGGACCTTATCTGGAGATACACCGGAGGAGAATTCGAAGTAGACGCCACCATCGGCAGCGGCAGAGGATTGCAGAAGATAGCCTACAGAGTGAAACTTCTTTCCAGAAGGGTGGACGCAGACAGGGAAGGCACCGTATTCGGATTCAGTTCCAATATCCTCAAAGACGGTTATACTCAGGAAATCATCAAGGTTTACGATTATATCGGACAAGTTAACGTGGAGAAGAAGCTCATAGAAATGATCTTCAATACCTCTGTAGACAATAATTTCCAGGTTTACTTCGAAGGGTTCGAAGATCCGATAACCTACACGATGGGCTCCCTTGCCACCGACGTGGACGGGAAGTATTTCCTCGACGAAAGCGAACTGTCCTACACCGACTTGCAAGGTAACGTATTCAATAACGGAGTTCAGATGAGCTTTACTATGGATACCGCAAATTCCATCAGTTACAAGGGCGGTAAACTCAAGTTCACGATGACGATCCCCGGTTACGGAATGGGTTCCGACGGTCAGCAGAAAGCCTCCGTTACCTTCGAAATGGCGGAACAGTATATTATCTATACTACTCCCGCCGACGATAACGGAGACGAGTTGACTTACGACGAGTTCTTCGCCGACGCCATAGCCGCCGACGCGATAGAATACGACACGACATCTCACCGTTGGTTCATCACCAATCCGTACTACTTCATTATGCAGGGCGGCGTCAAGATGCCCGATGCGATTTACGCTTACGTCACCAACAAAGCCAACTACGAGCGTTATAACGAATTACTGACGACGGCGACGGAAGACGAACTGAACGATTACCTTGAAAGTATAGCCGGAGAGATCGACAAGTATAAAGCCAACGTCATCTGGACGGGCGGCAGTCTCGGCAGAGTTACCGTTTACTATAACGATACCGAGAGAGCGACTTCCATGACCATGCCGATAGACGACCAGACCTACAGGTTCCGCTTCAACGTGCAGCCGTGGTTGTTCAACGGTATCGAAGGAGCGATAGACGGCTTCGAAGACACTACGCCTTACGGTCCGGACGACATCATTCTGTTGCCGACTTCCAGCGGACTTACCAAGGAGCTCAACAGTAAGTTCTATATCCAAGTCGTCTACAACACCGACGACAACGGACAGCCGATGTACGACGCTATGTACGGATACGAAATGCATTACACCATCAACGGGGAAGAGAAAGTAGTGACCGTGTATGACGTAAACGGCGGAGGAAGCTACAGAGACAATTACAATAAGTGGTACTTCGGAGCGGTCAAGTTCGGATATTCCAACCAATACGCCACCATAACCTTAGGCGGCAAGGGCGGCCAGACCTTCCGTTGGAAGTTCCTCAAAACCTCCACCAGACAGTGGATCAACAGTAACGTACCGAGCCTGATGGCGTTGTCGGCCGGGAACGAGGTCGAGTTGCCGAGCAACCTCATTCAGTACTTCGGACAGAGCAATTCCTACGTTATCGAATCCACTCCGGCGGAATACTACATTCCGATAGAGTATCTGAGCCTGGAGAAACCGCTCAACGACAGCCGTTACGACATTATCGCAAGCCCAGACTTCACGCAGAACAAACTTACGGTTCATCGCTCCAGTCCCGCTACCATTCAGAGTCTCGACTTCGGTCGCGAGAAAGACAAAGACGGTAACGAAGGAGCTCAAATCGTCAACCCGTACCAGATAGCGTTGCTGAAATGGCAGGCGGCGGGACGCAGAGCTTATCCCAGTCCTTCCCAGACCGTAGGCGGCACCATAGTAGTCAGCGGATACGGTTCGGTAATGCCGTGGTACGTTTACGAAACCGACAAGAGCCTTATAGCAAGTATCTTCAAGAGCGACGACAACGTAGGTTTCAACAGGATTTACGTTTCCGATGCCCTGAACGACAAACACTATCTCCTGCCTCCGAACACCGAGGAAGAAATAGAAGGAGCGAGTGCGGCTTACACCAATGCAAACGTCTCTTTGGACAGCGGATACCGTTATTCCGACGATATGTATAACTCTATGGCACTGGATCTGTACTATGTGGATAATAACGGACAGGCAGCCAACCGAGTTCCGACGTTGTATGTGAAGAGAGGCACGCCGTTTGCCGTTCACAACCTGCCGTTATTCCAGTTGAACCTTACTTTCTCGGTCAAGACGGATACTACTATTCCCGGAATTGACTGGACGATAGGTTCGGATTACTCCGCATTCAGCGCCAAGACGAGTATTTATATCCCGTGGCAGGATGCTAAGGTTTACAGCTTCAGCGGTTCTCTCAGTATATCCGGCGGAAAACCGAATGCAACGCCCCTTACCGGAGGACTGAGCGCCATCAACACCAATGCAAGCGTAGGTACGAAGTATCTGCTGGCAGTCGACTTCAGCATCAATATGTCCACCATAACCGACGCCGAAGAGATGTATAACACCAGACCTACCAACGATACTGCGGCTCCGAGCAAGAGCGAGGCGAAATCCTTTACCGTTTACACCATCTTACAGGTATCCAACAGGTAAAAGGAGATTGACCGAAAAAGGACCGGTTCCCTTCGAAAGGGAGCCGGTTTTTTTACAAAATTTACCTCGGAAAGCAAGGAATAATTTATGCTAAGATGTTTCCGAGGTAAAGAAAATGAAAAAAATATCGTTATTTTTTATATTTTTAGCTACGGTAAGTTTGTTGTTCGGGTGCGTCGGGAAAGAACCGCCTACGCAGAACGGGGAGACCGTCTTAACGGAAAATCCTTTTACTACGGAGGAAGAAGGAGATCGGACGGAAGTTCCCGAGGACAACGGCGAGGAGACGTCCGACTCCGAGGAAACGCTTGCGTCCGATGATACGCTTGCGACCTATCTTCGCTCTTTGGCGGACGGACTTAACGTAAGAGAGGCGCCATCCGTTCAGAGCGTCTCTTTGGGACATATCGACAAAGGGGATACGGTAGGTTATTACGGCGAAACCGACGGTTGGTACAAAACTTATTATTGCGGAAAAGAAGCCTACGTCAAAAAGGAGTACTGCGAGCTTTACGTTATGGAAACAGAAAACGAAAAAGTGGAGAGAGTCATCGAAGTCGGAGTAAAACTTTTAGGGACGCCTTACGTTTACGGAGCGGTGCGTTACCACGACGGGGAAGGCAATCTTTTGAAAGGGTTTGACGAACGACGGTTTGACTGTTCTTCTTTTACGCAGTATATGTATTACATAGGAGCGGAAATTTGTCTCGATCTTACCACGAGAACGCAGATATTACAGGGGACAAGCGTGGACGACGTTCAGAGAGGGGATCTTATGTTCTTTACCAACGCTTCGAGAAAAAATCTTACGGGGATAGAAAGAGTGGGACACGTCGCTTTGTATTTAGGAGACGGCTATATCCTTCACACGGCGTCGGACTATGCAGTCATAGAAAAAATATCCGCAACCAGACAAAGTTATTTCATATCGGCAAACAGGTATCTGTAAAACGGTGCGGTAAGAAGACTATTTCTTGAACACCTTTTCCAATGCCTCGAACCATTCTTTTTCGGGAGAACGGAAGTTGGCGGGACTGGTGGACGGCAGCGGATCTGTAAGAACGACAAGTTCAGGGTAATATCGTTTCAGAAGAGAAAAGGATTTTCCGCCGTTGGTGAAGATACTTTTTATCGGGGCGTTGTTCAGCACTTCGTAAATATCCGCCACGACGGGATTTTTTATGGCGGAATCCAAAGATCCCTCTATGTCGCATTCCGTGACCACGTCCCAGAGGGCGATGTCGTGCTTTTTCAGAAAAGACTTTTTTTCCTCCACCGAAACGGGAGAATTTTCCCCGAAAAAAGCAGCGAGAATTTTCCAGAAACGGTTTTGCTTATGCCCGTAGTAAAAATTGGTTTCTCTGGATTTCACACTTGGGAAACTACCTAAGATCAGCAATTTGCTTTCTCCGTCGAAAAACGGAGGAAACCCTACGCAACGCATTTAGCGGTAAGATTTGGCGAGGGCCTCGAACTCGGGGAGGGAACGGCGTATGGTGTCGGTGGAAACGCAATAAGCTATCCTGACGTAACCGGGGGAAGCAAATCCTGCGCCCGGCACCAGCAACAAACCTCTATCGGAGGCACGACGGCAGAATTCCTCTTCGTCGTCGCCGAGAATTTTAACGAAAAGATAAAACGCTCCGTCGGGTTTGACGCAGTCATAACCGTATTCGGTAAGCGAGTTATAAAGCAAATCCCTATTGGCTTTGTATGACTCGATGTCGGGTTTTTCTTTAAGACAGCGTTTGACCACTTCCTGCATAAGAGAAGGAGCGCAGACGTATCCGAGAGAACGCCCCGCTCCGCAGACTGCGGCGTAGACGGAAGCGGAGTCTTTTGCTTTCGGCGAAACGGCTATGTAACCTATCCTTTCTCCGGGAAGACTTAAAGACTTACTGTAAGAATAACAGACCAGTACGTCGTCGTAATAGTTCATAAGGTAGGGGACGTTTACCGAGTCGTAAACAAGTTCCCGATACGGTTCGTCACAAATTATATAAATCGGGTTACCGTATTCCTTGCTTTTAGCACCCAAAATTTCACATATAGCCTTTATGGTTTCTTCGGTATAGACCACTCCCGAGGGATTGTTGGGGGAGTTTATGATAACCGCCCTCGTGTCGGCGGTGACCGATCCTGCGAAAGCAGCGAGATCGGGTTGGAACGTTACGGGCAAAGCGGGGACGGAAACGTACCGAGCGTTTGCGTTGGCTATAAAGACGGTATATTCGGGGAAATACGGGGCGAAGATCACTACTTCGTCGGTATCTTTCGAGCAGAGGGCTTTCAAGGATATGGTAAGCGACGCCGCCGCTCCGCACGTCATATAGATGTTGTCGGCGTTTACCGAACAGCCGAAGCGTTCGTTTATATAATCGGCGACGGCTTTTCTCGTTCCTGCGTCGCCCTGAGCGGAGGTGTAACCGTGTATTACCGTACTCGGCATTTCGTCAAGGATATTTTTTATCGTTTCGTTTACTGCGGCGGGAGCGGGGACGTTGGGGTTACCCAAGGAAAAATCGAACACCGTATCTTCGCCGAATTCTGCGGCTCTTTTTTTCCCGAGTTCGAACAATTCTCTTATAACCGAACGCTTACTTCCCAATTCGTACATATCCTTATTGAACATATTGACCTCCGAATACCGAATATATCTTTTAATAGATAAATGTTATCACTTTATAAGGCAAGAAGTCAAATAAAGCGTCGCCGTCGTTTGCTTTTCTCTCGCTGAAAGTATATAATATATAGGAAAAAAGGAGATACAGACATTGAAAACCTTAAACGAACTGAAAGAATTTTTCAAAATGGACAGATTTGTCTGCTACAACGGGATAGAAATAATCGACTGCGACGGAGAGAGATCGCTTGTAAAGGCGGCTATAGAAGACAGGGCGCTGAATGCAGGGGACTCTGTGCAGGGGGGAATGTTGTTTACGATAGCGGACTTTGCTTTTGCGGTGCTGGCTAACTGTATACATCCGGTAACCGTTACGAGTTCGGCTACGATAACGTATCTTGCTCCTTGCAGGGATACGGCGTTTATCACGGCTTCGAGCAAGGAAATATCCCGTCATCGTCACAACTGCGTACACGAAGTGACGGTTTGCGACGACAAGGGCAAAGCGGTATGCGTAGCTATGATGAACGGGTTTATCAAGGAATAAGATAAGAAATATTCTTGCATAATGCGGTATCTTCTGTTATAATAACAGAACGGAAGGGCGAGGAGTAGCGCAGTTTGGTAGCGCGCTTGGTTCGGGACCAAGAGGCCGTGGGTTCAAATCCCGTCTCCTCG
>CASDZI010000009.1:0-29432 GCA_949285605.1 uncultured Christensenella sp.
CGCAGGTTTGAAAAGGAGCGGAGTTACGGCTAACGTATTAGCCGGAAAAAGTACCGTTCTGAATTTCGTCGCAAGGAATTATACTGCGAGATTTATGCCGGATACCTCTTCAGGCGGAACCGGCACCGCTTCGGATTTTACCTTAACTTACGACAGTTATTTTACTTTGCCGACTTTGGACGAGGTCGGTTTCGCAAATTCCGACGGCAGGCTCTTCGGCGGGTGGAGGATAGGCAACACTACATATAAACCGGGTGACAGGGTAAAGAATTTTATCGACCCTCTGACTACTAATTTCGGTCTTTACGAAGTCAATGCGGTCTGGGTTTCGGCGACTATCAGTTCCGACGACTTTTCATATAACAGTACTTCTTACAGCGAACTTTACTCCGACATTACCATTACTCCGACTTCTACAAAAACCGGACTGACGTTAGTAAACGTTTATGCCGATTATCAATCGGGCGATCTTGCGGGAGTAAGGATAGCGCTTACTCAATCGGGCAACGACTGGATACTGTACGGTATATCGGGCGACTGTCTTATCGTACCCGAATATAAAGCTAACACTTATAAGATTACATATAACACCAACGGGCACGGCAGTATTTCTTCGACTACATATCCTACTTCGTTCGTTTACGGAGTCGGGATATCCCGAATATCTTTACCTACCGTCGACGCAAACAGCGGTTATGTTTTCAGGGGTTGGGGATCGACATCGGCGGCTACGTCTATATATACCGCCGCCACTCTTTTCGCCGATAGGGCAAGCAATGTAACCGTTTACGCCGTTTATACCTCGGCTACCGCCAGGACGGAGTACGGCGATTCCGCTTCAACGTCGGGTTATGACGATGTCGATGCTTGGGAAAAACCTGCCTCGTACGTTAAGTCCGGTCAAACCGTGCGATATCATTCGTCAGATGCCGGGGAATTAACCGGTACGTGGGGAATGGCTTTTTGGAAAGACAGTGTTACTTATTCATTATCCACCGCGGCATTATATTGGTTATATTGGTCAGATTGCGACACCCCTCCGACTATTACAAGAACCGCAGAGCCGACCGAAGCCAATCAAGAGTTTCACGGCTACGCTTATTATTACGTTGCGTTGACTGGAGAGGCGTTGCGTGAGTGGTGGAAAGGGACGCCGGTTAATGTCTCGGCAAGGATCACTTACACGGTCACCGCATTTAAAAGCGGCTCGGCTTCTGAAGAAGCGAGCGCACAGGTATCTCTCGGTATAGAGCAAGGTTTTACCTCCGGGAATTCTATAAGCAATACCAAAAAAACGGGTACGCTGGCTTCCACGACTGCGGGTTCGAACGCTTTCAGATCGGCTTCGGGAACTCTGACCACCTCTTCCATCAAGCTTGACTACGGTACCAGCGACGTACCCGGATTTACCATACAGTTAAATGCTTTTAACACCTGCACAGATGCTTCTACGGCTGAATATATCAGTTACTCCGCGATTACTTCGGTGAAGTATAAAATTTCTTACGGAACCAAAGTCGTATATAAAACCGTTTCTTTCGACGCAAACGGCGGTGTGGACGAGTTAGGGAGTACGGTAAGTTCGTCAAGAAAATTCAGCGGTTCGAGTCTGAGTTTCGTGCTTCCGAGCAACATGTTTACCAGAGAGGGATACGAGTTTATCGGATGGTCCACCAACAGCAACGCCACCAACGCTACCGCTCCCGGCACTACCGTTTCGAGTTCCGCCACAACTACTTTTTACGCTATCTGGCGGAAAAAGAAATTTCCGGTATTTACTTACGACGTATTTACGGACGGGACGAATTATGCTACGGTCATAAGGAAAGCGTGGTATTACGATTATAACTCTTCCGTTTCCCTGAATAACACCTCGTCTACGGGCAGCAATACTTATTCCGACACGGGGAGCAGCGTGGCGTGGTATGCCGACGATAACGGATATAACGGTTTTTCGAGAGATAACGCTTATCAAATATCCTCTTTGTCGGTTCAAACTTACGAGTGGGATTGTTCGGGGAAGGGAACTACGGCGGTGACGAGCATATCCCCGGGGGCGGTAACCGTTCCCGTATGGGCTTATTTCGTGTGGACACTAAACGATCCCGTGTTGAGCGTGGAATCCGCCTCCGTCGATTACGGCACGCCTATTTATGCCGACGGGAAAATTACCGCCACGCACGACGCAGAACAAAAAACCTTTACTTACGTTTGGAACAACGCAGTCGGTACGAGCGTGAATTTTTACACTTCCGAACATGTTTTTTACACGGTGGAGGAAAGCGGAGTTTATTATGCAAGAGTAACGGTAACCGTTGAGAAAAACGGCGTTGGGCTTTCCAAATCCAAAAACACTTCCTCGGTCAATTTCGTAATAAATCCCATCAAACTCGTTTTGGTGGAATCTGCGGAAGAATTATATTATAACGGCAACGTCAGGGAATTCGGGTTCGATACGGTGGTGGATTCCGATTATTACATCTCGATAGGTTACTCGACGGAGCTCATAGACAACTTGCGAGCCATTCTCGCCGCCGAAGAACAGGGCAAACCTTATTTTTACGATGAAAGCGGAGACAACGCTTCCGCAAAGTGGAAATACGGTGTGACGGCGAGACTTATCGCTCTGTCCTATAGTCCGAGTTTGGGAGAAGGGCTCTATCAGGGTTCTTTCGAAACCGGCTCCACGCAGAATTTGCTTTTCAAGGACGCAGGGTTGTACTGGGTGGACCAGATAGCCATATACAACAATACGGAAGGCAATTTTGTGGCTTCTTACAATAAAAATTACGTCTGGTCGGCTTCGGCGGGAAAGGGAGACGAGCAAGTCCTGCTTGCCGATTATCTGGGCGAAGAAAATTATATTAAAGCCACCATTTTACCCTCCGGAACCACTTTGGAAATTTACGCCGTCTATTCCTGGAAAGAATTCGGAGCGATAGACGACCCGGTAGCCGTTTTCTCCAACGGATTCAGCGTGGATAATCTCGAATATGTGGCGGACGCAAACGTAGTTTATGTTGCAATATCGGGTTTCCACGGCAGCGATGCGGATCTGTTCGGGGACATTATCGCACAAAGACTGTCCCGAGATAAGACGGGATTTTATCAGGGCGTAGGAACCTACGACGTCTTTATAGACCTTTTGGGAGTAAGCGAACTGGCGGCTTTTTATAACAACTACGGGCTTAAACTAAATTCGCTTTCCGACGTCGTCGCAGCGGCAAACGGCGGAGAAAATTACGGCGGCATTTCTTTATTCTGGGTCGATTACGTTAAAACCGACGATTCCGAAGAGTTGGTCGTGACTAATCCCGACGTTCCCTACCGTTTTACTTGTTCCTATGCGGATTATTTTGCTTCCGAGCCTTCGGTGGTGACCGATATTTTCGAAATTGTACCCAACGAACTGCAACTCGTTCAGCAACAGACCTCGGTCGGAACCTATAACGGTCAGGAACAAGGTTTGCGTTACGTCGCCACGGGATTTCCCGCATTGACGAGCGAGGATCTTTACGGACAATCGGGTCAGGATTATGCCGACACCCTGAAAACTTCTTTTTACGGGATCGTCAAACCGTCGGACTGGGATACCATGTCCCCAGAGCAGAAGGAAGCGTACGCTTTGGCTAACCGTTACCTCGTGGGAGACAACGACAACGGCGGCGTGGTGGCATACGGCGAAAACGAAAATTATATCTGGTTCAGGGAACGCAATGCGGGAAGTTATTCGGTCGTCATAGTAGGCACCGACAATCCGAATTATCTTTTCGATCAATATCTGGAAATAACCTGGACCATTAACAAACGGAACGTCGTTTATTCCGCCGCCTCGACCGGCAGTTCTTCTACTTTCGGGGACATAAACTACGGCAGATTGACTCTTACGTTCAGCAATATCGTCGCAGGGGACAAAATTAAAATAAACAACGTCTCCGTCAATAATATTTGCAGATATTCCACCCTTACCCCCGACACCGAAATAGTGAATTCCGCTTATTACGTTTACGGCAGTTCGGTGGGAGAATACACCCTTACCCTTTCGGACGTGGTCACGGTAGGGGATACCTCTTCCGGCGGACGTTACGGAGAGTCCTTCGGAAACAATTACTATTTTTCCTCGGCAGACGGGACGTATTCTTCCAAATGGAGTATTCTGCCCAGGACTCTGAGCGTTTCGGAGTACGTCCTTACCGACTCCGATTACGTTTATAATTACAACGTCGCCAAGGGCGTAAAAATCGAAATAACCAATTTTTATTCTTCCGGATTTTTCGACGAAGACGTGAATCCGTCCGTAATAGACAGGGATATGATCGTCGTGGAATACACCGCTTCTGGCTGCGTGGTGAACAGGGAAGTCAACAGGGATACCAACGGAAAAATCATAATGTATTTCAAGGCCTACGACGCAGGCGTTTACGCCATAACGGTCGAAGGGGTATCCTATGTCGACGGGGGAATAAGTTACAACAATTATCAGTTGACGCCTAAAAGCGGAAACTTTACCATTTCGCCAAAAACCGTGAATATTCAATGGTTCCTCGACGGAGCGGAGGCTATCGCGAGCGGCAACTCCGTGATATACGACAAAACCTTACATACGGTGAGAGCAGGTTTTCTGGTAGCTAAAAGCGGTACGTTCTCCACCAGCGATTACTTGGTTTATTATAACGATTACGACGCATTGTCAGGAAAAATCACCCTCACGAAGGAAGGGGAAAAGAATACCCTTATCCAATATACCGGGACGGTGGAAGCCGTGAACGTATCGTCGGCTGCGGATGAAATTTATATCGCCGTAGCGTCTCAATTGAGCGGAAATTACCGCATTAACGATTCCGTTGACGTCCCCAACGGCAAGGGACAGTCTTTCGGTTGGCAAATACAAAGAAAAACCATAGATATAAGTTTCACGAATCCCGGAGATACCTTTATTTACGACGGTCAGCAACACGGACTTGCCATCAACATATCGGGGCTTTGCGAGGGCGACGTTTTAAGCGGTTTTGCCGAAAACGGAGTTAATTTTGTAACCAATGCGGAATTTAATTCCGCTTCCAATTCCTTCCTTGCGGTCAACGCCGGGACTTATACTCTTACCATTGACAACTCGGCAGGGGTGAAAATAGACGTAAATTACGTTCTTTATGCGTCTTTCGACGATTATCTTCTTTTTACCGTTGCGCCGAGGGTGGTGACCGTTGCGTTCAATACCGTATCCGCCACTTATTCCGCTTCCGAAGTCGATTTTGACGGTACGTTGACCAACGTAGTCGCAGGAGACGATCTCGCAGGCGTGTTTACCTATGTCGTTAAAACGCCTACGGGAAGCTGGATCACTCCCGGACAGACGGTCACGAGTATTCTGAATGCGGGAGTTTACACGGTCACGCTCTCAGGTCTGCTCAATAACGATTACGGCAACTATACCATGACCGGAGGGAGCGGCTATTCCGCCGATTGTACGTTGAACAGAAAGGTGGTCAGCGTCAATCCCGAAGACATACATTTACCCGATATAGTTTTTGACGGTATGCCTCACGGCGTTGCTTTGACGGAAGTGGATATATCGCCTTTCCTGCTGGAAGGAGCCATAAACGACGATAAAAACGGCACTTACAGATGGAGCGGACAAGCCGATTACGGAAAAGTAGCGGTAGGAATGTATTCTCTGTCCATAACCGGAATTTCCGCAAATATGAAAGGCGAGCTGAATTACGTTCTCGCCGCAGTCGTGGAAAAGAACTGGTCTATAGTTCCGAGGCAGTTGTCTTTAAGTTACAGCGCAGACGATTATATTTACGGCGACGAAGCGATGTCCTTCACCTTGACTGTAGGGAATCTGGTCGGCACGGAGGGGGCGGCTTATTTCGCCGCTACGTTCGACTTCGTATTGCCTTCGGGAATAACGGCGTCTCCCGTCGTTTATTCCGAAATAACACAGCTTACCGACGGAAATTTCGTGATAAAATTCGATATTACCGAGGCAGGCGTATATACCGTAAGACTCAATTCCGCAAATAATTCTAACTATTCGTTGCCGACCTCAGGACTAGCCAAGACCTGGACGGTGGAAGCGAGAATCATCGAAATAGAATGGAGCGGCACGACTTACGTCTACGACGCCGCATATCACGGTCCGACCGCATCCGTCACCAATCTGGTCAGCGGCGATACGGTCACCCCCGTTTACGGAGGAGTTTATTCGGCAAAAGACGCCGGGAATTATACCGCTTCGGTGACGGGAATCGATTCCGCAAATTACCGTATCGTAGGAAGTTTGACCGTGGACTGGAATATTTCTCCCAAGCCTCTCGACGTGGCGTCGTGGCAGGGATCGGACGGGACGTTCAACGGCTTGATCGGCGTTTACGACGGTTCTTCCAAGTTCGTTACGGCAATTCCGTCCGGGGTTTGCGGTAACGATACCGTTGTTTTCACTTACGACCCGTCTTTAACCGTAGGCGCCGTCCTGGCAGGAAGTTATACCACCGGAATTTCAGGAGTGAACAATAACAACTATACCGTAAGCGAGATTGCCGAAGAGGACGGAAAAATCTATTGTACCTGGTCGGTTTCGCCGAGAACTTTGTTTATTGCGTGGGAAGATTATTCCTTCAACGGAATTTACAACGGGGCATCCCAAGGCAAAAAGATAATTATAGAAAACGTCGTTACGAGCGATTACGGTTCCAATCTCGTTTTCGGGAAAGAGATAGTGGTTGCCGAAGGGTATTCCGCAAGTATTACGAGCGGTTCGCCGACGGTTGCCGACGGAGTATATGTCAATACTTTCACCGCAAGGAATGCCGGAAAATACGCTTTAAGTATATTTATCGACGACAGTTCGGCAAGAAAGGACTGTTATGTGTTGCAGGGAGACGTTTCGGCGGAATGGCAGATAGCGCCCAGAAGCGTGACGCTTGCCTGGACTTTGGACGGAGATCTCGTTTCGAGCAAGGAGTACAACGGAGCCGTACACGTTGCGCAAGCGACGGTTTCCGATAAAGCCTTGGCAACGGACAACGTGGAGGTGCTCGGCTACGGCGGTTCTTCTTCCGACGGAGTCCTTATCGACGGAAACAAAGCCGTGATAAAAGGGAATTATCTTACTGCGGTAACGTCCTTGAGCAACGCAAATTATACCCTCGAGGGAGCGTCGGGATTGAATTTCGAGTGGTCGATCACCGCCAGGCAGATAAACATTTCCTGGACGGGGAACGCTTATATCTACAACGGACAATATCAAGCTCCGTCCCTTACGGTGACCAGACTGATCTCCACCGACGAAGTTCTGCTTAAGACGGGATTTTATCTGAATTCCGTATCCGAAAGCAATCTTTTGTCTTACGCTTCCTTGCTCCGTACCGGTAGTACGCAATATACCTTTACGTCATCGGATGCCGATTATCGGAAAACCTTGAACGCAGGTCAGTATTATGCGGTATTCGACGCAGCGATATACTACGCCGACGGCACGGTGAACGAAAACTACCGTTTCATCGGCAGTAACGCAACGTACGGCTATTTTATCCAGAAAGCCATTCTGGACGCTACGGGGGTATGGACGTGGACAAAAGGCACGCAAAGCGGTATTTTAGGAGAAAAGGATCTGATTTATGCCGCAGAAGAATATGTATTGACCACGCTTCCCGACGAGAACGACCTCTTTGTCAGAGCGGACACCGGAGTAAAAGACGAAGTTGCGTTCGTCTATAACGATAACACCGGTATTTCCGCCGGGAAACATTCCGCCTCGGTGGGTTATCTGTCAGGAACCTTTGCCGAAAACTATTCGGTGGGAAGCGGGACTTCCGTGGCGTGGGAAATTCTGCCTAAACCCGTCAATCCCGTTTGGTCCGGCCACGGCGGTCTGGTTTACAAAGGCGCCAACTTTACCGTACAAGCGAGTTTCCTTTCCGGAGCGGCAAGCGACGACGACGGATTGATTTACGACGGAGACACGCTCAACGTCAATTCCTACGGAGGGACGAGGACGGCTTTGTCTGCGGGAACGTATAGCGTAACCGTACTTACCATAAGCAGCGCCGATTACACGTTGGAGGGCGATCTGTTCGGGAACAATTCCCTGACCTGGACGATAAATCCGCTTCCCGTCATTCTGTCCTGGAATGCCTCGGAATTTACTTACGACGGAACGGAAAAAACCGTAGTCTGCGAAATTTCCAACAAAATAGGCGGGGATAAAGTATCGGTCACGGCGTCGGACGGCGTATTCTCGGCAATCAACGCAGGCACTTACTCCGCAGAGGTTCTGTCTGTGGACAACCCCGATTATATCGTGTTCGACAATTCGGCAGGGCAGGAGTACGTTCTTGCCGACGGAACGGTTTATCCGACGGCGGCTACGGAAGCGGTGCATTCCTGGCAGATAAGAAAGGCTAAACTTATTTTTGATTTCGTGCATCCCGATCTCGTTTATGACGGTACGTTCCAAGGAATGAGATTGTCGATAAGGGGACTGGCAAACAGCGATCTCGTAGCTAAAAGCGTGTCTTTCGTGACGGGAGGAACTGCGGCGAACGCCGTCCAGACGAATACAGGAACCGCTTATTATATCGATTATTCCGCAGTGGACGCAGGAAGTTACACCTGTTCGGTACAGGCGATAGAGGGCGTTTCCGCAAACAATTATTCCTTGCCGTCGAACTTGTCGGACGCTTTTATTATCGATAAGCTTCCGGTAGTCGTTTCTTGGAACTACGTCGCTCCTTTCGTTTACGACGGAACGCAGCACGCAGTTACACCTACCGTGGATAATACCGTCTTCAACGAAGGGAACGGGTCCTCGGATACGGTAGTACCGACGGTAAATAATTCCGTAAAGAAAGCCGCCGGCATTTACGTCGCCGAGGTGGTGTCGGTATCGAATCTCAATTATACCATAGTCGGAGGGAGCGGAATTTCCCTCGAATGGCGTATTTTGGCGAGAGAACTCACCGTTACCGGCTGGACTTTTAGCAACCTGTCTGCAAGCGGCACGGTAGGCGTCGACGATATCGTATACAACGGCACGGCATATACTCTTACCGCAATCGTGGCTAACGGCGTGGCGGGAGAAAATATAGCTTTCCGTTACACCGATAACGAAAAAACTTATGCCGGGAACTATTCCTCTACGGTAGAACTTGCCGTCGGGAACGGGAATTACGTCTGGAGCGAAACGAGCGTGAATTCGGTAGCCTGGGAGATAGAAAAACTTAAGGTAGCGCCGACGTGGGGAGATGATACTTTTATTTACGACGGACAGGAACACGTCTTGTCGGCTACGGCAAGCAACAAAGTTCTTACCGACACGGTGAGTTTCGTTTATGAGGGTACGGTAGTTTCGGGGAGCGGAACTATCGAAGGGAACAAGGCTTGCGACGCCGGCGTTTACAGCGTTACCCTCATTGCCGTCCTGAATGAAAACTATACGGTCGAGGGTGTGGAGAATAACCTTCTTTCGCATACTCTTACCATAAATCCGAGAACTCTTTCGGTAACTTTCGGAAATGCTCAACTCGTTTACAACGGGCAAAAGCAGGGGATATACGTTTCGATAGGGAATTTTGTCTCCGCCGATCTCGGTTCGGTAACCATAGACAAATTCGTGCTGGAAGCGCCCGGCTGTGAAATAAGCGGTGCCGCCGACGGCGATGTCTATAAACTTTACTTTGCTGCGGTAAGGGCCGACAGGTATCATATTTCGGTTATCGATTATCTCGACGAGAATTATGTTTTGACCGCCGCAGACGAGTATTTCGAAATAGACAAACGTATTCTTTCGGTAAGCGGTTGGGGGTGGAGCGACGGAGAAAACTCGGGATCGGACGTATTTGAATTCGTTTATTCCGGAAAGACCGTAACGCTTACTCCCGTGACGGAAAACGTCGTCGAAGGGGAGACCGTCGTGCTGCAGACGCAGGGAAACAGTTATTCCGACGCCGGCAACTATACGGCGAGGGCTTCTTTGGATACGGTTGCGTACCCCGATTATTCCATGACGGCGGCGGTCAGGAGCTGGCGGATCACGCCGTTGGAAGTAGGGGTGGAGTGGAAACTCGACGGCGAGGACGTCACGAGCGTGGTTTATGACGGCAAAACGCACAGGGTCACGGCCACAGCCATCGGACTCATAGAGGGAGACGTTGCGTCGATCAGCGTTTCCGAAGCGCAAAAGACCAATGCGGGGCAATACGTTTCGACCTGCGTATCCATAAGCGGCGTAAACTATGTGCTGCCGCAGAACGGAACGGAATTCACCTGGGAGATAGAAAAGAGAACCGTCACGTTGGAATGGAATGTGGACGGTATAGCGACGTCGAGTGCGGAATACGACGGAGAGCTTCATTCCGCAACGGCTTTGATAACAAATGCGGCGCTGGGCGATACCGTCAGCGTGGAGACTTACAGCGGAACGGTCTCAGAAGGGAGCGGTACCGTCATCGACGGCAATTCCGCTTACGACGTATCGGTTTATCGCACGGTGGCGGTTTCGCTGAGCGACGAAGTCAATTACCGTTTGGAGACAAATGAAGATCTGCGTTCCTTCGAATGGAGTATCGTACCGATCGTTCTTTCTTTCCTTTCTTCGGGCGGTGAGTTCGTTTACGACGGCGGAAACCTGGGAATCACCGTAACGGTGAGCAAGATAGTTCCGTCCGATCTCGACGGGAACAGAATAACTTTCCTTTACGAAGGCAGCGACGTACCCGTCGTCAACGGTTACGTCTCGGGGGATGTTTACGTCATCGAGTTCAAAGCGTCGCAGGCGGCGGATTATTCGGCTGCGGTATCCGCCATTGCCGGAGTATCCGCCTCCAACTACGGTTTACCGGACGAAAAGGCGTGGTCGTTTACGATAAAACAACGTCCCGTCGAAATAAGTTGGGCGGAGAGCGGAGAGGATATTTATAATCGGAATTATCATACCCGAAACGCCACCGTGAGCAATCTCGTTGCGGGAGACGAGGCGGTATTGACTTATTCCACCACGGGAAGCGGTTACTCTTCTCAGGACAACAGAGCTGTCGACGCAGGGAATTATATCACGACGGTTACGGGCGTTTCCAACGGCAATTATACCGTAGACAAAGGCGTCGGTCTTTCCTGCGCCTGGACGATTTTGCCGAAAGAAATATCGGTAAACAATATTTACTGGAAACAAGGCGGAACCGATCTTTTCGACGTGGAATACAATTCGGGGGCGTTTACGGTGACAGCCCACGCATACGGCGGGGCTTCGAACGACTCGGACGGGTTGGTTTACGACGGGGATACGGTAGGATTTACTTATCGGGGAGAAGTGACCGAGCAATACGGTTTAAGCGCTTTAAGCAACAACAATACCGCCGTTAATGCAGGCAGATACGAGATTTTCGTAACGGGCACCGACAACGGAAATTACTCCGTGAGCGGAACGCCGAGTACCGAACTTTACGTTGCCAAACGGAGCGTAACGTCCTCGTTCGTAAAGACCGGAAGCGGCGTTTACGACGGAAAAACGCACGGTTACGAATTTACTTTCGAAAGGATCCTGAATAAAGCGTATATCGACAACATTGTTTCCGTGGAGTTAAACGGCGACGGGCTGACCGTGGGCGAACGCTCGGTGCTCGTCGGAGAACGCTACACCGTTCCGGTCACTGCGGTAAATGCCGGGGATTATTCTTTTGCGGTAGGGCTGAATCCCGACGTTGCGGAAAGCGCAAACTATTATCTGGAAGAGCTTTCTTACGATTTTACCGTGGCGAAGAAAGAAATAACCTGCTTCCTGGGGCAAAATACTTTCGAATATGCGGCACGAGGTTTTACTTCGGCGGATATGGCGTTTACCTTCGGCGGACTGGTTTCGGGAGAAAAACTCACTCTCGGTAGCGATTTCGAAGCGACTTTCTCCGACGGGACCGATGTCGTAACTCCTTACGACGCAGGCGTTTATACCGTAAGTGTCGCCCTTAAAGATACTCCTGTCGCAAACAATTATTCGCTTTTATCCGCAGAGACGGAATTTACGATCGTTCCGAGAACTCTTTCGGCAGAGGATTTCGTATGGCAATATGTGGCGGTGATAAACGAGGGAGGCGAGCTTATTCCTTCCGCACCGATAGCCTGGACGTGGGGGAACGGGTTGGTATTTGACAGCGATACGGTTCATTCGTTTGCGTTGCAAACCGACGACGAGGTATTTTTATCCGACGCCGGTAACGTGGAATTCACCCTTAATTATTTCGGTTTCTGCAATTGCGGACTGGAAAGCGACGCAGGGGCAGTTTATCACGATCATCAGCTGACTTACGGCGGGACGGGACCGCATCACGCAGGTTCGTATTATTTGGTGGTTTCCCTTTCCGGAACAAAGAGCGCAAATTACGTTTTGCCGAACTCGGCTTATCCCGACGTAGCTTATTTCGTCGAACAAAGCGACGGCAGTTACAAGGTAGGATACCCGTCCGCCCCGACCGAATTCTGGACCGATGTGCCGGCATTGTCTAAAGACGGCAGAAATCTGGCTTATTTACTCGGATTTACCGTGGGAAGAGCTAACGCCTCCGGGTTCGAAGAAGTGGAAGGAGACGCCTTTGCGGACAGAGTTTTCGAAGGGAAAGCTTTTACCGATATAAGACCCGCTCTCGGTGAAAATGCGGATACGTCGAAAATTTACGTCAGAGTTTCCACAGAGAACGACGTGGAAACTTCGGGCAAATATGTGGAATATACCTGGCAGGCGTATCTCGATACGGGGTTGAGGAATGCAGGAACGTATAAGTTGCTGTTTATGATGGGAGACGAGACCATAATATCCGGCACGAGCTGCGACCTTATGCACGGTACCGTTCCCAGCGTATCGATAAACTTTACCGTTCTGAAAGCGGATCTGAGCGTATCGGCGGTTTCGGGGCAAACGGGCGTAAGCGGTTTTACCAAAATTTACGACGGGCTCGACGTGTTCGATTCGTTTACTTTGTCGGCGACGGCAGCCAACGAAGGCAGAGAGCCGGTATCGGATATTCTGAGTTCGGCGCCGGTGACGGTGAAAGCCGTTTTCACGGAGGGCAAAAACGTCGGTATCGGAAAAGCGTTACGATTTACCGTAAGCGGAAGCGAGGCGGTAAACTATCGGATAATTTCCACCGAAGGTTACGAAATCGTCAGCGATACCGAAATAAACGCAACAGGTAACATACTGGCAAAGGAAATCGCATTAGAACCCGCCCGGGACAAAACTTACGACGGCGAAACCTACTTTATCCGTCTTATTTCGGGGAACGGCATAATTGACGGCGACGTCGTTTACCTGGAAGGAAATTACGATGCGCCCGACGCGGGTAAACGTACCGTTACGCTGAATATTCTTCGGGAGAACGACGGAATAAATTACGTTCTCGCCGAAACTTCGCAGCAGGCGACGATCGTACCCAAAAAACTTAACGTCGTCTGGACGGGGGAAAGGAATTCAATTTACGACGCCGAGGAAAAAGGACTTAGCGTCAGAGTGGAAGGAACGGTAGGAGAAGCAATGAATTACGAAACCGTTACCTTGACCTATACTTTCGGAGAAAAAACCGGACAATTCATCACTTCGTCCGAAACGGGAACGGGCGTATACGACTTCAAGGCAAAGGATGTGGGTTCTTACGAAATCGAACTCGGAATAGTCGACGACGGCAACTATACTTTACAAGGAGCGGACTACATAAGCAATTTCGTAATAAACGCCAAGGAAATAACGGTATATTTCCTTTACGACGAGCTTGCCGACGGACAGTACGTTTACGGCTGGACCGTCACGGACGGCAAGTTCGTAACGAAATATTCCGGACGGGAAAGGAGCGTGACCGCCTTTATTACCGAAGGAGACGTTTGTGCGGGGGACGACGTGAGCTTGTCGTTGGAAGGCAATATCGGGGCCGATGCGGCGGAATATCTCGCTAAAGTAACCTCATTAACGGGAGTTTCGGCAAACAATTACAAATTGACGGGTGTTTTAACGCAGGAGTGGGTTATCGGCAAAGCCCCGTTGGAGGGACTTGTTTTCGCAGATCTCGAGGCAATTTATAACGGTATGCCGCAAGGACCGGTACTCAATGCGGAAACGACTCAGCACGGCATTGCGTTCAATGCGGTTTATTCGGGAGGAAGGACTTCCACCGGGGTAAACGGCAACAACGCTCTTACCGATGTGGGAAGTGCGGAGATAACCGTGGTCATATCCGAAACCGTCAATTATTTCGGGTTTACCGAGGTTGCCGAGGTAATAATTTCTCCGGCAGAGATCACGGGGATAGTTTTCGAGGACAAGGAGTTTACCTACGACGGGACCGAACGGTCGGTTTCGGTAAGTTCGCTCGTAACGACATACGGGGACACGGTAAAAGCGGAATATCACCTGACGGGGACTACGTCGGGGAATTCACCCGTGGAAAAAGCCGACAACGGCACGACGGACGCAGGGGTTTACAACGTAACGGCGTTACTTACGAACGATAACTATAATCCTTTGGAATTACAGGCGGAGCTGATGATCAACCGTCGGAAACTGAGCGCAGCCTGGAGCGATACCGCAGGAGCGGAATGGGTATATAACGGCTTGTATCAAGGTAAAGTTCTCGTGTTGGGGAACATAATCGTCGGAGACGGTATTTCCGTAACCGCAGAAAAGATTTTCGACGGAGTTACCGCAACGGAAAACGTGGTCTGCGACGGGAGTGCGGATAACGTAAGTGCGGAATTCACCGCAAAAGACGCTTCCGCATCGCAATACCTCATCACTCTTGTTTCAATAGGCGGAGAACGGGGATACAATTATTCGTTGCCTTCGAACGTAAGTTCGGCGTTCGGGATAGCGAAAAGGGAGCTGACCGTTGAAAAATGGCTATGGACGGACGGAACGGACGAAGGATACGACAAGAGCGCTTTTGTGTACTCGGGCAAAGAGTACAGACAGGAACCCGTTCTTGCGGCGGCAAACGGACAGAAAGGAGTTATAGCCGGGGACGAAGAGGGCATATCTTTGACGTTGACCGACTGCGTAGCCGTTAACGCCGCCTCCTATGAAGCTAAAGCCTCGCTTAACGAGCATAAGAATTACTTTATGGCTACGGCGTCGTTTGCGTGGGTCATCGAGCCGAAAGTCATTACCGTCGTCTGGAATTCCGATACCTTAAAGACGTATCGCGCGTCGGAGCAATCCGTCTATGCCGTAGTACAAGGATATATTGCCGGAGACAACCCGTCGTTTATTTATAACGGTAACAAAGCCACGGAAGTTTCCGACGATCTTCTTGCGGAAATTATCGCAATAGACGATCCCAATTATGCGTTACCCGAGGAAGGACTTACCTGTGAATGGAGCATTCTTCCCGCGGTCATTTCGGGAACGGAACTCCTCGGACAAAACGTCGTTTACGACGGACTCACGCACGAAATAAGCCTGACGAAAGCGGTCACCCAATTCAACGAACCGATCACGGTAAGTTATACCGTAAGCGTAATGACCGAAGACGGCGGTTTCGCAAACGAACAGGAAGGGCATTCGGCTCTCGACGCAGGCACTTACAAGATAAAAGCGCATCTGGACGCCGGCGAGAATTACTATACTAAAGATGCGGAGGCTCTCCTCGTCATCGAAAAACGCATTATAGAGCTGATATGGAACAATTCCTCTCCTTTCATATACAATTCCGAAACACAAGGGGTGCAGTTGACCTTCGGGAATATAATAGCGGGCGAAACTTTTTCCGCAGTCTTGAAGTCCGATTCGTCCGTTGCGGAACAGACCGTTACGGTTACGGAAGGTACGGAAATTTTACTCGGTGCGACAGACGCCGGAGAGTATAGGGCGAGCGTGATCTCCGTAGACGACGGCAACTATGCCCTGCCCGAGAACACGGAGAGCGTTTACGTTATCAATCCCAAAAAGGCGGTATTTGTATGGGAAACGGACGTTCTGTCCGGTCAATACGTCACGCAATGGAACGGTTTTTCCGTAGAGTATTGCAACAGGGAAAGGAGCGTCTATGCGAAACTTCAGAGCGGCGCCGCCACGAATGACGACGGATTGATTTACGACGGGGACGACGTTTCGGTGGAAGTTTCGGGCGGCAGCGCTACCAAGGTAGGGGTATACACGGCTACGGCGGTGCGAATGATCGGTGCCGACGGAAGCAATTACTATTTTGACGAAACGGAACAGTTGACCGTGGTTTATGAAATTACCAAAGCGACCATATTCAGTATACTCTTTACCGACAAAACCGTTCCCTACAACGCCACGCCATACAAGATAGAAGTTTCTTCGGTAGAAACCCTTTACGGCGATCTTATGACGGTCAGGTACGAGGGGGCGGTTTACGAAAATTACGGACTCAGCGAAATAAACGGCAATGCGGCGGTCAATGCCGGAGTATATAAGGTAAAAGCCATAATCGAGGAAACGGAAAACTATTACCGTTACGAAAAGGAAGCCTACCTTACTATTTACCGAGCGAACCTGAGCGGAATAGAATTCCGAGACAAGACGGCGTCTTACGATACCACGTTTATATCGGTGGGAGAAAGTAGCTACGTTACCGAATACGGCGACTCGATATATCCCGAGTACGAAATCATCGGGACCACGGCGTCCGGAGTAGGTTATTCCGCCGAAACGAACGGTTATACCGAAGCGGGGACTTATACCGTAATTGCGTCGTTCGGGCATACCGATATAAGAAATTCCAATTATGCGGAGGGGACTCTGGAGGTGACGCTTACCATCAACCGCGCGGATATGGTTTTTGCCGAGGCGACGCTTACCGGCGGAGGAGAATACGTTTATAAAGCGGACTATTACTACGCCGAAGCCGTAGTGGTCGGGTCCGACGGTCAACCTTATCACACTCAGTACGGACATCCGGTTACCGTACGTTACGTCGGCGGAGAAAACGCCGCAGAAAACGGAGTAAGGAATGCGGGAACGTACACGGTGTCGGCGATACTGTCCGGCGGCAACAATTACCGAGATTATACTCTTGCGCCGATAGACATAGTTATCGAGCCTAAAGAGGTGGAAATCAACTTAGAAGAAAAGACTTACGTTTATAACGCCACGTCGCAAAATTCGGCGATAAACGCATCGTTTGCCTTCGGCGGCAATACCGATGACGACGGCAAAATTTACGATGCGGATAAGGATATAAGGTTTAATTTCGAAACCGAAGGAACGGAAACGAACAACCTCGGAGAAAAGAGCTTCCTCAATGCGGGCAGTTATAGGGTGACGTTCGCCGTCGCAGGAAACGATAACTATACAATAAAAGATCCCGTAAGAACCATAATCATGGAAAAAGCGGACATAGACGGGTTCTACTTAAACGGATACATAGCCGAATACAATAATTCGACGATGTATATCGGAGTATCGGAAAAAGCCGACCAGACGGTACTCAATCCCGTTGCGAGCGTGCGTCTGTACGGAAGCGACAGCGGGGCGGTGGAATATTTCCTCGACGACGGAAGCGGCACCTACGGAGAAACTTTCACGGGAGCGCTGTTTGCCGGTAAATACGATATTAAAGCGAGCATCCGACAAGCGGGGACAAAGGACAATTACAACCGCGCGGAGCTTTACGCTACGATAACGATAGAAAAAACCTCTCTCAGCGGATTTGCGTTGGAGAGTCAAACGGTCACGTTCGACGGGTCCGAACACGCATTGAATTTTACCTGCGAACCGGGGCAGGAAGCCGACGGAAAATATTACACGAGATACGGGGAAGAACTCGATTTCCGTTATGAAATTTCTTCCGACGGATTATCGTATACCGACGGAAACGGCGCCGTGAACGTAAACGTGGCTGCCGACGGTTCGGTCATACCGTATTACGTCAAAATTACTTTCTCTCTTGCGGATCCTGCGAGAGAAGATAGTTATACCGTGGAGTCCAAGATATTCACCGCAAATCTAACTATAACGAAAGCCACCCTTTCGGACATTGCGTTGGAAGGAAAAACCGTCACTTACGACGGGACGGAACATACTCTCGAACCGACCTTTGCGTCCGCTCCCGACGGACAATATCCCCGTTATGTGTACGAAAACGGCAACGTCAGGATAATTTTGAGCAGAGAACATAACGGCGGCGACGGCGATTTGTTCGTATTGAGTAAGGATACCGACGGGCTTGCGGCGATAGACGCCGGAACGTATGCGTTTTACGTTTCCGTTACCCCGGGGGAAGGCACCGTAGAAACCAACTATGTTCCTTTCAGCGGACTTTCGGCGGAACTCGTTATCGAAAGGGCTACCATGGCGGATGCGAACGGAATAGCGTTGTCGCAGGGAGTAAATCTGTTCTTTAACGATCTTTCCTCCGTTTATAACGCCGGCATACAAGCGATACTCATCGGCGGAACGCCCGAGGAGTCAACGGTGACGGATACGCCGCTTACCGAATGGATTATTCATCCCTCCGCAAATCCTTTATTTGCGGAAACCGCTTCGGTTTCATACGTTTATGCGGGTGTTGCCGCCACGGGCGTGACGAATGCGGACGTTTATCAGGTGAGAGCGGCTTTACTGAACAAGAATTATCTGCCCGTTTACCTCGACGCCGTTCTCGAGATCCGTAAAGCGGAGATAGAATACACTCTCGTAGGAGCGGATATAATTTACGACGAAGAAACGCATTTCGTTTCGGTATCCCCCGTTTCCGAGCCGCAATACAACGACGTTTATTTGACGGCGATCACGCTTTTGGGGACGGATACCGCATCCGTAAGTTATACTTACAGTTCGCTTTCCAACGGAATGGGAGTTTTCGGCGGAGTGAAAAATGCGGACGTTTACACCGTCAACGCAATTATTGCCGTCAACGGCGCCGCCGCCGCAAACTACGTTGAAAAACCCGTTCTCACGGCGGTTTTAACCATAGAAAAATTCCTCACCTCCGTCAACTGGACGTACGGAGCGGAATATGTTTTCGACGGTACGGACAGGGGAGCGAGCGTACAGGCGGAGTTCCTTTCGGCTAAAGGACAAAGCGTCCCCATGACGGTTTCCTTCGTCGGGTTGGACGGAAAGGCCGTCGACAGGACGGATTTCAGAAATGCGGGGAATTATACCGTAAAAGCCGCCTATACGGCAAGCGATAAAAACAATTACGTTTTCAATAATTCCGAAACGGTATTGACAATATTGAAAGCCGACGTGGAGCTCTATCTCGTGGGAACGTCGGTAACGTATTCGGCTTCGAGGAGGTATCTCCTCGTCAATACGGTAGCCGCTTCGAACGTGTCTGCGACTTTTGTTCCCGGAGAGACCGACGTCATTACTTTCTGCGGTGAACAGTTAAAGATCGATTACGTTTACACGCCTGCGGATAAAGGGGTATACGGGGCGTTGAACGTCGGAATATATACGGTTACGGCAGATCTGAATCTCGGCACGGGAGAAAGCAACTTCAACGACTGGAGTTCGCCGAAAGAGGCGAAGTTCGAAATACTTCCCAAGGCATTAACCGTGACGGGAAGCACTCTGACAAAAACTTACGACGGGAATACCGATTGTGCGATAGGCGTTATCGACGGCTTAATTTATCCCGACGGAGATTATATCCTGTACAAAGGAGTTTTCAGCGATAAAAACGTCGGAGCGAACAAAGACGTCACGGTTATACTCGAAGTCAAGAACGGTTACGAAGACTACGCATACGTTCTCGACAATTACGTCGTACCGGACGTCGGCACGGGCGAAATATTGCCTAAAGAAATAGCTGCCTCAGACGCATACGACTGGACCAAGACCTACGACGGCAACATCAACAGCGTTCACAGCCCGATAACGCTCTTTGCGGCAGGCAAAACTCCCGTGAGCGGAGACGATCTTACCGTAACGGCGAGATATAATTCCAAGAACGTAATGGAGGCAAACTCCATATTGTTCTCCTTGTCGGGTGCGGATAAAGACAATTACGTTATAGAAGATCTGTCCTTTGATATCGATTTTACGGATACCTTCCTGATTTATCCGAGGACGGCCGGAATAACGTGGATAAACTATACTCACGTTTACACGGGGACGGTTTTGGCGGCGCAGGCGTATTTCGACCTTGTAGGAGACGACGTGACTTCCGATAACAGGGGAAGGATATATCTCGACGTGACCTACACTTATGTCGCAGACGGCAACGGAGCCGTTCTCGACGCCCCCGTGCATATGGCAATTTACAGAAATGCAGGCAGATATGTCGCCGACGCTTCGGGAGATAACGTAGGGGAGGAAACCTTAGCCAATTACGGTATTTTCACCACCGAAAAAGAGTGCGTAATAGAGAAAGCCGATATTGTCGTAAACTGGGAAGGACTGAGTGAAGCGAAATACGTCTATAACGGTACCGATCAAGGCGAAAATATTTCGGCAAGTGCGGTATTGTTGGGCGATGACGTGGCGACGTACGAAGGCACCGAATATCTGAAAGCGGATTTCGGACAAGACGGAAAAGAATTCCGCAATGCAGGCGAATATGTGTTCGAAGCGGTGTTCACGCAGGATGCTACCGAACTCAACAACAACTATAATCTCACCGACAACCGTCGGGAAATTACCATGGAAAAAGCCGAAATTACCAATGTTTCCTTCCACGGAAGCTACGGCTGGACCTATTCCGACGGAACTACGGTTTACTTCTATGCCGCCGAAATAAACAACGCATACGGCTTCTCGACCGGTTATGTACCGTTATATTACGAGTACGATAGCGATATCGAAATTCAGTTCGTTTACAGCGGCGGACATACTTCCGGGGCAAACAACGGCATCCGCAATGCGGGAACTTACGTCATAACGGCGTCCGTGGCGGAAACGGAAAATTATAAATTCTGGTCGGAGAGCGTTACGGTCACCGTTTCGAAGGGCGTTATAGGAGATTACATCACGCTCGTGGGGTATTCGACGGTTTACGATATGGCTTATCACTATGTATATGCCGGGAACAACGATCAGGCAAATCCGCAGTTCGTGGAGGTACGGCTTCCCGACGGGACCACTCCCATAATACTCTATTCGGTATTCGGCAGTTACTACAATCCGACTATCGACGAAATGTATGACTTAGGCTGGGACGTAGGCAACAACTATGCTCAGAACGCAGGAGAGTATGTAGTCGAGGCGAAAATCGAAGCGTCGGAAAATTACGAAGAATGGGTATCCGATAGCGTAAGTTTGGTTATCTTACAGAAGGAATCCAATGTATTCTGGAGATTCAACGGAGCGACCGAAGCGTCGTATGTGTATAACGCAACGGATCAGAGCGATTCGGTTATGGCGTATATTCTGGGTGCGGGAAGCGGAGACATAGAAAATGTTATTTATCTCGACGTATCCATATTACACAGGGATGCGGCGGTAGATCCGGTACTTGCGGATAAATTCCTTATTGCGGGGGAATACGATTTCTCGGCGGAATTTGCCGACGGTGCGGAGAGGATATGGTTGGAAAACAATTACGCTTTGCTCAACACAGTTTACGGAGCGGTTATGGAAAAATACACCGTCACCCTCAACTGGTATTACGGAGACTGCGGATGTTCCGACGGCCTGTACGATCCGCTCGTGCCGTGCGTTTACGACGGCAGGACTCATTCCGTGGCAGCCGTGGGAGTCGGTCTCAACGGTGCGGAAATGGTGCTGTCCACCAGCGGAAATTTCCACGGTCTGGACGCAGGAGAATATATAGCGTACGTTACGAGTATTGCCGAAGGGAACGACAGTTTCTCCTTTGACGGACAGATTTATCCGTTGCCGTACGATCTCAATTACCGACTCCCGACCAACACCGAATTCCGTTGGCAAATAGCCAGACGTCCCATTTATCTGGAGGTTGACGAGGAAGCGACCGATCTTTCGAAAGTTTACGACGATTTATATGCCTTTTCCTTCTCTTCGAGTTATTCCGAAACCATTGACGAAGGGGACGGACTCATCAGTAAACGCATGACCTACGTCGTAGCCGGAGGAAACTACACCGGAACGGAATCCAGGCTCGTTTACGTTCTGAGCAATATTATCGCAGGGGACGGCGACGTGGTAAACATCGGGATAAACAGCGTTATGGCTAACGATTACAGCGTAAACGCCATTAGCGCAACCATTACCTTCGGCGCTATCGAATTCGGGAGCAATCAACAAAATTATTACATAGCCGGAGATATTTCGGGATTGATGTATGTGGGCAGCAACCTGATCGTTCCGAGGAAGATCGAAGTTTCCATGACGGAAAACATGTATCACGTTTACAACGGACTGACCTTTGAAAAGCAATTTCCGTTCGAGTCGGACGTATATAAGGTAGAGGAACTGGGCAAAGTCGAGATCATCGACGTATTGACCGGATTGAACGTAAGAGAACTCTACCGTATCAACGGACTCAACAGATTTGTGGGAAGCTTCGATATAGGCGGAGCGACGACGCAGGGTGTTTACAAAGTAAACGCCGCCTTAAGCGTAGAAGATCAGAAAGGCGCCAACAACTACGAGATATCCTTTGTGTCCTCCGATTACGAAATTAGGCGCAGGGAGCTGAAAATCGTTTATGAAAACGTATTGCAAAGTTTCCGAGACGAGCTTAAACCCGTGAGCGGCGAAGTGGATTACGAGGGAAGCGATCTAACGGATCTCGAATGGAATATTGAGGGATTCGAGGCCATGACGGAGGCTGAAAAGACTTCTTCGCTCATCGAGGCGTTGCGTTCTCTTGCCGCAGCGGACGGAGTTTCGGTTCTGGCGGAAAACACCTGGATGGACGAGGCTCCGGCTTATACCGTATATACTTTAATTGACGGAAATACCGACGAGAAACTGAAGATCGACTTCAATAACGAAAACTATACCGGCAATAAGCCGATATTGCAATTGACCTTTATAAGAGTTAAGGACGGAGAGCAATATATCTTCGGCGTAAAAGACGCAGCCGACTTCGGCAAGATGGACTCCGACATATCCGGACTCAGGACGGCGAGACAAAATTACGGTATAGGCGTTTCGCCCACATACGAGCAGGTTGCCGATATATCCGGTATAGACGAAAAGGGCGGATACGTTTACATAGAGAGGAACAGGGAATTCGTTTTTGACGCCGTATATGACGGTAAAGGCTTTGTAATAAGCGATTTATTCATCGTCAGCAACGAAAGCAATCAGGCAGGCTTGTTCGGGACCGTCAGGAACGCCACGGTAAGCAACGTGACGTTGCAAAGAGTAAGCTTGCTCGCCAGGAATACCGATTATATAGGAGGTATAGCCGGATATGCGGAAAACTCCGTGATAGAAAACGTATCGGTTTCGGGATATATAGAAAACGACAACGCCGGCGGTACGGTTTACGGCGGAATGATAATAGGCGAAGGACTGAATACCGTCGTCACAAACGCAAAGGCGGCAGGGTATTTGCAGATTTCCGCTTTACAGGGATATGCGGGAGGTATCGTCGGGAATATTTACTCTGTCGATTCCGGAATAAGCGAAATAGTCGGCAGCGTTTCGTTCGTGGAAATAACCGTTAATTTCGCCGACAACGTGAACGCCGTCAGCGGAGCGGGGAACGGCGTATTGGAGGATAATGTATATCTGGAAAACAGCATATTTGCGGCGGAAACCGTGCTGTCGGGCACCAGCGAACAGGGGACGGCGGTCACGGCGGAAAGCTTTTTATCGGGGTCGGCTGAAGGTGAAAATGCGGTTGTCGGGAATATGGTCAAGCAGGATATAATGAGACGGTACCTGTTGCCGGGCGGAAGCTACGATGGAGAGGCCGTGGTAATTACCAATTACCGACAACTGTGCCTGTTGAAAGCATACGGTTGGGCGGATTTCGTTATTCAAGGTAAGATTTATCTTCCGAACTCTTTCGAACCTTCCGCCGACGGAGAGTTTTACTCGGGAGAAATAACTTACGCCGACGCAGGAGGGATTTATGCCGACGTATTGTCCGACACGGTGTATATAGTCGGCACCGGTCAGCCTGTAATAATAAGGATGTACGAATGAAAAAATATTTTTGGATGGCTATGATTTTCATTATGGTTTTGTCGATGACGGCAGTATTTGTCGGCGGAGATGAACATTTTACCGCTTTTGCTGCGGCTTCGGAAAGCGAATTTACCGTAAAAGAAAGCGGTGGGGGATTCGGTTATTCCTCCGCAGACGGTTCCGTCGTCGGAACCGCTCCGTCGTTATCCGAAGCGTTCGACGCAGTGGCATCCGCCGTGGAGGGAAACGTCATTATAAATCTGGACAATGTTTCCTCCTCGGAAAACATATCGTTGTCGGGGAACAGATACTACGTCGTGAAAGGTAGTGCCGCTTTTAACGGCAGCGGCAGTTTTTTTACCGTTACCAACGGATCGAGTTTACGCATTTCGGGAGCGGTAATAAACGGAGTTTCCACTTTGATCAGAGCGGAAAAGGGATCTTTCACGGAGGTGGAATCGGGGACTCTTTCCACTCGCAGCGAGAAGGCTTCCGTCAGCACCATGGTAATTTACGGCACTGCGGTTATAAGGGGCGGAATTATTTCTTACGAAGGCTTAAACGGACGTACGGGAGCGGCGATTATTCAAGGCGGCGCCGAGAGCGATGTTCGGTTTACCGGGGAAGGGGCTTTGACCGTAAAGGGCAATACGGCGCTTATTTCCGGTAACGGAAAGACGTATATAGACGGCGGAAATTTTCAAGCCACCGAGAAAACTTCGCAAAATACGGGAAGCGGCTATGCTATCGATATGCAGTCCGACGCCGCAGTCAGTCTCAGCGGAGGGAGTTTCGAAAGCGTTTCCCCCGAGAATACGATATATCTGAGAGGGAATGCAAATTCCGTTCTCGATTATTCCGACGGAACGGTAAAAGGAAAAATAAAAATTTCCTCCGGATGTTCGGCGTCGGTTAAGATATCCGACCGTACGCTTGTAAGTTCGGCTTACGGATTTACCGAATTGTTTTCCGAAGACGGAGAACTTACTCCCTTAAACGCCTTTATAGGATACATAAATACCACAATAGGATACCGATTCAAGGGATGGCAGCTTTCCGACGGTAGCGTGTCGGAAGCCGATCCGACGGCGGTCGCTTCCTTGCCGAAAGGGCGTGTGACTCCTTTGTGTTCCGATATATATACCGTTACGCTTACCGTATCGGGGGAGACTAAAGCGTTCTACGTTTCTTACGGTGAGGTAATAGCTCCGTCCTCGCTTTTCGGACCCGTCGAACCCGGATACGTTATAGCCGGTTGGAAGTCCGGGTCAGGCGAGCTTTTTCCCGAAAAGATCACGGTAACGGACGACGTCGTCGCCTATGCCGTCCTCGGTATCGAGGCTGCGGAAATAATTTTACCTTCGCTGTCTTACGAATTTGTTTACGACGGTTTGGCGCATATCGTCACGGCGGGTTTCGAGCATCCTTTGAAGGGGGAAGCCGACGTCGGGTACTTTTTTGAAAGATCGGATGACGGCAAAAATTTTTCAGCCTATTCGGAAGGACGGGAATTGATGCTTACCGAAGTGTCGGACGGGGGATATTTCAGGTTGCGTTTGGTCTTGACTTATTCGGATATGACGAGCGAAACCGTAAGCGAAGTATTTTTTGTCGGTATGGAAAAAGCCGTCTATTCCGATATTTCGCATCCTGCGATAACGGGAGGGGTATATTCTTCTTCGGGAAAACTTCAAAATTTTACGCTGGAGGAAGGTTTTTTCTGGATTGACGGAAGCGTTTGTCCTACCGTTTCCCGACGAAGCTACGAAGCGTATTATCTTGCCGATCCCGAGAATTATTATCCGTATTATCTGGAGATAGAATTGATTTTGGCAAAAGCGGATTTATTGCCGCAAAAGGTAAGCATTCCGTCCGAGGGACGCCGTTACGAAGGTAAAACCTCGAAAGAATATGAGTATCTGCTGCCGGAATATTGGCGTTTTGCGGATAGGGAGGTTATTCCCGCAGCGGGACAGAACTTTCTCCAAGCCGTCTACAATATCGACGAAGCCAACTACAACGATTATATCGGCACGGTGGAATTCTGGTTGGAGAAAGGCGTGTTTACCGATATTCCTCCGCTGGAAATAACCGTCGAATATTTTTACGGTCTTACCGAATACTACGTTTTGTTCTCAAATTACGATTATCCCGAGTACCGTCATTCCGTCAACCCTTATGTAGCGGCAAGGAACAAGCTGTATTGCGGCGCTTATACGGTCGAGGGAGTATATTACAACAGCGACGTAAACAATTACGAGGATTATGCCACTCAAATAGTAATATTCGTGGAGAAAGCTCTTCCGCCGCTCCCCGAACCGCATTACGAGCTGCAGGGGGTGTATTCTTCGGAAAAGACGCTTGCCGATTATGGACTGAATACGGGGTGGAGATGGGCTTACGACGACATAATCCCTCAGGCGGGAACAATTGCTTACGACGCTTTTTATAATCCCGATCCGAGCAATTATCTGGATTTACCTTGTAAAGTGTCGATAAACATATCGAAGGCCGCCCGTCCCGACGGTTCGATAACGCACGAGGCGATAACCGTGGATTATTTCGCCGAACTTTCTCTTTACGCATTAGCCTTGGATAACGGATTTTCGTGGGTATCGGAGAATACCGTTCTTAACGCCGGGGAATATGTTTTCGAAGCGGAATATTTAACGGATGATAACTATTATCCTTACACGGTGGAAATCGGCGTCATCGTGCGAAAAATTTCCTACGATATTTCCTCTTTTATATTCGGCGACGGAGTTTTCGTTTACGACGGAAGGGAAAAAATACTCGAGGGCGAGGGGATTTTGCCGGACGGAGTGACGGTGCGTTATATCAATAACGTGCAGATCAATGCCGGGAAATATGCCGTAAGGGCGGTATTTACGGTTGAAGACGCATTAAATTATAATCCGATCGACGACATTACGGTTTATCTTACGATAGAAAAAGCGGAATCTACGATCGTGGCGGAAACTTTGCAGGAGGCGTTATACGACGGCAAGGAACATTCGCCTGCGGTTTCCGTGGGGAATACCGAGCAAACTGTTTGCTTCGAAGGCGAGTACGTTTTCAAAGAGGCAGGGAGCTATACCGTAAAAGCGTATACCTTGGAAAGCGCCAATTACAAAGCGGGCAGGAAGGAAATCCTTTTCAGAATAAATCCCGAATACGTTTATAATTTTCCTTTCGAACAAGGTTTTGACGGAGTCAATCTTCCGGGCAGAATTTACGAAAAAACGGTGGGAATTTCCGCCGAAACTGAGATAAGTATAAAGATCTTATCTTCGGAAAACGACGTACTGCGATTTGAAATTCTGTTGGACGGGGAAGTGAAAGAAGGAACTTTCAGGTTTCTCATATTGATTCCGGAGCGATACAGGGACGTTGCGGCTAAAGTCAACGATCTGAACGGTGAAAGCGCCGTAGAGATAGAAGACTGTGAGTTTAACGGGAAATACCTGTCTTTCGGAAGCGATTCCACGGGAATTTTTGAAATAATCGTCCTTGAAAAAAAGCCCGATAACGTGTTACAATGGTGGGGATGGCTTTTAATAGCCGCAGCCGTTGCCGTAACGGCGACAGGGGTAACGCTCGTATCAATAAAGATAGGGAGAAAAAGTGCAAGAAAAAAACTCGGGAAGGATCAATAAAAAAGTATTTGCGATAGTCATCGTCCTCATAGCGATATTGGGGGCGATCACGTCGTCGACATACGCCGTCTGGCAGATGCAGGCGGAAACTTCCATCGATCTCGAACTGCCGATTGCCGAATTCAATCCGTCGGAAAAATATCTCGTATATTACGGACTGAATGCGGAAGGGGCTTTTTCCGATACCGACATCGTTTCTTACGCCGTTGTAGGTTATACCGGCTTGGTGGCGGAAGTTACCGTTCCGTCGGAATATAACGGATTGCCGGTGACCGAAATTGCCGTTCATCCGGATTACGCACAAATGCGATTTGCCGAAAGTCCGGTCATTACGGCGATGTATATTCCTTCCACGGTCAAAAAAATAACCGCCGGAGCCTGCAGAAATATGCCTTATCTTAAAGAAGTTATTTTTTACGGTGATACCGCAATTATTTTGGACGACTACGCCTTTGCTTTTTGCGGACGGTTGGAGATATTCGATCTCGGGGCAAGGAGCGTTTCCGGCGACAGAGCGGCGTATCTTTTAGGGACCCCGGTACTTTGACGGAATCGAGAGATTAAGCAATCGAAAAGAGTTAGAAATTATACAACGGGAGTAGTTTGACTTACCACCGAAAGTTCCAGATGCAGATTCCCGTTCGTCAAAGCCGGGTCGCATAATTCGTCGGGAAGCAGGATATAGACGGAAAGCGTTATCGTCACCGAACTGTTTCCGTTCAGGTAAAAAGGCTCTCCGAGGATAATTTCCGATTCGGTAACCGTCCCGTCTGAGGCGGTGGTATTCGCTTTTATGGTTATATTAAGTTCTTTTTCTATATTCAGGGGAGAAGTAGTCCCGTTTTTCATAACGCATTCTGCCGAAAGAGAGAATATCAGATCGCATTGCGGATTCAGGGAGTCGTCCTCGTTGTAGTAATTGAGCACTACGACGTATTCCGCCACGGTAGCCGTTTTTGCGATAAAAGAAGGGTTGTCGGAGGACTCGTCGTATGCGGTCAGCACGTCCATATACAGATTATCCCTAACGGCATAGGGCATCGCAACGGCAGGGTCCAGAACGGTTTCGCCGAAGTCGGGATCTTCGTCAAACGCAATCACCAGAAAGCCGTCCGCTTCGATATTGAAATTGTGGTTGGTGGTTTGTCGTTGGGTGTACCACGCAAAGGTAAAAGCCACCACGCCTACGGTAAGGGTGACGGTCAGCACTACGATAAGGATAAAAAGCAATCTTGTATTTTTCATAATGCGAAATCAAGTGGCGATAGTCGAGGATTGTTTATCCACACCGATAGCGAAGCTTAAGGAAAAAACGGCATTCATAAATTCGTAATCGTGAAAACGGAAAGCGTTCACGGACTCGTAAGCGCCGCTGTTCCAGTTCCGGTAGGAATCGGGGTCCAGGAAAAAGACCTCTATAGTTATGTTGAAAGTTTTGGACACGAGCACCTTTAAGGGTTCGCCGTCGCTTTTGCTGCGGATAAATCCGTCGTCGGAGGCATAATACGTTTCCGTCACGGTAAAGTTTTCGTCCAATAAGTATATCTGCCAATAAAAGCAGGAGGTAATGTCTTCCATAACCGAACCGTCTATCGACGTTCCGTCCGATTTAACGATTCTTACCTCGTCGAGATTGACGTAAAAAGCGGAATTCAGTCCGTTGGGCTGAACTTGTACGGAAACGGTTTTTTTAGCCGAGTAAGGGGCGTCTTCCTCCGCATACCCCGGATAACCCAGTCCGGTTTGACCGATGTATGGAGCGA
>CASDZI010000009.1:29444-71851 GCA_949285605.1 uncultured Christensenella sp.
GACCGATGTATGGAGCGATATCCTCGCTTACATCGGTTATTTCCGCATTTCCCCATTCTTTGGAGTTTATGGAAACGGAATCGGCTTCGAGGCTTGTGTTGGAAACGAACCAAGCCAAAGTAATCGCCGTAGCGGTAAGAACTATGGCAATGACGATTATCTGAATTCCGATAACGAGCAACTTCTTTTTCATTATTGAATATTATAACATAATATAAAAATCAATTTCAATCCGCTTGACGAAGTAAATAAATGCTTAGCAAAAAACATCGACGTCGCAGAGTATAAAAAGGATAAAATACACTTTAGACAATATTGTATTAAAAAGAAAAATAAATTGAAAATATGCATTGAAGGTGTTTTTTTACAATTTTACGATAATATACCGTATCGAATTGAATTATAAAATATTTCGATTGAAAAAGCTCGGAATAAAGACTATTATTTAGAAAAGAAAAGGAATCGACTTGCCATGTAAATCAAAAACAAAAAACAGTCGGTTAAGACTGTTTTTGTAAGAATTTGGTGGAGATGAGGGGGGTCGAACCCCTTACCTCTTGAATGCCATTCAAGCGCTCTACCAGTTGAGCTACACCCCCGTAAGGTTTCGTTGCTCTCATATAATATAATATTTGCGGCGATTTGTCAATAAAATTTTCGGGGAAATTGTCATAAGATTTGACGGTCGGAGTTTTTAGGAGGCTTTCGTATTCGCTATACGGGAGGAAGGCATTTGATTATTTTCTCCGTTGACGGCGAGGGCATAATATTATATAATCGAAATATAATATTTAATAAAGGAGAATTGCTTTATGGCACCGTGGCTTATTGCGGTTATCGTTATCGCCGCATTGCTGGTTATCGGCATCATCGCTATTATCGTCTGGTGGATCAAAACCTATAATAAACTTGTGGAATCCACCCAAAAAGTTCAGAATCAATGGTCTCAGATCGACGTTCAGCTCAAGAAGAGATACGATCTTATTCCCAACTTGGTGGAAACCGTCAAAGGGTACGCCAAACACGAAAAAGAGACGTTGGAGAATGTCATTATGTGGCGTTCTCGGGCTACCGGCGCCACCACAGCCGAAGAGGTTATGGAAGCCAACAACGGGCTCAGTCAGGCTTTGGGAAGATTGCTGGTTTCGGTGGAAAAATATCCCGACCTTAAAGCCAACGCCAACTTCATGGCTTTGCAGAACGACCTTAAAGACGTGGAGAACAAGATCGCCATGGCGAGACAGTTCTATAACGATACCGTTCAGAAGAACAACGAACTTATTCAGAAATTCCCGTCCAGTATCGTCGCCAACCGTCACAAGGACAAATTCAAGGTCGAAAAATATTTCGAAGTCGAAGATATCGTTCGCGAGGCGCCGAAAGTTTCTTTCTGATTATGAATACTCGATTTCTTAAAAAATCCATTACAGGCGGAACGGTTTTACTGCTCTGCCTGTTATGCGTTCTTGCGGCGGTTTTGTCGGGTTGCACGGACAAAGGCGATTCCTATGTGGAAAAACTCGACATAGAGCTCACCTTGAACGAGGACGGCAGCGTGATCGTTACGGAAACGCATGAAGTACGCTTTGACGACAGGGGACGGGACTGGTGGAATTATTATAAGAAAATCAGTCTTAACGACAATTCGAACGGCAACAAGGGGAACACCCTTTCGGAATTCGGAGATTTTTCGGTGACCGTAGACGGCGTTTCTTACGACTACGACCCGAGTTTCAATATGAACCCCGACAATTTTTCTTCTTCGCAAATTCAAAGACTTGCCGGGAACGCATATACCTATTTCGGCTCAAGCAATAACGTGGAGATAGGGGTGGTATTCCCGTATTTTTCCGAAGGCACAAAGACCGTGACTTTCAATTATACGCTTACCGACGTGGCTGTCAAATATGCCGATTGCAGCGGGTTGTATTATAAATTCGTGGACGAAAGCAATACGCTGTTCGTAAACGAACTCACCGCAACGGTCAATTTCCCTGCGACGGACAGCAGCTTGGTTTCGGTCTGGACGCATATCGAGGACGGCAACGGCTCGGGGGTGCTTGCCGAAGGTGAAACGGTAAATAAAGTAACCTATAAAGCCAACGAATTGAATAAAGGGGTGTATTTCGAAACCAGGCTGCTCTTACCTTCCGACGTCGTGACTTCGGAAAAGACGAATTCCGCCACGAGAGCGGCGATCACCGCCGAAGAGACCGCCTGGCAGGAGGCTTTTAACGCCGAACTTCGCAAAATAAGAATAATGTATATAAGCGATATCGTGCTTGCGGTACTTTTATTTGTCGGAGGGATAGCGTTTACCGTTTATGTCAGAATAAAACGCAGAAAACTCGTTTTACCGAATGCACCCGTTTATTACAGGGAAATTCCCGAGGGTTGGACCCCGGGAGAGATGGCTCCGCTTTACCACTATTACGGAAAATATGATATATCGGACGGAATAAGCGCGACCATATTGGATTTATGCAGGAGGCATTTTATCGATATCGAAGCGGGGGAAAAGAAAAAGGAAGCGGAAATAACCGTAAGAGATTTGGACACGACGGGGCTTGCTCCGCACGAAAAAATCGTTTTCGAACTTTTGCAGACGGTAGGACAGGGTAAACCGTTCACTATGAAGGAGATGGAAAAATACGCCAAGAACAATACGGGATATTTTTCCGCTCAGGTAAAGAGGTTCAGAAAAGCGAGTTACGGAATGAGCGAAGGTATGAATCTTTACCCGACGAAGCGTTCGGATAAATACGGCAGAAGAGCTGAAAGGTTGCTTTCGTTATGCTTAATAGCCGGATTAGGGATCCTTTTCTTTACTTTTATTTTCAACATATTCGAACTTTATTTCCCTTATACGGGATTGGCTTTTCTGTTGGATGCGTTAATTTTAGCCATATCGGTCAGAACGCAGAAAGCGCCTTTACCCGCCAACGGGCAAGAAATTTACGACAAGTTTCACGCACTCGGGAAGTTTATGACCGAGTTTGGCAATATGGACAGACACGAACTTCCGCAGTTATTTTTGTGGGAAGAATATATGGTGTATGCCACGGCCATGGGAATAGCCGACAAGGTGTCGGAACAGCTTGAAATAGTTTATCCCGAATATAAGGACATAGTGGCAAGACCCTACTGTTCTTCGGCGGATACTTTCCTGATACTGTACCTGCTGTCGCCGTTGATAAGGAACGGTATAAACTTTGCGTTGGTTTCCACAATCGGCTCCATTATCAAGAACGTAAACACCATGAAAATGGCGTCGGGACTGTTGTCTGTAGCGAGATCGGTGGGCAAGATAGGCGGCTCGAGAGGGGGCGGCGGCTTCCGAGGAGGCGGAGGAGGCTTCGGCGGAGGCGGTATGGGCTCAAGGTAATTTATTGCTTGTAATTTTTCCCTTTTTAATGAAAAAACGGCGTAATTTTATTTGCGTCGTTTTATTTTTTGGCGAAATCAGACTTTTTTTTGCAAGAGCGTAAATATAATTTTCGGATTAGTTATTGCAATTTGATATTTTATATATTATAATTACAGAGTGATTAAATTTAAGAATAAATTAAGATGTTTTGTTTCTTGAAGGAGCCGCTTATGGAAATGCAACTTATTGCTCAAAGAATTAAGGGTTTAAGAGAAGACTTGGAAATTTCCGCCAAAGAAATGGCAGAGCTTTGCGAGATTTCCGAAGAAGAGTATCTCGCCAGGGAAAACGGTCAGGTGGATTATTCGTTCAGTTTCCTGAACCGTTGCGCCACCCGTTTCAACGTGGATATTTCCGAATTGCTTACCGGAAGTTTTACTTCACACCTTAAAACTTATGCGGTCGAAAGAAAGGGACACGGACTCAGAGTGGACAGAAGAAAGGGATTCGAATATCTGCACCTTGCCAGTCGTTTCTATAATCACAAAATCGATCCCCTTATGGTTTACGTGCCTTACAGCGAAGAGGCGTTGAATTCGCCCATCCCCACCAATACTCACGTGGGGCAGGAATTCGATTACGTACTGGAGGGGTCTTTGAAAGTTACCGTCAACGGGAAGATCGAAACCTTGAACGAAGGAGACAGTATAATTTACGATTCGGCTACACCTCACGGAATGGTCGCCGCAAGCAAAGAAGGTTGCAAATTCCTTGCTATAGTTATAAAATTCTGAACCACAAAATAAAAAAAAGGGACGGCGGATATTCGCCGAGAAGGGAGTATGTTTCGATTATTCAAAAAGCTGAAACCGATGACCAAAATTTTCGTAATTGCGGTCTTGTTGCTGTTTGCGTCCGCTTTGGCGGAGCTGTATCTGCCGGGAATGATGAGCGATATCATAAACGACGGAATTTACCTCGATTACGAGCCGATGTACGAGCACGAAACCATGGTAAACCCGTTGGGTGAGATCGACATTACGGGCGACGTGGACGGATTCGAGAAGGACAAAATTCCTGTATTCGAGATGAGGGACGGATTTTCCACCGTCGACATCAGGACCGTTTGGAACGAGCAATTCAACACTTTCGCCATCAATTTCAATTTTATGGATATTCCGGTAAAAGACAGCAAGGAGTTATTTAACGACGTATTGCTGCCTTTTGTCAATTCTCTGAAAGAATATCAATTTTATAAAATTTCCGAAAAGTACGGATACGAAGTAACCGAATTCAATCAGTATCTGGAAGAAGATCAGCTTAAAGTAAAAGCCGCCGTCAGTAAACTTATCGATTACGACAGTCTTATCGCCGCCACGGGCAGCGCCATAGACATCAACACCTTCCTCGACATTTACGAAGAGGACAGCGACGAAGGCGACAGCGACGTCTGGAGCGACAACGAAGATATGAAGCGTCTCCTGGCAAGCTGCGTCCTTTGTATGAAACATTCGCCCAACGGAAATTTGCTTCCCATTCCGACGTATACCGACGAGAACGGAGTGACCACGCGTTTGGAAGTGGACAGTTTCGGCGTAGCGCTCGATCAGTCCAAGCTCACTTACGTTATCGACGACGAAACGGGCAGGGCGACGCCGTTTCCCGATTACGAAATAATCCTTTGCAACCAAGTTCTCGGATACGCTTACAAATACGAAAACAATACCAAATGGATCAAAAACAAACTCGGTATGAGCGAGTCGGAGATAGAGGACGCCATCGCAGGCAATACCGAAGAGGTCAAAGGCATCAAGAAGCTTTTCCAGATACTCTCGTTGAGTCAGAAAGGCAGTACGACCGACGCTTTGAGCAAGAAAGTGGAAAAATCCAGAGAGGAGTGGCTTACACCCGACGGAGTGACCATTCAGACTTCGGATATAGGGTTTATTGCCGAGAAGGGAGCGATGATGCTTTTGCTTACGTTGTTTGCGTCGGGCTGTACCATCATCGCAATGTTCCTGAGCAGTAAGATAGCCGCTTATTTCAGTAAGATACTGCGTTCGATGGTGTTCCATAAAGTCGAAAGTTACTCGCTGGTGGAATTCGATAAATTTTCCACGGCGAGCCTCGTTACCCGTTCCACCAACGACATCAACCAGATACAGAACGTATTCCTTATTATATTAAGGACTACGCTCAGCGCTCCCGTGACCATAATCGGCGGCTTCATATTCAGCTTCCGGGCCAACGTGTCGATGACCATGGTGCTGGTTTACATATTGCCCATTCTGTTCATTGCTTCCGCCGTTGCGGCAATTCTCGTTCAGCCGTTGTTTAAGGTCATACAGCGTAAAGTAGACCAGCTCACCCTCATAATGCGTGAAGGCATCACCGGTATAAGGGTGGTCAGAGCCTTCAATAAACAGCAACAGGAAAAGAGTCGTTTCGACAAAGTTAATATCAGTACTTCCAGAACGGCTGTGGTTCTGCAAAGATACTGTGCGGTGCTGGTACCGCTCATCAATATCTGTCTGAACTGCGCTTCGGTCGGTATTTTCTGGCGTGCGGCAAAACAGGTCGCCACCAATTCCATATCCGACGTGGGAAGTATGCTGGAAGTCAGCCAGTACATAACGCAGATAGCCATGTCGATGGTGTTTGTAGCGAGCGCGGTGGTTATTTTCCCGAGAGCGAGCGCTTCCGCCGAACGTATCATCCAGGTAGTCGACACCGAAGTTGCGGTAGTCGACAGGGAAGGAGCGAAAGATCGCAGCGACAATTCCGGAACCATCGAATTCCGTAACGTCAATTTTAAATACAGTCCCGATGCCGAAAAGAATATTCTCGAAGACATTTCCTTCCGTTGCGAGAAGGGTAAGGTTACGGCAATAGTCGGCGGAACGGGCAGCGGAAAGAGTACCATTATAAATCTTATTCCGAGATTTTACGACGTTACCGGCGGACAGGTCTTAGTGGACGGACAGGACGTAAGCACCTATCCCCAAGCCGAACTCAGGAAGAAGATAGGTTTCGTGCCGCAGAGAAGTATTCTGTTCAGCGGTACCATCGCCGACAACCTCCGCTACGGAAAGGAAGACGCCACCGAAGAGGAGATGTGGGAAGCGTTGAAAATAGCTCAGAGCGATACCTTCGTGAGGGAAAAGGAAGGCGCTTTGGAATACACCGTCGAACAAGGCGGTCAGAACTTCAGCGGCGGTCAGAAACAGCGTCTCAGTATCGCAAGGGCGGTCATCAGAAAACCCGAAATTTACATATTCGACGACAGCTTCAGCGCGCTTGACTTCAAGACCGATTCGAGGTTGAGGAAAGCGCTTGCCGAAGTTACGCAGGAAAGCATAGTCATTATCGTGGCGCAGAGAATAGGTACGATAATGGACGCAGACGAGATCATAGTAATGGACGACGGCAGAATGGTAGGTAAAGGCAAACACGCCGACCTCATCAGGAATTGCCAGCTTTACCGTGATATCGCATTGAGCCAGATGAGCGAGGAGGAACTCGGATTATGAACAACAACGAAGAAATCGTAAAGGTTGAAAAAGAACAAGTTTCTTCCGTAGGCAAAATGGATATGTCCGGAGCTTTCGGAGCAAGTTCCATTAACGTGGAAAAAGTAGAAGGTGCGGAAAACTTCGGGAAAACGGTAATTCGGCTCATAAAGTATATGAAACCCGAACTTATAGCTCTTATCGCCATGATAATCATAGCGGCGGTGGGTGCTTGGTTTGCGGTGTGGGTGCCGGATATTCTGAAAAAAGTCACCAACCACCTCGTGGAGAGCATACAGTATTTCAAGGACGTGGACTTGGGTTACGTCGGAGAGATCTGTCTTACCGCAGGAGCGTTGTATTGTCTTAACGCATTCTTTACCTTCGCCAGCGGACTTATCGCCGCAAGTATGGCGCAGTCCGTCGTAAGACGCATGCGTTTCGACCTCAAATGCAAACTCGACAAGGTGCCGCTTAAATATTACGACGGAACCACCACGGGAGAAATTCTTTCCCGTCTGACCAACGACGTCGAACTCGTTGCGGTTACCTTGCAGGACACCGTCAATCAGATAATCATCGTGGTAATGACCGTCTGCGGCGTTTTGTTTATGATGTTCCGTCTGGACTGGCTTCTGAGCGTAATTACGCTTTGCAGCGTACCTATTCTGATGGTGACGAGCTCTCTTATCATTAAAAAGAGCCAGAAGGAATTCGCCAATCAACAGGAACTCATCGGCGTATTGAACGGACACATTGAAGAAATGTACGCAGGGCACAGGGTCATTCTTCTTTACAACCACGCCGAAGAAAGCATAGAGGATTTCGAAAAGACCAACAAACTCTTGTTGAAAGCCACCCGTAAGGCGCAATTTCTGGCGGGTATAATTTTGCCGGTCATTAAGTTTATCAACAACGTTTGTTACGTGGCTATCTGCGTTATCGGCGGACTTCGTGCCGGCGTAGGCATTATAAGCATAGGCGATATTCAGGCATGTATCCAATACACCAGGCAGTTCGCTCAGCCCATCGAAAACATCAGTAACATAGCAAGCACCATTCAGTCCTCCATAGCCAGTGCGGAGCGTGTGTTCAAAATGCTGGATCTGGAGGAAATGACTCCCGACGGCGAACGTATGGACGTAAGCAACTTTACCGGCGAGGTGGACTTCAAACACGTTGCGTTCAGTTATTCCGAAGATAAGCCGCTCATAACCGACTTGAGTCTCCACGTAAACGCAGGCGAAAGCATAGCCATAGTCGGACCTACCGGCGCAGGTAAAACTACTCTCGTTAACCTTTTGATGCGTTTCTACGAACTCAACAAAGGTCAGATAACCATAGACGGCGTGGACATTCAGACCATGCACAGGGACGATCTGAGAAGTTTGTACGGAATGGTTCTGCAGGACACCTGGCTCTTCAAGGGAACGGTCGCCGACAATATAGCCTACGGCAACGCCAACGCCACCCGCGAAGACGTAATAGCCGCCGCAAAAAAAGCCCACGCTCACGAGTTTATCGAGAGCATGGAAAACGGCTACGATACGGTATTGAACGACGACGCAAGCAACATTTCGCAAGGACAGAAACAGCTCCTGACCATTGCCAGAGCAATACTTAAAGATCCTAAGATAATCATACTCGACGAAGCGACGAGTTCCGTCGATACGAGAACGGAGCAATACGTCCAGAGCGCAATGCTCGCAATGATGGAAGGCAAGACCAGTTTCGTCATAGCGCACCGACTGTCCACCATAAAATCCGCTGCGGTTATTCTTGTCATGAATCACGGCGACGTCGTGGAACAGGGCAACCACGAAACCTTAATGGCAAAAGGCGGATTCTACGCTAACCTCTATCAGTCCCAGTTCCAGGGCAGAATGGACGGGGAACCGGAGGAAGGAGCCGGCGACGGATTTATCCAAACCTGATTTTTTCGCAAAAGGCATATTCGGGGACCGATATTAACAGGTATCGGTCCCTTTTCTTTCGGTCATATTTTATGGTCGTATATGGCGGCAAAATGTCGAAAAACGCTCGTCAATCGTTTGCCTGAAGCGTTTTATTGTGTTATAATTTGAGTATCATATTTTTGTGAGGGAAAAAGGATATGCCCACATTTTTTACCGAAGTATTCGACGAACCCACTCCCGTTGCGCCTTTAGGACTTATCGTTATGGAAGGAGCCAGAGAGCTCGGGAAAAAGGTAGATAATTTTCTCGTAAACTGGTACAACAGAGATTTATCCAAACACAACCGTAATTTTGTAAAGAAGGACACTTTCATTCTCGATTCGCATTGTCCGAGATTTACCACCGGTGACGGCAAAGGTATGATAAACGACAGCGTGAGAGGTAGAGATCTTTACATCATTACCGACGTGGGGAATTACAGTTGCAAGTACAATATGTTCGGGAACACCAACTGTATGTCGCCCGACGACCATTACGCCGACCTCAAACGTCTGATCTCCGCCTGCGGTGGCAAAGCCGAGAGGATAACCGTAGTCATGCCCATGCTCTACGGCGGAAGACAGCACAGGAGAAATTCCAGAGAGTCTCTCGACTGCGCACAGATGTTGCAGGAACTTTACGGTATGGGAGTAAAGGAAGTCATCACTTTCGACGCACACGATCCCAGAGTGCAGAACGCCGTACCGCTGATGGGCTTCGATAACTTCTTTGCCACTTATCAGATTCTGAAAGCGTTGCGACACAGATTCCCCGATCTGAAACTCGACAAGGAAGACTTTATGATAGTATCTCCCGACGAAGGGGCAATGAACCGTAACATTTATTACGCTTCGGTACTCGGCGTCGATCTCGGTATGTTCTATAAACGTCGTGATTACACCACCATCATAAACGGACGCAACCCCATAGTCAATCACGAGTATATCGGTTCCAGCGTGAAAGGAAAGAACGTTTTCGTGGCAGACGATATTATCGCCACGGGAGACTCTATGCTCAGACTTTGTCGTCATTTGAAGAGCGACGGAGCCAAAAACATCTTCCTTAACGCCACTTTCGCTTTATTTACCGAAGGGAAGGATAAATTCCAGACGGCTTACGAAGAGGGACTTTTTACCGCTGTTCTCAGCACCAATTTAACTTACGTAAATCCCGAAGTGCAGGCCACCGAGTGGTTTATCGAAGCGGATCTGTCGAAATACGTTTCCTATATCATCGCTTATTGCAATCAGAACAAGTCCGTCGCCGATCTTTTGAGCAGCTCGGAAAGGATCAACGAATTGCTAAAGCAATAAACCATACCGATTTAACGGAAATTTCGAGAAGCGGAGCGTCAGTTCCGCTTTTTTTGCAATAAAAAGGCGAAGGGAGGGTTTTATTGACAGACTTAAGGGAAATATGTTAAAATATTATTTATTGAATAAGAGGAAACAAAATGTCGGTAAGGTTGAAATCGTTGTCGGAAAAAGCAAAGAAAGATGGATTCGACGAACTCGGGGAATACGTTTTGCATAGCGAAATGGCTGATACCATAAAGAAAGTCAGATCCTCTCTCGACCGTGCGTTTATTCTCGAAGACGTCAATTTCGTACCGGTTTTGATTCCGTCGGAAGATAAAAAGAAGAAAAATTTGGACTGAGAACGCAGGATGAGTAAAAACGGTTTTTTAAGATTTACCATAAACTTTTTCAAACTGGCGATAATTTTATTTCTGATCTTTGAGTCGGTTTATAACGGAATAGCCATTTTTAACAAAAATATCGACAACAAATTCGTGTTGGCGGAAAAAAACTACGGAAAAAATCCTCTGTGGTTGGAAGACGCTTACAGTACGGACATCGACGCGATTTACGATAAAATGGAGCAAGAAGGGGAATTTATGACCGCATACGCCATCTATAAAAGGGCGTGTGAAAAACTAATGCTTACCAAGGCGTACGGGGTGAGAGCCACTTCCACCATCGACGTTTCGGCAGGGGACATCAAAATTGACGTCGCCAGCAATCGTACCGAGCAATATCTCGTAGCCGGCGTACCCGAATACAATGCCAATCAGAAGGTATATTCTTCCTATACCAACACCATATACGTCACCGACGCCAACGACGATTTTCTGGCTTCGGTACTGAAGGGGTTGATACAATTTGCCGACAGGGGATATTCCGACGGCGTGAACAGCTATAAGCAAAAAGGCAAACTCAGCGCAATGACGGAAGAGGGAGAAGTCATAGAGTGGGCGACGGAATACGCCCCCGAAGAACCTACCGCCGCAAGGACTTACAAGGACGGAGACTTCAAGGAAAAATGCAATTTCGTCATTACGCCCGAAACGATATTGAAAGACGGGGTTTCGGTCAAGAGAAAATACGACGAGGAATACGGAATGTATCTTTATACCGTCAGGATGTCTCTCGACTGTTCGCACAACGACGAAGGAAGCGCCACCTATTACGAAGCCAAAGCGATAGGCGACGTTCTCGGCGAAAATATGAAATCTCTTACCTACAGCCAGATGAGCATAGAAATGACTCTCTATTCCAACGGATACCTGTTGACCTGGGATACCGTGCAGGAATGGACTTTGGTTTACGACATACTCATTTCCAAACTTTCGGGCACTGCGCTCAATAAAAAATACGAAGTATTCAGCTACGATCCGCAGGAATGCGAGGTGGTCAATTTCACAAAATAAAAATTTTTACCTTCAAAAATAACATATCCGCCGGAAAAAGGCGGATTTTTTATTGTCGTCACAGCTTTTTTGCCATATAGATAACGGACGGAAGTCTGCGTATGGGGATAAATCCGTGTTTAAGGTAGAAATTTACGGCTTTCGTATTATTGGCGCCCACGCCGAGGAAGATACCTTTCACGCCTTTTTTTCCAAGAGAGTCCAGAGCGAGGGTCATCATTTCGGAGCCGTATCCCGAGCCGGTAAGCGGAGAAAGTATGTCTATATGCAGATGCGCCGGATATTCCGAAGCTATTTTCCTTTCGGTGCGGAGAGAAAATTTTTTCAACAGATATTGAAAAAAGGAAACTTTTTTCAGTGCGGGAAGATAATCCGAGCGAAAAACTTTTTCGTATTTTCCGAAAGATTCCGAGGTGAGGATATACCCGTATATGTTTTCGTTTTCGGCGAGGACGAAGGTGTTGTCGGGTTCATTTTCGAGATAATAATCGTTATAAAGAAGCAAAAGGATCCGATCTTTTTTAGGAGTCCGTGAGCCTCTAAAGGTTTCCAAACAAATTCTTTGACACTTAACCTTGTCGTCGGCTTGATATTTGCGTATTTTCATAGTATAATAAATCACGAAACCTTTTCTATAATAATAGGGTGGTTGTTTCGATTATGATAGCACGGGAAACCCTCGGAAGTCAACGGAGGAAATAATGAAGAAAACGGCGATTTTTATATTGCTTACGGCGGTTCTGGCGAGCGTTTTGCTGGGCGCTTCTTCTCCGTTGAACGAATACGTCTACAAAACCGTCCTGCCCGATACCCCTTTGTACGCAGACAGCGACTTCTCTTCGGAAGAGTTGATCGCCGTTCCGCATAACGCCGAAGTGGAAATTATCGGCGAAGCGTTTTTTGTCGGGGACGTGGAATGGCAGGAGGTCAAATATACCCTTTATACCGGTTTTATGCCCGTGACTGCCTTATATAAATCCATCAAAAACGACGTTTACGACGTAATTATAGCCAAAGCCGCATCGGTAAAAATGGGCGACAAGATAGCTTTATATCTCACCCACGACGCAGAGACGACGCCAGCGGCATATCTTTTCGACGGAGAGCAGATCCGTATTATCGACAACGGTATCGATTACGGAGATTTTTATATGGCGGAATACGACGGGGCGTATTATTTCGTATTGAAAGAAAACGTGACCACGGGGTTAAGTTACAACCAGCTTCTCGCACTCATCATTTCCTGCTGTTTCGTCGGGGTTATAATAATCGCCGTCGTCATAGTTTTCGTTTACCGCCGTCGCCGCAGAAAAGTTTAGTTTTTTAAGGCACAATTTATTTTTCCCCGTCATATTCTGTTTCCGTATGAAAGTATTTTTTCGCAATACGGACAACGCTTCCGACATACTCGCTTTACGCAGGGAAAATCCCGATTTGTTTGTCATAAATTTTCATAAAACGATTTGTTTTAACCTTATTTCGGGGATACCTTCTTCCGTCAGGGCGGCGAGAGAACTTTCGTTTTATACCCGAAAGCCCGTATTACTGCACGCAGTTCTGGATATAGAGGGAGATTTATTCCTGTCCACGACGGTCATAATCGGCGGCGAGATAGTCGGGGTAAGCGACTGTATAACCAACGGCAATTACACACAGGGAAACGCTCTGAGAATGTATAATTTATGCGGTGCGAAAATCGGCTTGGCGGTGGATTGCGACGTATGGAAGTCGGGTACGGACAATTTCTTTTATGCCGGTTGCGTCGGAGTTATCCATAACACGCTTTCGGTTTTCGACAAGCAATATTTCGCTTCTTACAAAAGCCATATGCGGCTGTCCGAAGGGAAATATATCGGACTGTTTGCCGACTGTGCGGTGGAAGCGGGGAAGGGGATAAAAGTTCTTCCGTCGGACGGAGAAGCGGAAATATCGTTCCCAGAGGCGACGGCGCCCAAAGCCTTCCTGAAAATTTCAAGGGAGTTCTGAATGAACGAAAGGAAGCCGCAAGGCTTCTTTTTTTGATTAAAAACAACCTATTTTTCGTCTTTTCAAATAAAATTGATAAAAATTATTGCCCTAAAGGTAAAATGGTGGTATAATAATTAAAAAATCAAACAATACCTTTATAAAGGAGTTTTTTATGAATAAGAAAACAATTTGCGACGTTGACGTTAAAGGCAAAAAATGTCTTGTAAGAGTGGATTTCAACGTCCCCATGAAGGACGGAAAAATCACCGACGAAAACCGTATTAACGGGGCTTTGCCGACCATCAAGTATCTTATGGAGCACGGAGCCAAAGTTATACTCTGTTCTCACCTCGGCAGACCTTATTCGATTTTCAGCAAGGAAATAAAGAAGATCAAACCCGAAGACGAGGGCAAGAGCCGTGAAGAACTTACCGCTCTTACCGTCAAGAAGTGTTCTCTCAAGCCGGTAGCCGATCGTCTGAACGAAATTCTCGGCGGAAAGGTAACCTTTGCTACCGACGTTATAGGCGAAGACGCAAAAGCCAAAGTGGCTGCCTGCAAGGACGGAGAAGTAGTTTTGCTGGAAAATCTGCGTTTCCATTCCGAAGAGACCAAAAACGACGAAAATTTCTGCAAAGCGTTGGCTGAGTTCTGCGACATATACGTGAACGACGCATTCGGAACGGCTCACAGAGCGCATGCGTCCACCGCAGGGATCGCCCAGTACGGACTTTGCGAAGCCGCAGTTGCCGGATTCCTTATCGGAAAGGAACTCGACGTAATGGGCGGCGCTTTGGAAAATCCCGTTCGTCCTTTCGTGGCTATTCTCGGAGGAGCGAAAGTCAGCGACAAGATAGGCGTTATCAACAACCTTTTGGAAAAAGTCGATACGCTTGTAATAGGCGGAGCCATGGCTTATACTTTCTTCAAAGCTAAAGGATACGGAGTAGGCACCAGCCTTTGCGAACTCGACAAAGTGGACCTCGCTAAAGAATTACTGAAAAAAGCCGAAGATAAAAAAGTTAAGCTTTTGCTTCCCGTAGATACCAAGGTAGCGGCGGCGTTTCCCGATCCCATTGACGCACCTATCGAAGTAAGCGTGGTTGCGAGCAACGCCATTCCCGACGATATGATGGGACTCGACATCGGACCCGAAACTCAGAAACTTTACGCCGAAACGGTCAAGACCGCCAAGACGGTCATCTGGAACGGACCTATGGGAGTGTTCGAGAACCCCGTTCTCTGCGAAGGCACGGTAGCGGTAGCCAAAGCGTTGAGCGAAACCGAAGGAGCCACCACCATTATCGGCGGAGGAGACAGCGCCGCAGCCGTCAAGAAGCTTGGTTTTGCCGACAAAATGACTCACATTTCCACCGGCGGCGGAGCAAGCCTGGAATTTTTGGAAGGTATCGAACTGCCCGGCGTAGCCTGCCTGGATAATAAATAATCGATTTAAGAAAATAATATAGAAAACACAATATAAGGAGAATACTGTAATGAAAAAACCTATTATTGCGGGAAATTGGAAAATGAACAAAACCAATGCCGAAACCAAAGAACTTATCAAAGAACTTATTCCGTTGGTTAAAGACGCCAAGTGCGAAGTAGTTTGTTGCGTGCCTTTCACCGACATAGTTACCGCTCGCAAAGCCGCCCGCGGAAGCAATATCAAAATCGGAGCGCAGAACGTACACTGGGCGGAAAAAGGCGCTTTCACCGGAGAGATCAGCGCAGAGATGCTCAAGGAGCTGAAGGTTTCCTACGTCATTACCGGACACAGCGAAAGACGTCAGTATTTCGGAGAAACCGACGAAACCGTCAACAAGAGGACCAAAGCCGCACTCAACGCCGGACTGAAAGTTATAGTCTGCGTGGGCGAACTGTTGAGCGAAAGAGAAGCAGGGAAGACTGCGGAAGTAGTCACCAGACAGACCATCGGAGCTTTACAGGATATTTCCAAACAGGAACTCAAGAGAATAGTCATCGCTTACGAACCGGTATGGGCTATCGGGACGGGCAAGACCGCTACCGCTCAGGACGCCAACGATACCATCAAAATCATTCGTAAAGTCATTCGTAAACTTTACGGCAGAGCGAGCGCTTCCTCCATTCGTATCCAATACGGCGGCAGCATGAACCCGAAGAACGCTTCCGAACTCATGGCTATGCCGCAAATCGACGGCGGACTTATCGGCGGAGCCAGCCTTAAAGCCGAAGATTTCGCAAAAGTAGTCAATTACTGAGAATTTGACTGAATTATCGGAATACGATTTACGGTAACGCAAATTCCTTTCAGAGGGGATTTGCGTTATTCGAAATGGAGAGATTATATGAAAAAGACATACGGTTTAATCATACTTGACGGATTCGGTATCAATCATTCCTCTTACGGTAACGCCATAGAGGCTGCCGGAGTAGAGAATTTCAACGCCCTTATCAAAAAATATCCGCACACCCAGCTGGGCGCTTCGGGTATGGACGTAGGACTTCCCGACGGTCAGATGGGAAACAGCGAAGTCGGACATCTGAATATGGGAGCCGGGCGTGTGGTTTATCAGGAATTGACCAGAATAACCAAATCCATCAAAGACGGAGATTTCTTTACCAACGAAGTATTGCTCAACGCTATGCACAGCGCTTTGAAGAACGGTAAGAAGCTCCACACTTACGGACTTTTGAGCGACGGGGGAGTTCACTCCCACCTCGAACATCTTTTTGCCATTATCAAAATGGCTAAAAAAGAGGGACTGGAGGACATTTACGTTCATTGTTTCCTGGACGGTAGAGACGTACCGCCCAAGAGCGGAGCGGATTTTATCCGTACCTTGCAGGAATTTATGGACAAGGAGCAATTCGGTAAGATCGCTTCGGTATCGGGCAGATTTTACGCAATGGACAGGGATAACCGTTGGGAAAGAGTGGAAAAAGCCTATAATGCGCTTACGCTGGGAGAAGGTGAAATAGTTACCGATGCGGAAGCAGCCGTTCGGAAGAGTTACGAAGAGGGTATTACCGACGAATTCGTGGTACCGAAAGTGGTGGTTAACGACGGCAGACCCGTTGCTTTGATAGAAAAAGGCGACAGCATCATATTCTTCAATTTCCGTCCCGACAGAGCGAGGGAAATTTCCCGTGCGTTCATAATGGAGGACTTCGACGCATTTCCGAGAAAAGCCGGATTTCTCTCGCCGGTATACGTCGGCATGACCCAGTACGACGCCTCCTTTGCCGGACATCTCGACACGGCGTTCAAACCTCAGACGCTCACCAACACGTTGGGCGAATATCTTGCCAAGAGCGGATTGAGCCAATTACGCATAGCGGAGACGGAGAAATATGCGCACGTCACTTTCTTCTTCAACGGAGGCGTGGAAAAACCCAACGAAAACGAAACGAGAGTGCTTATCCCGTCCCCGAAGGTGGCAACATACGACTTAAAACCCGAGATGAGCGCTTACGAAGTGGCAGACAGAGCCGTCGAAGAGATTAAGAAAGGCATTTACGACGTTATGATACTTAATTTCGCCAACTGCGATATGGTGGGACACACCGGGGTATTCGACGCTGCGGTAAAAGCCGTCAAAGCGGTGGACGAGTGTTTGAAAAAAGTCATCGACGCCGTCGTGGCGACGGGAGGTGCCGCAATAGTTACCGCCGACCACGGAAATGCCGACAAGATGTACGAAGCCGACGGTTCGCCCTTTACTGCTCACACCACCAATCCCGTACCTCTTATTCTGGTAAACGGCGGAGATGTGAAATTGCACGAAGGCACGCTTGCCGACATAGCGCCCACGCTTCTGAAAGTCATGGGACTCAGTCAACCTGCCGAAATGACCGGCAAACCCTTATATTAAGATTTTGCCTTACTTCCGTCGAAGGCGGCGGAAGTAAGGCTACAGGCAGTAAAATAACAAATTCCGACCTTTAAGAGGTTGCCTTTTTTGAAACGGTATGTTATCATAATGCGGTAAATCACGCCGACAAAGGCGGATTTTCGGAGGATAGGTATGAGAAAAAAGAAGAAGAAAGGGAACGAAGAAAAAGAATATAAATTCGAACTCGCTCCGCCCGAACCCGTTATACTCGAAAACGGGGAAAGGAATTATTTTGCCGAATATTATCGGGCGTACCGCAATACTTATATCGACCAATACCTGAAAGCCTATCGTGAACTGAAAGATATCAACGCCGCAATTAAAAAAGTGGACGACGATCCCGATTCGTCGAAAAAATAAGAGACAAGCACCGAAAGGTGCTTTTTTCCAAAGGAGAAGCCGATGTCTATAATCGATAAATTGTTGATTAAAGTAAGTCGTTCGGGAAAACTGACCGACGGAAGGAAATATCTTTTTATAGGTCCGCATCCCGACGATATAGAAATAGGCGCAGGGGAGACGGTCTATCGGCTTACCAAGGCGGGGAAGCAGGTAAAGTTTCTCGTATGCACCGACGGCAGATACGGGATAGACGACGAACTTCTGACCGACGAGGAAAAGATAACCGTCCGTAAAAAAGAAAGTATGGCGGCAGCGACTTTACTCGGCGTGAAGGAAATCGAATTTTTGCCTTTTTGCGACGGAGGCGAATACGATGCGGAAACTCTTTCGAAAGAAATTCAGAAAGTCATTTCGGCATACAAACCCGATTATATCTTCGCACCCGATCCTTACGTTACCGCAGAACTGCATACCGACCACGTCAAGACGGGACTTGCGGCGGCGAGAGCGTTTTTAAGGAGCGGAGTGGCGGCTCAGATCAGAAAAGACGGACTGGAATTTTTTCCGGTAAAGGGGATAGCTTTTTATTTCACCTCCCGACCGAACGCTTACGTCAAGACGACAGGGTGCGGAGCCGTAAGGATGCAGAGCGTTTTATTGCACAAAAGCCAGTTTCCTTGCCGTACCGAGGAAGAGAGAAATTATTTTAAGGTACTGAGATTTTATCTTAACTTGCGAGCCACACGATTAGGGTGGAGAAGTTTCCGCTTCAGGGCGGAAGGGTTCCGTTATCTCAACCGTATCCACGCCCACTGTTTCCCCGAAGCGGGATCGTAAAATATTGCTTCGAAAAATTATCAAAATTTTTTTTGAAAAACGATTGACAGCGATTTTTCGGAGTGTTATTATGAAAATAATTTAATAAACCGTTGACGCAGAGTAGTACTTGCGGAACCGTTTTACAGAGAGTTCGGGGTTGGTGCGACCGAATAAGCGAACCGTAACGAATGGACTGCCGAGGGCAAAGGCGAAATGTAAAGAGTAGTTTTTGACGTGACTCCCGCGTAAGAAGGAGAGAGTATGATAGTACTCGCTGAATAAGGTTGCGGAAACGCAACGAATTTGGGTGGCACCACGATTGTAAACGATTCGTCCCAAAACACGGGGCGATTTTTTATTTGGAAAAAAGGGAAAATTATGAAATAAAAGAAAGGAGAAAAGCAATTATGTCAGACAAAACCGTACCCACCAAGATCTATCTTACCGAAAACGAGATTCCCAGACAGTGGTATAACGTGCGTGCGGCAATGAAGGAAAAACACGACCCGTTCCTCAATCCCGCTACGTTGCAACCCTGCACCGCCGACGATCTTCGCGGAGTTTTCTGCGACGAGCTTATTGAACAGGAACTCAATCAGACCGACGAATACATCGATATTCCCGAAGGAATAGTGGAATTTTACAAGATGTTCCGTCCGTCGCCCATGGTAAGAGCCTACTGGTTGGAAAAGTTACTGGATACGCCTGCGCATATATATTACAAATTCGAAGGAAACAACACTTCGGGAAGTCATAAACTCAATTCCGCAGTGGCGCAAGTATATTATGCCAAACAACAGGGACTTACCCATCTTACTACCGAAACGGGAGCGGGACAATGGGGGACGGCATTAAGTATGGCGTGTGCTTTTTACGGAATAGACCTCACCGTTTATATGGTTAAGGTCAGCAGCGAGCAGAAACCGCATCGTAAAGAAGTTATGCGTACTTACGGCGCCAACGTAGTGGCAAGCCCGTCCGACACCACCGAGGTAGGCAGAAAAATTTTAGCGGAATTTCCCACCACAGGCGGCAGTTTAGGTTGCGCCATAAGCGAAGCCATAGAGAAAGCGGTAAAGACCGAAAACTGTAAATACGTTCTGGGGAGCGTCCTCGACCACGTCGTACTGCACCAGTCCATAATAGGGTTGGAGAGCAAGGCGGCTTTGGAAAAATACGGCGTAACGCCCGACATAATAATCGGCTGCGCAGGCGGAGGAAGCAACTTAGGGGGCCTGATAAGCCCGTTTATGGGTGACAAACTCAAAGGAAAGAACGATATCCGCTTTATAGCCGTCGAACCTGCCAGCTGTCCTTCGATGACCAGAGGAAAGTACGTTTACGATTTCGGGGACACGGGGAAGACCACTCCGCTTATGAGAATGTACACTCTCGGTTGCGGCTTTATGCCTTCTGCTAACCACGCAGGCGGACTGCGCTATCACGGAATGAGCCCGATTGTTTCAAAGCTGTATCATGACGGATATATGGAAGCCGTATCCGTGGAACAGACTAAAGTTTTCGAAGCGGCGGAAAAATTCGCCCGTTGCGAAGGAATTTTACCTGCGCCAGAATCCGCTCACGCAATCAGCGTGGCTATCGACGAAGCGCTGAAATGTAAAGAGCGTAACGAGAAGAAGACCATTCTTTTCGGACTTACCGGAACAGGCTATTTCGATATGACCGCTTATAAAGCTTACAACGACGGCACGATGACGGATTATATTCCCACCGACGAAGATTTGGAAAGAGGTTTTGCGACTATACTCGACATTCCTCAGAATAAATAGTATAATTTATATCGATAAAACCGATATAGAAGGTAAAAATGAAAGTTAAAGAATACGTTAAGAACTTTTTCAGACTTACGACCAAGCAGATAGCGGGGATGGCGGTACTTTCCGCCCTCGCCGTGGTGCTTGCGTTGGTTTTACATGTATCCATTTTTCCGCAGGTAGCTTTCCTTGAATACGATATGGCGGATATTCCTATTTTCCTCGGGACGTTTATGTACGGGACTTTCGCAGGGCTTATAATGACTGTGGTAGTCAGCGTGATACAAGGCGTCACCGTCAGTGCGGGGAGCGGATTCATAGGGATAGTGATGCACATTTTCGCTACGGGGATATACGTCATTGTGGCGGGAGTGATTTACGAAAAGCACAGGACGTTCAAAGGCGCACTCGTCGCCATGGGCAGCGGTATCCTCGCCTGGATAGTCGGGATGATCCTCTGGAATATCATTCTCACGCCTATATATATGGGCGTGCCGAGAGCCGTAGTGATTGAGCTTCTCGGTTATATCGTGGCGTTTAACCTCATTAAAGTAGGCGCCAACACCGTAGCTACTTTTCTGTTTTATAAACGTCTCAGCAAGCTTTTCGATTATCTTTTCCGAACAGGTAAATATCCTTCCAAGAAAAAAGTAAAAACCGTACCCGACGAGGTCGGAGCGGAATCGTCCCAACCGAATACGGGTTTGGCAGAGGAAGCGACTTTCGAAACCGAAAATGCGGAAAACGATACAAAGACGGAGATTAAGGCAAGCGACGATACCGTACAAGAAGCGGTCGACGAATTTACCGAAAAGGAAGCGGCAGATGACGATAACGACGCACAGTGAAGCGGAAACCGCCGCACTCGGAGTCCGTTTGAGCGAAAAACTCTCGGGAGGGGAAGTTATTCTGCTGAACGGCAGGTTGGGGGCGGGGAAAACCGCTTTTACCAAAGGACTTGCAAAGGGGCTGGGAATCGCCGAAACGGTCACCAGTCCCACTTTTACTATTATGAAAGAGTATTCGGGCAGACTGAAACTTTATCATTTCGATATGTATAGGATAGAAGACCCGACGGAACTGGAGGAACTGGGACTCGAAGAGCTTTTGTACGATCCCGACGGCGTGTGCGTGATCGAATGGAACAAATTCCCTTCGTTGAAAAACGCAATCGAACTCCACATCGAGTATACGGGCGACAACGTCAGACGGATCGAAGTCGAAGGAGCGGAAATATGATATTGTTAGCCATCGATACCACGGCGGAATCCATTGTGCTCGCATTGAAAAACGGCGACAACGAAGATTATTTCGTGGGAGAGAGAGGAGCGAAAAAGCATAATTCCGTACTTTTGTCGGAAATAGACGGTTTTTTGGCGAAAAATGCCTTGACTTTGTCGGATGTCGAAATTTTCGGCGTGGTGACGGGACCGGGTTCCTTTACCGGGATCAGGGTGGGAGTGGCGACCGTCAACGCTTTCGCTTTCGCAACCGGGAAAAAAATTGCCGAAGTGACCTCGCTGGAAGTTCCTTCTTGCAGTGAAAACGGTAAAGTCATAGTCACTTTGGACTGCAGACACGGAAATTACTATTGCGGAATATTCGAGAACGGAAAAAAGGAATATCTTGCGCTCAACGAAGCGGAAATAGCCGTCCTCGAAGGGAAAAAGCTGAAAGCCGAGGATGCGACCCCTTCCGATTTACTGCGTTGTTGTCTGGAAAAGGTGCGGAAAGGGGAGCTCTGTTCGCAGGCGAAACCGTTTTATCTCAAGAAGTCGTCGGCGGAAAGGGAAAAGGGGCTATGAGTTTTTCCGCAGACGTGCTGAAAGAGGAATATATCGGGCAGATAGCCGAACTGGAAAAGGAATGTTTCGGACGGGACGCCTGGAGCGAAAATCTTCTTCGTGCCGAACTCGGACAGGAAAACAAACACTATACCGTAATATGCTTAGACGGTAAGGTCGTGGCTTACGGGGGGTTTGCACAAGTTCTGGACGAAGGACATATCATGAATATAGCGGTAAGAAAAGAATACCGCAGACAAGGTTATGCAAAAGCCGTATTGCGGGATTTTTCCGAAAAAGCGAAAAAATACGGCGTAAAAAGATTTACTTTGGAAGTCAGAGAAAGCAATTTACCTGCGAGAAAACTTTACGAAGCGGCAGGTTTCGAATTTGTCGGTATTCGGAAAGGGTATTACTCCGACAAGGAAAACTGTTGTATTTATTGGAGTTCGCAGGAGGGCTTATTTTAATTTATCACACGCAATTCGGGCAAGGTAAGGACGTAATATTTTTACACGGTTGGGGAGGGAGCACCCTCTCTTTTTACGGTGCGGCGAAAGTTATCGGCAAGTATTGCCGGGTCACGCTGGTGGATTTTTACGGGTTCGGACAAACGCCTCATCCCGATTATCCTTTGACCGTGGAAGACTACGCAAAAGGAGTGGTGGACATAATCAATGCTTACCGTATGACCAAAGTTACCGTGGTGGGACATTCCTTCGGCGGCAGGGTGGCGTTACGGCTGGCTGCGAAATACGGGTATCTTCTCGACGGCGTGATAATCTGCGACGGAGCAGGGCTCCGCCCAAGGAGAGGATTGCGTTATTATTGCAAGATTTTCAGGCATAAACTCTTAAAAAAACTAAATATTCCGCACAAAGCCGGCAGCGAAGATTACCGTGCGTTAAGCGGAGCGATGAAGCAGACTTTCATAAACGTAGTCAACGAAGACCAAAGCGAGGAACTGGACAAAATAACTTTGCCGGTTTTGCTTTTTTGGGGTGACAAAGACAAGGATACGCCCATATATATGGCAAAGAGAATGCACAGGCGTATCGAAGGCAGCGGTCTCGTGGTGATAAAAGGCGCGGGACATTACGCATACATAGAAGCTCACGGGATATTCCTGTCCGTTCTAAATCAATTTCTTTCGGGCGGTGGATATGAAGTGGACGATCGGACTGGTAGCCGTGGCGCAGGTAGCCGTGACGCAATTAAGATTTCTTTGCCTGGCGCAAAACGCAAATTACAAAGCGGAAATAAATAAAAGGGGAACGGCGTTTTCTTTTCTGAATATTCTTTTGGCGACGCCGTATCTGTTTTTTGCGTTGTTTACCGAAAGGGACACGCTCGATTCGGTCATAATATTGCTTTACGAGTGCGTGATAACGGCGACTCTTTTTCTGATAATAAGGAATTACCGCACGAGACTGAAATTTACCCGAAGGGCGAAAAAGACATATTTGTTTACCCTTGTTCTGCCTGCAGCGGCGTTGGCGACGTGCGTAGGCGTATTGTCGGAGCAAGAGTATCTTTACGGAATTTTCGTCTGCGTGGCGATAAGTCCATTTTACACGTTGCTTTCTCTATCTATCCTCAATCCGCATTTCGAGAAAAAGAACGAAGTCTTTTTTTCTCAAGCTATGGAAAAATTGCGTGAAACGCATGCGGTAAAGATAATGATAACGGGAAGCTACGGCAAAACCGCCTGTAAGAACATACTTGCCGCCATGCTGAGCAAAAAGTATTCGGTAATTGCGACGGAAGGGAACTACAATACCCCTATGGGAATAGCCTTTACCGTGGAAAGGATGACGGGGAAGGAGGAAGTGTTCATCGCCGAGGCAGGCGCAAGGCGAAGGGGCGACATAAAATTGCTGACGGAAGCGGTCAAGCCCGATTACAGCATAACCACGGGGGTTTGTCCGCAACATCTCGCCACCTTCAAATCCCTTCACAACGTGTTTGCCGAAAAGAAGGAACTGTCCAAAGGGACGAAAAAAATTTCGGTGTTCAACTGTAACGACAAATACGCCTTAAAGATGTATCGGGAACACCGAGGCGGAAAAATAATGGTATGTTGCAATAAAGAAGGGGACGTTTACGCCGATAACGTACAACTGACAAAGGAGGGGAGCAGTTTTCGTTTAGTTCACGGAGACGGCAGTATAGATATCCATACCAAGCTGTTAGGGAAACATAACATTATAAATATAACTTTATGTGCGGCACTCGCACTGGAAATGGGAGTGAGAGCAGAGCTGATAGCGGAAGCCGTGGCAAGCCTGTCTCCCGTTCCGCATCGGCTGGAATATATTTACGCCAACGGCATACACATATTAGACGACAGCTATAATTCGAATTTAGTCGGGGTAAGGAGCGCATTGGAAGTTCTGGATCTGTTTCCCGGGAGGAAAGTGGTATTGTCGCAAGGGATAGTCGAGGGCGGAAGGTATAACGCAAAACTCAACAACGAGCTCGGCAGGAATTTATCTAACCACAGCGACGTGGTCATACTGTGCGGCAGTAACGCAAAATCCGTAGGAGCAGGCTTGAAAGAAGGGGGCTTCTCGGGAGAAATATACCGATACGGCGATTTACGCAGAGCGCAGGCGGCGTTCGGAAAAATTCTGCGAAAAGACGACGTGTTGTTTCTTCAGAACGACTTACCTGACGTATATTAGGAGGTAAGATTGAGGACGATCGCATTAATTTACGGCGGAGAGAGTTGCGAACACGACATTTCCGTCATCACGGCTTTATCGGTTTATAATGCGGTAAGAAACCGTTTTCAGGTATATCTTGTGTATTTGAAAGAAGGATTGTTCTGGACGGGAGAGGCTTTGAAAGACGTATCCTTTTACCGAAAGTTCGATATCGGGAAATTGAAGGAGACCGCCTTCAGACCGGGAATGATGTCGGTAAAAAAGCGATTCGGATACGCCTATTATAAAATAGACTGCGTACTGGTCTGCAATCACGGCGGAACGGGGGAAAACGGAAGTCTGAGCGGATATTTCGAAACGGTAGGGATCCCTTATACCTCTTCCGATCCCGTGGGGAGCGGAATATGTATGGATAAGGTCCTAAGCAAATATTTTTTGGAAAAATTCCGTTTTCCCGTGGTAAATTACCGGGTTTACCGTAAAGGCGGAAAGGTTTCTAAAGTGGAAGAGCTGGGTTATCCGGTTATTCTGAAGCCTGCAAGACTCGGCTCCAGCGTGGGTATATCTTACGTCCGAAACCGGGAGGAACTGGAAAAAGGCTTGGCTTTTTCCTCGCAATTCGACGAAAAGGTGCTGTGCGAGAGAGCTTTGGAAAATTTCGAAGAATACAACTGCGCAGTCTGTTCCACGACGGAGGGAGTGATAGTGAGCGAAGTGGAACGCCCGGTGTTCAAGAGCGAATTTATGGATTTTTACGACAAATACGAAGGTAGTGAGGGCACGCAGAGGGAAATACCCGCCAAAATCGACGCAAAACTACGGGAAAAGATCCGCCGCACCAGTAAAGAAATTTACCTCTTGCTGGAGCTAAAAGGGCCTGTCAGGATAGATTTTCTTTACGAAAACGGAAAACTCTATGTGAACGAGATAAATTCCGTACCGGGGTCGCTTGCCTGTTATCTTTTCAAGAGCGAGGGGCTGGAGATAGCCGACGTTGCGGAAAACGCCGTGGAAAGCGCAATAGCCGATTTTGAAAGGAAAAAGAATTTAATAAGGGATTTTGCCTCCGACGTATTGAAAAACTATGCCGAAAAAGGTGTAAAGAAACTGCTTCCGCTTAAAAAATAAAAGCGGAAAATCCATAAGATCTTCCGCTGCGGAAATCAAGAAGGGAACGGTCAGGACGCATTTTTGCGGAGCCGTTCTTTTTCTTTTTCGATGATTGCCGAGAGGTTTTCCAGGACTTTTTTACGGGAAGTCCACCAGTCTCTCGACCAGACTCTTACGATACGCCAACCTCTGCTTTCCAGGAATTTGATCCGATAAACGTCTCTTTCCAGAACGCTGTCGCTGGAGCGGTACGCCTGATAATCGCATTCTATCCCGAGGACGAAACGCCCGAGTTCGTCGTCGTAGACTCCGAGAGAAAGCTTGTAATAGGTATTTCCGAGATTGGTATATACCTTATAACCCATTTCCTCCAGACCTTGTTTTATCTGGTCCTCATAAGCCCCGGCAGGCATATCGGGCAGGGGATGAGAGTCGAAGGTGGAAAGAATTTTTCTTACCTCGTCCTGTTTGCCCGAACTTACCGCGCGAACGTACTGGAGATATTTTTTCAGAAGTTTGGGTCCGTTGTTTTTGGTGGTTTCCACCTTATCCAGTTCTTCGGGTTCGATACTGGTCACGACGTAGATTTTTTTCTTTGCACGGGTTATCGCCACGTTGAGGCGGTTCTCGCCGCCTTCCATGGAAAGCGAACCGAACTGTGCCACCACCCTGTCGAGGTCGTTTTTGGCGTAGCCTATGCTGAAAATGATGATATCTCTTTCGTCGCCCTGAACATTTTCGAGGTTCTTGACGAAAATCGAACGGTTTTCGCCGTCTTCGATGCGGTTCTGTTCGTTATAGAGCTGTCTGCGGAACACCGATACCTTGTCGGCTTCGGCGTCGAGCATATCCTCGATATATTCCTTCTGTTCGTTGTTGAACGTCACTATGCCGATACTTTCGTTGTATTCTCTTTCACGGAAAATGGAACGCACGAGTTTTACGACGGCGACGGCTTCCTCGTGATTATGGCGGTTCTGCCACACCCCTCTGACTTTTATTCTTTCGATGGGCGGATGCGCTTTATCTATGGTGATATTGGGCGCAATCTGAAGTTTGTTTTCGTAAAACGCCATATTGCTGAAGTCGATGAGTTCGGAGAAACTGCTTCTGTAATGGTAGACGAGATTGACGGGAGTGTATTTTGCCGTGGCAAGATCCAACAGGGATTCCACTTCGAGCGCAGCCTGCGTGGAAAGGTCCATATTTGCGTCGAAGCTGTCGTCTGCCTGATACCGTTTTACGAAGCCGGAGGAAGGCCGCAGCTGTTTGCTGTCGCCGGCGACAACGATATTTTTACCCCTGTAGATGGTGGGAAGGGCGTTTTCGATAAACATCTGACTGGCTTCGTCGAACACCACGAGATCGAACATTCCTCTTTTCAACGGGAAAATGGTACTGACGGTCTGAGGAGAGAGCAGCCAGCAGGGGAAAAGACGGAACAAGAATTCGTCGAAATATTCCATCATTCTGCGAATGGGCCAAAGGGCGCGTTGTTTTTGTATCTGATAAAGATAATCCTTTGCGTCGGGGCTGTTATCGTAATAATTCAGGTAATCTATGGCGAATTTATCCATAGCTAGGGACTTGGTGAGTTCTCTCTGATCGGCTTTGAGCTTTAATATTCTTTCACGCATGCTGTCGAAGCCTACGGTCTTGGAAAGTTTACTTTCTATATAGGCGTCGTTGCGGATGATCTCGTGATAGATACGCATGGGCAGGATTTTCCCGAGGACTGCGTTGAAGTCACGGAGAGTTTTAGCGGAGTTTTCGTAACCGAAATCGAGCAATTCCTTTATATCGTCGCTGAGGTCGGCGATGGCTTTGTTCATATCCCTGATGGCGACGTAATTTTCCAAAGCGTCGGAAAGGTTACGAAGAAGAGCGTAGTTACCGTTCAGGATGCCGCCCATAGCCAAAGCGTAACCCTGGTCGTCGAGGACGGTCTGGAGAATGGCAAATTGTTTTTCGTAATCGGTCAGTCCCTTCAAAGCCACGTTGAGGTCAATTTCTATATCCTTACGCAAACGGGTGTATTTATAACGGAGGAAGGGGAGAATCGGCCAGAAGAGAGGGAAGAGGCTTACCGCAGTCCAGTTTGCCAGAGCGGGGTGCTGAATTTTGGTGATCATATCGGCAATGCGTGCCAGATCCGGACGGTTGGTGGCGGCTTTTTCCAGATAGAAAGTGGTGAGGTAACGGCTGTTGGGGTACCTTGAAAAATCGAAAGGCGGTTTTTCCGAGCTAATGAGTTTCCCGAGGAAAGCGTGCGCTTCTTTCAACCGATGCATATCGAGATCGTCTTTTATATGGGTTATCATCGGATTCTGCTTGATCATTTCCTCACGGTTGACGTACAGTTTCGGGATATTTTTATCGGAAATATATTTCAGATCGTCGTAAAGGGGCTGATAAGTGCGTTGGATAATATCGGTTTTCAGCAGTTCGGTATAGAGTTTATAGTCTTTGGTATCTTTGCCTATGTTATAACTCTGAGCGTACATTTCCTGCAAAGTCAATCCGAAATCGGTTTTCGTGAACAAGGTGTCGGAAATACTTTCCAGGGTGGCGATCTCTTTGTTTATATTGAACTCGTAAGTCTGATATCTTTTCTGATTGGCGTCGTAATCGTCGTGAAGTATCTGCTTATGCATCTGTTTGATGCGGTCGAAAAAGGCTATTTTATCCTTTTCGGGGTCGGGGATGAGCATTGCTTTGGCGTTGAGCTTTCCCAGCCTGGAAAAAACCACGTCCAACGCCGCCTGTTTCTGACTGACGACCAGCACCCTGCGGTTTTTGCAGAGGGCGTCGCTTATTATGTTGACTATGGTCTGAGATTTACCGGTGCCGGGAGGACCGTAAATGACGAGGTTGGAGGAATTGTTTATTTTTTCGATGGCGTTTTCCTGCGCATAGTCGAGATCGTTAATGGTATACGTTATGGGAGTGCGGTTTTTTCTGCGTTCTTTCCGGCTTTTTCCTTGCAACAACAAGTCGATACTCGGGGTGGAAAGATTATTTTTTTCCAACAGGAGATAATCGTTATAAATAGGATTGGCGAGGGGAAAACGGCCTAAAACCGCCATATTTTTAATTTCCAGGTCGTCGGTTTTAATTTCCTTGACGGGGTCGAAGGAAACGATACCTTTGCGTTTGACGTATTTTATTTTGAACCCTGCGTTGTTGAGATAATCTATCACGTCGTAAACGGTGGCGAAAGTGTCGTCGTTCAGCGGATCGAACTCCTGGAGAATATTGTCGTTCTTGATGCCGTGTTCCTTGCAGTAGGCGAGGACGAAACTTTTGTTTACGGTCACGGGCTGATTGGGGACGTGACGCAAAACCACGGTGTCCTTTTCCGTTTCCATCGTGACGGGGAAGAGTAAAAGCGGAGCTTTCAGCTGTATATCCTGTCCGATTTTTCCGAAAACGTAGGGATAACCGATAAAAAGATCGTATTTACCGGTTTCTTTCTGAATATCTTCCACTTCGCGTTTGAGATATTTGAGGTCGGCTATGTTTCTCGTAAGAATGGTGTTGTCGCTTTTTGCTCTTACGGTTTCGCCCTCTTCTTTTGCCGCTTCCGCTAATTTGCTTTCCTGTTTGGCTATTTTTTTGCTGATTTTATCGTTCATCACGGTAAAAGAGGTTTTCCGCTGCCAAAGGAATGCGAGGAACTCGTCCGTATCCAGGTTTTCGAGGACGGCTCCGAGGTCGTAGGTATATTTTTTAACGATATTCTTGGTGAAAAGGCTGCGGTTTCTGCCGCTTATTTCTATAAATCGTTCCTTATACTTCTTGTAAATTTGTTGCAAAGGTTTTCTCCTCCCGACGGGTCTTATCCGACTATAAATACAATTCCCATATATTATATCATAATACCTTATCAAAGTAAATTCCTGCGTGGCAAGAATATTGTCAAAAAAAGTCCGGACCGTCCGGTCTGCGGGAAGGAAATCCTTGACATTAAAAGGTATTTTGGAGTAATGTATTAACTATAAAAGTTTTTTCGGAGGGCGATATGAGTTTAGCGGACAAAATTTTTATAGAGAACATGACGGATATATTGACGAACGGTTATCGCGACGACGAACTCGAAGTCCGTCCGAAGTGGGAAGACGGGACGCCTGCCCATACGATCAAAAAATTCGGGATAATCAACCGTTACGACCTGAGAAAGGAATTCCCGATATTGACTTTACGAAAAACCAATTTCCGTGCCGCCGTGGACGAAATTTTATGGATATGGCAGAAAAAGAGCAATAATATTCACGATCTCAACAGCCATATATGGGACTCCTGGGCGGACGAAAGCGGTTCTATCGGGAAAGCTTACGGCTATCAGCTTGCGCAGAAGCATATTTACAAGGAAGGGGAATTCGACCAGGTGGACAGGGTGCTTTTCGATCTGAAGCACAATCCTCAAAGCCGAAGGATATTGACGAACATCTATAATTTTGCCGACTTGCACGAAATGAACCTCTATCCCTGCGCCTATTCGATGACTTTCAACGTGAGCGGAAAGGTTCTGAACGGAATACTCAATCAGCGCAGCAACGATATGTTGGTCGCCAACAACTGGAACGTGGTTCAGTATGCGGTATTGCTTATGATGTTTGCGCAGGTGAGCGGACTGGAGGTCGGGGAGCTTATACACGTTATCAGCGACGCTCACATTTACGACAGACATATTCCCGTAGTGGAAAAAGTTTTGCAAAATCCCGTTTACGAAGCTCCGAAACTTATCATGAATCCCGACGTAAAGGATTTCTATCAATTTACCGTGGACGACTTCGAACTGGTAAATTACAATTACTCGCTTCTCGGACAAAAACTCCCCGTGGCGATTTAACGGAAAAGTATAATTTCGACGGAAAGGATAAAAAATGAAAGCCATAGTAGTCGTGGACAGAAACTGGGGGATAGGCAAAAACAACGATTTGTTGTTTCGTCTAACCGAGGACATGAAATTTTTCCGCAGGACGACCACCGGAAAGGTCATCGTCATGGGAAGCAACACCCTGAAAAGTTTTCCGCAGGGCAAACCTTTGCCCAACCGTATCAACGTGGTTTTATATCCCGGCGGTGAAAAACGGGAAGACTGTCTCATCTGCGACGATATGGAGGAATTGAAAAAGGTCCTTGCGAAATATCCGCCCGAGGATATTTTCGTGGTGGGCGGAGCGATGTTTTACAAAACCATGCTACCGTATTGCGACACCGTTTACGTCACCAAAGCCGACGCCGACGGGGAAGCTACGGTTTTTTACGAAAATCTCGATAAAATGCCGAACTGGCGATTGATAAAGCAATCGGACAAGGTTTTGGACAACGGCTACGAGATAATGTTTTGCGAATATAAAAACGATAAACCGGTTGATTTTTTCGGAGGTACGGATAAATGAGCAAAATAAAAATGACGACCCCCCTCGTGGAGATGGACGGGGACGAAATGACCAGAATCCTTTGGCAGAAGATCAAAGACATACTCATTCTGCCTTATGTGGAACTTAAGACCGAGTATTACGATCTCGGACTTAAGAACAGGGAAGCGACCAAGGACAAGGTCACGGTGGAAAGCGCCGAAGCGATAAAGAAATACGGCGTCGGCGTAAAATGTGCCACCATAACGCCCAACGCCCAAAGGGTAAAGGAATATAATCTTTCCACTATGTGGAAGAGCCCCAACGGGACCATTCGTTCGATGCTGGACGGAACGGTTTTCCGCGCGCCCATACTCGCCAAGGGGATAAAGGTGCTGATACCGAGCTGGACCAAACCCATTACCATAGCCCGTCACGCTTACGGCGACGTTTACAGCGGGGTGGAAGCCTACGTCGATGGCCCGGGTAAAGCGGAATTCGTATTGCCCGACGGGACGAGAAAAACCATATTCGATTTCAAATCCGCGGGGATAATTCAGACCATGCACAATACCGACGCAAGTATAAAAAGTTTTGCACGCAGCTGTATGAATTACGCTCTCGACGTTAAGAAAGATCTGTGGTTTTCCACCAAAGACACCATAAGTAAAATTTACGACCACCGTTTTAAGGATATTTTCCGTGAAATTTACGAAACGGAATACAAGGAGAAATTCGAACAGGCGGGGATAGAATATTTCTATACGCTGATTGACGATGCGGTGGCGAGAGTAGTCAAGTCCTCGGGCGGCATGATCTGGGCTTGCAAGAATTACGACGGCGACGTTATGAGCGATATGGTAGCCACGGCTTTCGGGTCGTTGGCGATGATGACGTCGGTGCTCGTTTCCCCCGACGGAAAATACGAATACGAAGCCGCTCACGGCACCGTTACCCGTCACTACTATAAGCATCTTAACGGAGAGGAGACGTCCACCAACTCCATGGCGACTATTTTTGCCTGGACGGGGGCGTTGCGGAAAAGGGCGCAGCTGGACGGATTGAAAGACCTGGAGGAATTTGCCGACAGACTGGAAAAAGCCTCGATAGAGACCATCGAAAGCGGCGTTATGACCAAGGACCTCGTGGGTATATTCGACGGCAAAGCCACCGCCGTCAACAGCGAAGATTTCCTTAAAGCGATTGCGGAGAGATTATAATGCCCGAAATAAAAGCCTTTTCGGTGGGGTATCTTCAGACCAACTGCTATGTGATCACCGACCCGTCTTACGGCGGAGCCGTCGTGATAGACCCCGGTGGCGGCTATCAGAAGATAAAATCGTATCTTGAAGAAAAGGGGCGTAAAGCCACCGCCGTATTGCTTACGCACGGACACTTCGATCATATCCTTGCTTTGCCGAATTTCGTTGCGGACGGAGCCGAGGTCTATATACACGAACTCGACGAAAAAATGTTGCGCAACGAGTGGAATCTTGCCGCCGAAATAGGCTTGCCTCCGCTTAAGGAGGTAAGAGCCGATCATCTACTGAACGGCGGCGAGACTTTGCGTTTCGGAAATATGACCTTCAAAGTCATCCATACTCCGGGACATACGCAGGGTGGAGTGAGTTACGACCTCGATTCCGAATATCTCTTTACCGGGGACACCTTGTTTTACCGCACTTACGGCAGGACGGATTTTTACGGCGGTTCCGTAACCGAACTCAAAAATTCGGTGGTAAACGTGCTGTTTGCGCTCGACGGGGACAGAATAGTCTACCCCGGGCATAACGAAAATACCACTCTTTCGGAAGAAAGAAAAAACAACGAAATTCTTTATTTATGAAATTCCGACTTATTCCGGATCGAACTCAATATCTCAACGACGTGAGCGAAGTGCCGAGAGCGTTCGCTCCTTTTTTGGAGCTTTCCGACGACGGGGAGAATTTTCTGGAATGGGAAACCGGTTTCGACGGAAAAAATTTTTACTGCGTTATAAATTCCGACGTATTCGGGCGGGAAGAAAAATCCTTTGAACCGAAAGAAAAGGAAAATTTGCTTTATAAAAAATTCACTAAGCGTTTCGTAAAGAATTTTCTTTACGATTATCTTTCCCGTCATTTGGATAAGCGGCTTCCTTACGGCAGCCTGACGGGGGTTCGCCCTACGGGGCTGTATTATGAGCTGATGAAGGAAAACGACCCGAAAGGGTATCTTGAAAAGGAATTCAAGGTATCCGAAAAGCGTGCTTCATTGATAGAAAAATGTGTTCTCAATCAAAAAGGTTACCGTAACGAGGATCCTCTCGCCGCTGCGATTTTCGTCAACGTACCGTTTTGTCCGACCCGATGCGCTTATTGTTCGTTTATCAGTACCGAAGTATTTCGGGTGGAGAAGGAATTGCCTTTATACGTTGAGACGGCGGTAAGAGAACTGGAGCGGATCAAGGAAATAATCGGCAATTCGGGCAGAAAAGTATCATCGATATACGTCGGGGGAGGTACGCCCACTTGCCTCGGAACGGCACTGCTGGAAAAATTGCTTACGCCGTTAAAAGACTTCGGGACGGAATTTACCGTGGAAGCTGGCAGACCCGACACCGTCGACGCAGAAAAAGTCGATTTACTGAAAGCCATGAACGTGACGAGAGTAAGTCTCAATCCGCAGACTTTTCACGAAAGGACCTTGGAAAAGATAGGCAGAAAACATACCGTCGAGGAGATTTACCGTTCATACGAGTTATTGAAGGACAAATTTTCCGTCAACGCCGACTTGATTGCCGGGCTTCCCGACGAGGACGAGGAGGATTTTGCATATTCTGTGAGAAAAACGACGGAGCTCAGACCCGACAACGTCACCGTGCACGCATTGAGTTTGAAACGGGGATCCAGATTCAACGAAGAAGGGCGGTCGAAAAAAGCCGACGGAAGGGCTTTCGCAATGTGCGATTTCGCTCTGGACTATTTGCAGGAAAAAGGCTATTCGCCGTATTATATGTACCGTCAGAAAAATACCGCCGACAATGCCGAGAACGTAGGATATTGTCTTCCGGGAACGCAATGCCGTTACAACATCGATATGATGGAGGAAAGCATCACCGTTTTCGGGGCGGGAGCCGGAGCTGTCAGTAAATCTGTCTGCAGGGAAAAAGAGCGCCGTATAGAGCGGCTGGCAAATCCTAAAGGGTTCAGGGAATACATCGACAGACGGGAGGAAGTTATCGGCAGAAAAGCCGAATTTTTCAATACTTTCCGCTCTTGAGCAACACGGTTTCCGATGAGGCTTTACGCAGGATCCCGCTTAGTTGATTTTGTTATATTTTGCTATTGATTTATAAGTTCTTTTATGATATATTAAATATATATGTAATTTTTATTTGCGGAGTTACGATGCGTAAAAGAACTGTATTTTCTGTCCTTGTATTGCTTTTGACTTTATTATTCATACTTGCGGCTTGTTCCGGAGGGACGTCGAGCACCGAAGAAGAGCCCGAAGTTTCCGTTACGTCCATAAAGATAGACGAAACTTCCGTTCCGCAGTCGGCTTACGCAGGCGAAGTCGATTTATCTTCCATAAGGTTGGAAATTACTTTCAGCAACGGAGAGGAAACCATTATCGGACTTACCGAAAGCATGATAGCCGTAAACGACCGCACCAAACTCAACACAGTCGGGACTCATATCATAAAAGTAAATTATCCCGGAGCCACCACGAGTTTTCAAATCACCCTCAGACAAAAGGAAAAATCCACCTATAAACTTACCGTTTACAACGGCCGTCCCATAGCCGTAAACGACGTGGAAGTGGAAGCAGACGAAATTGTAATGGACGGGGACAAATTCGAGCAGGTTTACGAGGAAGGCACCGTCGTGACCCTGGAATGGATACCCGTCACCGGATATTATTTTACCAGATGGACGGACAACGGAGCCGTCATCGACACGCAGTCCGTCACTAAGGTGACTATGAACAGAACGCACGAATACCGCGCTTACAGCGATCCCGTCGTCAACACCGTAAGTTTCGAAACCAACGGAGGAGATCCGATTTCTCCCAAGAAAACCAATATTTTATACGAGACCGACATAGTCGAACCGGAAAGAGAAGGATACGTCTTCGATGGTTGGACCACCACGAGAGTGACCGGCGACGACGCCACCGATTGTACCGCCGCAAAAATTTCCTTCCCGTACGAAGTCAAGGTGGAGACTACCCTGTACGCCACCTGGAGATTTTTGGGACTGGAATATAACGAGTACGTAAATGCTTTCGGCGACAGCGGTTGGAAAATAGCGTCTTACGTAAACAACGATAAGGAGCTTTTAATTCCCGAAGTATATAAGAACAAACCCGTCCTTGCGATCTCCGCCAACGCTTTCGAAAACGCCACTTCTCTCGAAAAGATCTACATACCCGCTTCGGTGGAAACGCTGGGAGAGGGCTTCCTGCGTAATTGCGGAAGACTCAAGACCATAGAAGTCAGCCCCGATTCCGATTATTTCATGACCATCGACGGGGTGCTTTACGACGATTTGGGAGAAGAACTAATAGCATATCCCGCCGGCAAACTGCAAGCGGTCGTCGTTCCCGACGGTATAAAGAAAATTGCCGCTTACGCCTTTTACGACGCCGTAATAGGAGCGGTGGATCTGCCTTCGGGATTGAAGACCGTAGGCGATTACGCTTTCGACAGCGTTCACATCGATTACGTCAGTTTCTCTCTCGTTAATCCCAACGACAGCGGTTTCACCGTGGGAAACCATATTTTTAACGAGCAGATAGAAAAAATATTCGTCGGCGCAGCCAACCTCAACGTTTTCAAATCCATAGAGGCTTTTGCCGACTTTGAAGATAAGCTTTCCGTTGACGAAGGCGAAATTCCGATCATCATCGAAGTCAATGCCGCCGGGACTTTGCTTTATAAACAGATTTTCAACGAAAATTCCGAAAACGAGGCCACTACGTTGGAAATAATAGGCGCAGACCGTTCTCTTACCGAAATTCTGCTTCCTTATGCCATCAAAGGTTACAGCGTCAGTTCCATAGGCGCCAGAGCGTTCAACGGGTGCATATATCTCGCTCAATTCTCCATTCCGAACACCACGGCTCTGGAAAGGATATTGGAAGGAGCTTTTGACGGTACTCCTTATCTGGAAAATCTGGAAAACGACGCCATTATCGCAAACAACGTGCTTTATAAGTACTACGGAACAGACGACACCTATGTTCTCGGCAGGACGATTACCCGTATAGCCGAAAGTGCCTTCCAAGGCAACACCACGCTGAAATATCTGGATTTGAGCGACAACTCCGAACTCAGATATATCGGACCGTTTGCTTTTTACGGTTGCTCTTCTTTCCTCGGCAATTCCGACGATGGATTGACCGTTAAAAACAATCTTACCACGATAGGAAATTATGCTTTCGCTTATTCGGGGATCAGAGGATTTTATTTATCCTCGCAGGGCGGAAGCAATCTCGCCGAAATAGGCAAGGGCGCTTTCGAACACTGCTACTATCTCGTAAGCGTGGAAATGGGCGCAAAGACCACCGCTGTCGCCACAGACGCATTCTTATACGATTATTCGTTGATGCAGTTCGCCGTAGAAATCGGCAACCCGGTCTTTACGGCTGTTAACGGAGTGCTTTATCAATCCTCTCTGAACAACTCGGAATACGATATTCTTTTTGCTTATCCGGCAGGGAAACTGTCCACCGTGTTCGACGTGGCGGACTGCGGTCTTACGGTGTCGGGGATAGGCGAATACGCATTCTTTGCCAGTAACGTAAAATCGTTGCGTATTCCTTCTTCGGTAAGCAACATAAATTCTGCCGCAATTTATATTCCGGGACTTATTTACGTTACCTTCGAAACTTTGGTTGCGGGAATGAATTACGAAAATATTTTCGTTACCGACATCAATAACTTAGGAAAATACGCTCCGGAATTCGTAACCGTGGAGGACGAATCGTCTCCCTCTTTCGAAACTCTTAAGACCGATTTCTTCGGATCGTATCTTTCGGAAAAATACAGACAGAACGCTACCGCCGAACTGGTCGTTTACAACGATCTCGTACTGAGGGTGGAAGAGGGTAAAGTTATGGTGGTCGGGAGCTCGAGGAATGCGGAAGAATTGACCATTCCGGCTACTTACGAAGAAAACAGCGTTACTACGATAGCGTCTTACGCATTTATGGGCAATTACCTGAAAACATTATATTTGGGCAGCAATATCACCACCATATCTTCCAACGCATTAAGCTATGCGGCCGAGCTTTCCGGACTTTACACCGTGGCGGGCATGAGTATCCCCAACGTACAGGCGGACAGTTTCGGCAAGTCTTTCGATAACGGATTGATGATTTACGTCAGTTTGAACCAGAAAGAACTTTATATGCGGAACTGGAATTTATCTTCGAGATATTTGATAGATATTTCGGTAGGTTACCCCGAGGCGGTTTTGAAATACAACATCGGTGAAGAGGGAGATTTGACCTTACCTTCTTTCAATAACGTTATCGCACCCGAAGATTTTCCCGTCCCGACGAGAGAAGGATACACTTTCGAAGGTTGGTACGACGAGCAAAACAATAAAATCGACGTATCCGTGCCTTACGTTATCCCGTACAACGTCACGTTGACTTGTAATTGGAAAGCTACGGAATATACAGTAAACTTTATTCTCGGCGATCTGGCGTCTATGAGCAGCGGAGTTACTACCGTTACGGTCACATACGACGAAAACTACAGTTTCGAAACGCCCGTTTACGTTAACGGAAGCAGAGTTTTGAAGAAATGGAAGACCGTTGACGGGCTTGTGATACTCCCTGAAGGAAAGTGGGATTATCTGGTTGAGGGCACGATAGACCTCTATCCCGTTTGGGAGGACGTGGTTTACACCTTGATTTACGACACCGAGGACGGACTGGTGACCGTTGCCAACGCAAGTAAAACCATTCTGTACGGCGAAATCGCCACGTTGGATATTCCCGTCAAGACGGGGTACGAATTCCTCGGGTGGAAAGTCCAACGCAACGGACAGGAAGTATTGCTGACTTATGCCGACGGAACTTTGCTTTTGCCTTGGAGTTATCAGGACGCTTCGGAATATAACCTTTATGCCAACTGGAAAGCCAAAGAGGGGATCGTCGTTCATTTGTATTTCAACAAGGAAGTTCTCTATAAGACGGTAACCGTCACTTACGGGCAGGAATTCCTTTTCCCGTACGACGTTTCCGAGATGAGCGAAGAATGGGCTAACAAGGCGGAATTGTTCTGCGGCTGGTACGACGCTTTCGACATAATCACCAATACCGGCGGAGGAAGAAGATTTACCGACGAAACCGGAGCAGGCTTATTCCCGTGGGATATAGATCCATACAGCGGAGAAATGTATATTTACGCTCAATTCCCGTTGGAAATTTCCGACGGAAGTCAACTGGAGGATCTGGCTATAGACGAGCTGAGCCGTTCGTTCGTATTGACAAACGATATTACCGTGACCAAACCCATAGGAAGTAAAATTACCCCTTACAGCGGAATTTTCAACGGGAACGGTTACACCGTAACTTTCGATTACACCGTTGACGAGAACACTCCGGCGTCGGAATACGACGGCTATATAGGTTTGTTTGCATACAACAAAGGGACGATCAAGAATTTCGTTCTGAAAGCCGATATTACCGTTACGGCGTTGCCTGCGGGAGTATCGGTTGCGGATTTGTGCGTAGGGGCGATAGCCGGCAGAAACGAAGGAGTTATTTCGGGCTGTGCCGTAGCTAAAGACGGTTCCGCCTACGACGTTTATGCCACCGTAAACGTAAATATTCCGAAGGAAAGCGTTACCGCTGCGCATATAGGAAGCTACGTCGGATACAATGCCGGCGGAAGCGTGGAAAGCGTTGCTCTCAAGACGGAATGTTACACCGTATCCGTTAACGGGGTACCTTACGAGGAAGCTGCGGATCTGAGTAAAATTTATTGCGGGATCCTCTGCGGAACTTACGACGGAGGAAGTATAGCTTCGGCAGAAAGCTGCACTTACGTTTATTATAAGGATAACGATCCGTTTATTTCGGTAAAATGCGGACAGAATATAAGCGGAGAAGACATCAACGTGTTGCTTACTGTGGTGAAAGGAAACCAACAGACGGAATAAAGGTGTTTTTTACGCATTTCCACGCAAAAACAGTTTACAATCACGGCAAACTGTGGTAATATAAATAGGCATTATACCTCAGGCAAGGGTAAGACCGTTCCTAATTTACGACGATTTACGCTTTGCTCGGGGCGAATTATTATTCATTACAGGAGGTAAAAACAATGAATGAAATGACCAAAGCCGAATTGATGGCAAAATTTGCCCGTTCCGAGGGCGACACGGGTTCGCCCGAAGTACAGGTTGCTCTGCTTACTCAGAGAATAGCCAGCCTTAACGAACATCTGGCTTCTCATCCGAAGGATCACCACTCCCGCAGAGGATTGCTCAAGATGATCGGTAAGAGAAGAAACCTCTTAGGTTATCTCAAGAAAAAAGATATCGAGCGTTACAGAGCTTTGATAGCGGAATTGAATCTGAGAAAGTAACAAAAAAACGGAGGTTGCCGCAATTGCCGCAACCTCTTTTTCTTATTAAAAGGTTAAAACACAAAAAAATATATAGAAAAGTCCGTCGGGTGACGGGCGAAAACAGGAGGATTAATGAAAGAAAGCAGAATTTTTACCACCGTTATCGGCGGTAAAGAAGTAAGTGCGGAAATCGGCGGTTATTGTTCCCACAGCAACGGAGAATGTATCATTCGTTGCGGCGACACCGTCGTTATGACCAACGTGACTATGGCAAAAGCCCCCAGGGACGGAATAGATTTCTTCCCTTTGGGAGTAGATTTCGAAGAAAAGATGTATGCCGTGGGAAAAATACCCGGAGGGTATAAAAAGAGAGAGGGTCGTCCCAGCGATAAAGCGATACTGACCAGCCGTCTTATAGACAGACCTATACGTCCGCTTTTCCCGAAGGGACTTTTCAACGACGTAGCGGTAGTGGCTACGGCATTGAGCGTAGATACCAACATACCTCCCGAAGTATTCGGAATGCTCGGCAGCAGCATAGCGTTGTCGGTATCAGACATCCCTTGGAACGGACCTACCGGTTCGGTTATGGTGGGTTATGTTGACGGAAAATATATCATTAACCCCGATAACGAACAAAGGGAAAAGAGTCGTCTCAACTTAGCGCTCAGCGGGACCAAGGACGCAGTAATGATGGTAGAAGCAGGCGCCAGCGAACTTACCGAAGAAGAAATGCTCGGAGCTATCCTTTTCGGACACGAAGAAATTAAGAAAATCGTGGCTTGGATTGAAGAAATCACTAAGGAAGTAGGTAAACCCAAAAAGAATATCGAACTCCGTCACGCTCCCGAGGAACTGGAAAAGAACGTAAGAGAATATTCCGCAGACAAAATAGCATATATTTTCGATACTTTCGACAGACAGGAAAGAGAAGCGAGAGAGGACGCCGTGAACGAAGAACTCATGGCTCATTTTGCGGAAATATATCCCGAAGAAAAAGGATACGTTGCCGACGTTATATACGCTATGAAGAAGGAATTCGTGCGTAAACGTATCAGCAACGAAGGTGTTCGTCCCGACGGAAGAGGACTTAAAGACATCAGACCCATTTGGTGCGAAGTCGGCATTCTGCCCAGAGTGCACGGTTCGGGCGTTTTCACGAGAGGACAGACTCAGGTACTCACTACGTTGACTTTGGGCACCATATCCGAAGTTCAGAAACTGGAAGGACTGGATGACGACGCCTTCAAGAGATATATGCATCATTACAATATGCCTCCTTATTCTACCGGAGAAGCCAGGCAGCTCAAGAGCCCCGGTCGTCGTGAGATAGGACACGGAGCATTAGCCGAGAGAGCTTTGGAACCCGTGCTTCCTTCCAACGAATGTTTCCCGTACGCGATAAGAACGGTCAGCGAAGTCATCAGCAGTAACGGTTCCACTTCTCAGGCAAGCGTATGCGGCTCCACCCTTGCTCTTATGGACGCCGGCGTACCGATTAAGGCGCCTGTCGCAGGTATTGCAATGGGACTTATAAAAGACGAAGCCAACAACAAAATTTCCGTTATGAGCGATATTCAGGGACTGGAAGACTTCTACGGGGACATGGACTTCAAAGTCGCAGGTACCGCTGAAGGGATAACCGCCATTCAAATGGACATCAAGATCAAGGGTATCGACGAACAGATTTTGCGTACCGCTCTTGCTCAGGCCAGAGAGGGCAGAATGTTCATACTCGGTAAAATGTTGGAAGTTATACCGCACAGCAGAGAAACCCTCAGCAAATACGCTCCCCGTATCATTAGCTTTAACATCGACCCCGATAAAATCAGAGACGTTATCGGAAGCGGCGGCAAGGTCATCAATAAGATTATCGAAAGCACCGGAGCAAAAATCGATATAGACGACTACGGTAAAGTATTCATAGCCAGTGCCGACACCGAAATGGCGGAGAAAGCCAAAAAGATTATTTTGTCTATAGCCAAAGATCCCGAAGTAGGCGACGAATTCACCGGACCCGTCGTAAAAATAATGACCTTCGGCGCTTTTGTGGAAGTTGAAAACGGCATCGACGGCCTTGTTCATGTTTCGCAGATTTCTCACGAATGGCTGGAAAATCCTACTTCTGTGTTGAACATCGGCGAAGAAGTCCGGGAATCAATCGCCACGCCAACGGTTCCACCGTCGAGCCAGGTTCCGAAGGCCGACGCATACCGGATGGCAAGCTGACAGGTCAGAGCGGTTCCCACGGCACCGCGGATTCCGGAAGGCCCGAGTCGAAGAAATCTCATTTTATTCCATTCCTTTTTTTCGTAATATATGCCGGGGAAAAACGAAATCAAGAAAATTCAACTCTTCCGGTTGAAAAAAACGAAATCTTATTGTACCTTTATCGACGATGAATTTGAATGGAAAGGAATTTGCCATGAGTACCGGAATCACAGAATCACTGTTCAACGCCCAAACCATGATGGATACCTGCGAAGAAACGACCATCGCTTTCGGTCATGATGCCATTGATCAGCTCTCGGCACATGTCATGCTGAATGGATTCAAGACAGTCATGCTGATTATGGGAGGGGAATCCGTTCA
>CASDZI010000010.1 GCA_949285605.1 uncultured Christensenella sp.
ATAAATTACTGGACGACGTGATAGACGAAGGGAAACACCGTTCGTTGAAGAACGCATTGAAGCCCGTCTACAAAAAAGCCGCCGCAAGGCAAAGAGCTTTCGACCAAGCGGTGAAAAGCGGTTACGAAAGGCTCCGCAAGAACGAGAAGGAGAATTCTTCGCTAACGGTATGCGCCGAGTGTTTCGGCAGTATGCTTATGGCGGCTGGGGACGCATTGACGGAAAAATGCGACGTTTTGTTGAGGGAATTCCTGTTTTATACGGGAAAGTGGATATACGTTATCGACGCTTACGACGACATAAAAAAGGATTTCAATAAGAATTTTAATCCGTTTTTAAGGGACGTTAAAGCATTAGACGATAAATTTTTTAGTGAAACGGAAGCGGTAGCGAGGCAGATAACGTACGATTGCATTGAAAAAATAACCGACTGTTATAATCGTATGGAGATAAACGTCAGCGAAGGACCTTTATCGAATATAGTATACCGAGGGTTATCCGAGCGTACCGAGTACGTAATAAAAAAGAGAGGTGAAAAATGGCCAAAAATCCGTTTGTAGTACTGGGAGTAAGCGAAAACTGTACTCAGAACGAACTTTACGAAGCCTATAAGAGGGAAAGAGCGAAATATGCCGATTTACGTTTCGAACCGGGAGAGAAGGGTGCGGAAGCGTGCGCAAGGCTGGAAGAAATAGAGGAAGCCTACGCCGAAGCCAACGAAAAACTCCGTTCCAATTTCGACATAAGTTATACGGGGAACGATTTAAGCGACGCCGACAGGGCGATAAAGGACGGGAAACTGGACGAAGCTCAGAATATCCTCGACAACTGTCAGAACCGCACGGCGGAATGGCATTATCTCCAGTCGGCGATTTTTTACCGCAAGAACTGGACTGCGGACGCCTTGAAGCAACTGGAATACGCCTGCCAGATGGATCCGAGCAACACCAAGTATTCGCAGGCAAGACAGGCTATGGTTAACCACATCAAAGCCAATTCCCGCACGCAACAGAATTCTTTTTATAACGGCGACAACAAGGAGGAGAGGACTTACGTCAATATGAACAATTCCGCTCCGCAGAGAGGTTGTACCGCCTGCGACTGCTGTTCCAGCCTGATCTGCGCCGACTGCTGCTGCGAATGTATGGGCGGCGACCTGATCTCCTGCTGCTAAAAAAATGGCGGTAAAAAAAGACATAGGAAAGAGACTGGCTTTTGCCGGAATAGGTACGGCGATATCTTTGATTTTCGTCGTACTTGCCTATTTTATTAAAAATTTAAGCCTTTCCTTTTACGTCCTGAGTGCGGGCGGCGTTATGCTTCCTCTTACCAAAGGTTATTTCAGGGAAGGTTTTTTGACTGCCGTGGCTGTGAGCGTAGCGGGTTTTTTTATAGTCAACGTATCCATAATTCCTTTCGTTATGGCGAGCGGATTTTACGTCGTGGCAAGCATTTTTCTTTACGAAAAGAAGTTCAACCGCTGGATAGGGTATCTTATCAAACTCGCATATTCGGCGGCGGTATTTTTCGTTTGTTACAAAGTCCTCACGCTCATAATGATAGATCTGACCGTTTTTCCTGCGATAGGGAACTTATCTCCCGCCGCTCTGTACGCCGTGTTGAACGTGATTTTTTCCCTGGCGTTCATACTTTACGATTTTTTAATGGAAAAAGCCTACGAGTATTTGAAAAAATTACTCGAAAAAATTCTGAAAAGCAACTGAGCTTTAAGCTTTTAAGGAATTATTCTTCGGTGGCGAGTACCGCCTGCATAAAAAGATCTTCGAGTTTTTCGTTCGAAATATAGTAAAAAGTGCGTTTTCCGTCCTTTCGGTTACCGACGAGATTTTTGTCTTTGAGATTGCGGAGCTGGTGACTTACCGTGCTTTGGTTGAGTCCGAGTATAAAACTTATGTCGTTCACGCACAGCTCTCCCACCGAAAGAAGACTCAGTATCCTCATTCTGGTGCGGTCGGCAAAAAGTGCGAAAAAATCCGACAATTCGTCGCTTGCCGCTTCCAGGGGCAGGTAGTTTGCAAGTATGTCTTCCAAAGTCACGGTATTTTCGGTTCTCCTTTACGAAATATTGTAAATCCGTCACCGACACGGATATTGCCGCATATTGTAAATTAACGAAAATTAAAGGGGAAAATATGTTCGGAAACAATTCACTTCCACTGTTGCTATTGTTATTGCTAAGCAAAAACGACTCTTCCTGCGGCTGTTCCGACGAGGAAAACTCCTGTTGCGACAAAAATACGCTCGCAATGTGTCTTTGTCTGCTCTGTCTTATGTAGGTATTGCTTTTCGGGAGGTTTTAAGGTAAAATAAATACATAGATTTTTTACTTAAGAGGGACGCATGGTTACGCTCGGAAACGATTGGGACGGTATTTTAGCCGAGGAATTTCAGAAAGACTATTATAAGATCCTGCGGGGGTTCCTGAAACACGAATACTCCTCGCAAACCGTCTACCCGTCGATGTACGACATCTTCAACGCATTCAAAGCCACGCCTTACAAAGACGTGAAGATCGTGATAATAGGCCAGGACCCTTATCACCAACCGTCCCAGGCGCACGGAATGTGCTTTTCCGTCAACAAAGGCGTCCGTCTGCCTCCTTCGCTAAGAAATATTTATCGTGAAATAAGTGCCGATTTAGGTATCCGTATGGGAGAGAACGGATACCTTATGCCCTGGGCAAAACAGGGCGTGCTTTTATTGAACACCATCCTTACGGTAAGACGCGGACAGCCTATGTCCCACGCCGGATACGGCTGGGAGACTTTTACCGACGCCGTTTTAAGGAAACTGTCGGCAAGGACGGAGCCGATTATTTTTATGTTGTGGGGGGCGCCGGCAGGGAAGAAAGCCGCGCTGATAGACGGGAAGAAGCACGTCGTTTTAAGGGCAGCCCACCCCTCTCCTTTGAGCGCACATAACGGGTTTTTCGGCTGTAAGCATTTTTCCAAAGCCAACGAACTGCTCGTAAAATGGGGAAGAGAGCCGATAAACTGGCAGATTTTGTAAATTTTTTTCATATTCATAAAGGAAGGCGGAGCGTTAAAAATACCTCTTGTCAAAACTTTGTTACAGTAGTATAATATTTATATATTTATATCGAAGGTATAATGCGCCCGTCTATGAAAAGAAAATTCTTTTTTGTTTCATTGTTGATAATCCTTCTTCTCGCAGCCGCCGCCTGTTCGGTGGATATGACGTATTCGGACGCATACGTTACGAAGATTTCCGTTTCGGGACTGACCGTTACCGATTACATTGCGGGAGACTCGCTCAATCTCGAGGGCGTCAAACTTGCCGTCATGTATTCCGACGGGAAGATTCAGAACGTGGATCTGTCTTCGGAGATGCTCTCCGGTTACGATATGTCCGTTCCCGAACAGAACAAGTCCGTTACGGTAACTTACGGAGGAGTTTCCACCACTTTCACGGTAAACGTTTTCGACCTCAATTTCAATTCCGTAGTTCTCGCTTCTCCGCCCAACAAGACTCTTTACGTCGAAGGGGAAAGCATTTATACCGACGGAGCGAGCATCAACGTGATTTACGACGGCGGCAAGACCGTCAACGTCAAGGTCACCGACAAGATGTTGGAAGACTACGACAACACCCGTGTGGGCGAACAGGACGTTTATATTTCCTATCACGGCTATATGCTCTCCTTCAAGGTTACCTTCCAGGCCAAGACCGTGGGAGATATCACCGTGTTGAGAGAGCCTTACCAGAATTCCGTTTTCGTGGGAATGGGCGAAAAACTGGATATTTCGGGAATGAAACTCAAACTCATTTACGACAACGGACTCACTCCCGAAGTCAACGCTTTGGACATTGCCGATTTATTGAGAATATACATAGCCGATTCCTCGGTCAACACCGTAGTGGCGAGAGTGGCGTATTTTGCCGAAGATTATCCTGCCGAATTCAGCTATGAATTCGCCGGCAATCCTCTCGAAGGGATATCGGTGGGGACTTATGTGGCGCCCAACACCGAAATAGCGAGCAACGGCGTTCTCGACAACGTCAAGAGCAAAACCTACGGCGTGGTCAGTTCCGTTTCCGGGAACGTAATGACCGTGAGCACCATAGTGGAATACAACGTGACCGAGACCTCTCTCGAGGCGGGACAGATACTGCTTACCGACGAACTTATCGGGACTTACGGCGGAGCCAACGTCTACGCCCGTGGCGGCGGCGGTATCGTCAATTCCGTGGGCGGAGGGAAGGTGGTTATGCAGACCTTGCCGGTAGGTTCATTCAGTATCAACGTCAAGGCGAGGAGCTATTCTTCCATGGAGATCATCGATATGCCCGTCACCAATACGTTCGTAACGGACATCGACAATATCGTACAGGGCGACACCCTCAACCTTGCCACCGGCAGAGTCAGGGTTTATTACGACGACGGGACCAGCGAAATTTATTCGATGGACAACGCTCTCATTAAAGTCGTCAACAGCGACGACGATCTTCTGAGAAAGGAAATAGACGATCTCGAATTCGAGAATGTCGACAACGTGACCAGACTTCCCGCCGAAAGGTATCAGTTAAAATACGAAGTGGTGCACGATTACGGCAGCGACGTCAAGATAGTGGTTTCCGTAGTGGACGAAAACGGTAAAAATATGTACGTCCAGGATAACCGTTACGTTTCGTTGGAAGAAGCGACGAACTATACGGTTTCCATTACCGCCAGTATGGAAAAGGACGGGCAGACCCTTTACAGCGAATGCGTTTACTACCTTGCGACGGAGGGTGCGGGCGCAAGACACAGCCAGCTCGACATAACCGCCGCCGGCCGTCACAACCTTTTGGTAATTTACGGCGGAGTGGAAGCCAACAGCATAGGTTTTATAGTTACCGTAATTCAGCGTTATCCCGAAAGACTGATGATCGTGGAAGGTACCGACAACATCTCGGGCAGAGTGTTCAACAAGGGAGACAGAATTTCTCTCGGCACGCTGCAATATTACATTGTTTACAACAACGGCGAAGAGAGCATACCCACCGGCATTACCGAGGATATGCTTTCTTCCGATTCCAGTCTTAATTGCGACGTGATAACCGATCGGAAGGAAATTCGGTTCGTAATACCCGGGACCGAAGTTTACAGCGCCACCCTTATATGTCGGGTACAGGCTTTGCCGATAAGATCGGTAGGATTCGACCGTACTCCCCTGAACGTATTCCTCACTTCGGCAGGGCAGGAATTCGACCTCGACGGCGGAGTTCTGAGGATATATTACCAGAACGGAAAGGTGACCACCATAGGCGACGTAGTGGGCGGGACCACCCTCGGAGAGCTTTACGGGCAGACCTCGGGAGAACGGATAGAAATCATTTGCGACGAAGACGACGTGACTCCGCAAGATCCCGACGCAATAATAGCCGGCACCGTAGAGCCGTATGAAGCGCAAGTGATTTATTACGACGCAGACGGCGCCTCCGCTTACTGTTATATGGATTATTACATTATTTCCAAACAGGTGTCTTCGGTGAAGGCTATGGCGGAGCAGGAATATTACAAGAATGTTTACGTCCAGTGCGAAGACTGGGATCTGACGGGAATAACCTTGATGATAACTTACGTCGGTGGCGGTTCCAGCGTGGTGAACGCCACTAAGGGAATGGTTTACGATTCCACCACCGATTATATCGGGAGCGATATCCCGCTCAAACTTTCCTATATGGGAGCGGTGGACGACAGCACTTTGACTTTCGACGTCATAGCCCGTATGGAAACTTCGGTGGAAGTTAACGTAAAAGGAAGGGACGTCTATTACACCACCGATAAGGAACTTGACTTATCCTCTTACCGCTTCAACGTGTTCTATAATGCAGGAGCGCCCGCAGAAGTTCTCGGCATCACCGAATTCGAGGGAGGCGAAAACGCCGTGGGCTGGTGGTACGAAGTTTACGACCTGCAAGGGAATATCGTTCCTTTCCGCAGAGTGGGCGATAAGATAATACGTCTTTACCATACCACTTTCATAGACAGCGAGTTCGGAAGAGTCTACAACACCGTTTACTGCGAATTCGAAATTTCGGTGGAAGAGAAACAGATCCCCGTTACCGGAATAGTTTACGAACCCGACGGAGACCCGGCGGCAAATACCGTTTATCAGGGTTTGCCGGTGTTGAGCGAAACCGCCGCAGGGTGGGATCTGTTCCTTTCCAGGTACGACAAAAACGAAGGGAAAATAATCGAAAAGTTCATTACCGTTCTCTATGACGACGGGACCACGGGTTACGCTCCCATCACTTCCGATATGCTCAATTATTCCAAAAACGACGAAACCAAAGGTTACCGTAAGGTTACCATTACCTACAAAGGCAAGACCACGGAAGTTTATGTAAGGGTACTGGACGCGAACCTCTCTTCCATAGTCATTGAAAAGAAACCCGTCACCAATTTCATAGTGGGGAGCGATCTGAGTCTGGACGGCGGCATCCTGAAGGTGGTTTTCGAAGTTTCGAGAAACGACGGCACCATAGATTATCTGGAGAAATTCCTTTCTATGGAAAACGATCAGATCACGGTCACGGGCTTTTACAGCAATATTCCCGACAACGTCGATCACGTCGAGCAAGAACTTACCGTTACATTTAAGAATAAGACCACTACCTACAACGTAATAGTCTATAACCAGCAAGTGGTGACGTTCCTGTATCAGAATACGATATTCTTCTACGGCAACACCAAAGAAGCCGTGGCTACTCCGGTCAAACTCATTCCCGAGTTCGATTTACCTTCGAGTGAAAATATCGTTATGCACTATGCCTGCAGCGAAGACTTTATCGCTGAAGCAGACCTTGAGTCTTTCATAGCCGCACACGAAGGTTTGTCCGAAAGCGATTTCATAAAAGTAAATTTCCTTGACGAAACAGTTTATGTTTTATCTTCAAAATTACGGGATAAGCATTATTACGAGCCCGCTCCGAACGAAAGCGACTATTACCTCATTATGGAAGTGGAAGGCAACGAGTATTACAAGAGCGGATATTATTGCACGCAGAAATACACTATTATTCCCAAAGTCATCGAAGTGAGAGCTGTAGACGCCACCGAAAACGCTTTCGTCGTGAGATACTCCACTAACGATAATCCTACTGCGATATATTATTTATATTCCCATCTTACCGAAGTTTTGGAAGGGTTGATAACGGGAGTGGTCACCAACGCCGAACTCCTTTCCCCGAACGTCGATTATTTCGAAATAGCGGTTTATGTGACGAGCGAGTTCGATGAAACCGACGCGTCCCACGTCGACGCCGTAAGCGCGGTATTTACTGCGGTGCAAAACGATCTTATCACCCTTACCACCGTCACCGGAGAAAACCTTACCCTTACCACTGGCGAAAAACGTAAAGGTATCAATATCGGCGGTTACAACGGCTTGTATCCCGAATTCGCAAGCTACCGTATAGTTTCCGGCGAAACGCTTACCTTGGGCGGAGAGTTGGAGCTCCTCGAAGGACAACCTTGTCTCGCTTCCTACGATGATCCCTACGATTACGGCACGGGAGATTACACCCTCGAAAAAGGTTCGTTAGATCATAAGAACTACAATATAGATTTCATAAGCGGTAACTTTACCGTAGTATCGAGGGAAATCAGCGGTTACGGATTTAGCGGCGGCGTTTGGGACGAAGGTGCGAACACGCTGAATGTGAAACTGGGTTCCGGATGGGATATTTATGTGCTTAAAGGCGGCTCTTCCAGAACGCTTGTTAAGCAGGAATTATCGTTCTATACCTACCCCGATTACGTAAAACTGGAAGAAGAACCCACGGGTCCCGGGACGTATTACGTCAAGGTAGCCGGAGACGGAGCGTTTACCATGAACGGCACCGAAAAGAGACTGGACTTTATATTGAAAATAACCGAATAGAGGATTATAAAAAGAAGGAGTAAATATGAGCAACAACATTTTGGTCAAAGGCAAAGGGAACATCGCAAAAATCACCGTGGACGCCATAAACGGGTACGATCCGTTCCGTAATAACAAAAACAAGAAACTCTATATTACGTTACTCAAAGACGTAGCCGACGAAAACGTATGTCTTATAGCTTACGCCGTAATAAACGGAGCCGCACATTTCATCGTAAAGGGCGAGAACTCTTCCGCCGTGGAAAAATATGTGGAGACGGTAAACTTCCGTTTCGGGAACGAGTACGACGGAGAAGGGGTGGACTACGGGTATCCCTTACGTCCCGGTTACGTCAGACAGAACATAAAGGGAGACGACCTTATCGACGCCGTGGGATACGTTCATTCTCTTGCTCCGTGCGATCCTTCCGATTACAAATATTGTTCCTATAACTATATATTGAGAGGCAATGCCGGAGCCACTGCGGTGATAATTGCGGAGAACGGCGGAGATATAAGCAGAGAAGAGTATCTGGCTAAACTGGGAGCGGCGAAGTCGAAAAAATACAAATCTTCCCATACCGGCAAAGAGAGAATGGGCAAGGTCATCGGAGAAGCCAACAAGAGATACCTTTGCGGCAAAAATTACGGAGAAAACGCCGTGGTATTCGTGCTTGCGGAGCTTTGCGACCGTTGCAAAGTCGGGTACAAAAGAGCGGCTCGCGCCATGGGTATTTCTTACAAAAAGCAACCCGAAATGATGATAGCCACCATTTGCGAAATGATGGAAAGGAGAGGGAGAGATTTCTTTACCGCGGTAAGGATAATGAAACTGGACAAGGAAGACCGCAACGTACTTTTATTGAATTGCGTGGTGGAACTCAACCGTGTGGAAAACTATTCCTACGACCACATCGTGACTGTACTCGGGATAAGCGATTATTTTTACGATATAATCGTGGAGGTGTTCCGTACGTTGCATCGTCTTTACGGTTACAATTTCGAAGAACTGTGCGTAAAATTCCATCTTCAGAACGATATTCTGTCCATAAGACAGCGTTGCGAATTCTGATTTTTACCTGTAAAAATTGTGTTTCCGCACAAAATAGAGGTTGACTATACTATAAAATAATGATAGAATATATTTATTGAAAAAGGGAGGTAGCAAGGTGGTTCCGCAACAACGCGCTCAGCGTAAAAAAAGAAGTTTGAAGTCGAGATTCAAAGCAACCGCAGGGAAATATTTTTTCCTGAAATTGGGGGTGGCGCTCTTGTCTATAATACCCATCTTCGGATTTCCCAACGCAGTGTGTATCTTTGAACGCTATAAATGCAGAAATACCGAAATAGTCGGTATGCCTTTGGAGTTCGTCGGCAAAGCCGGAAATTTACTTAAGAATTTGATTATATGGGGATTTTTTACCATAATCACCATCGGCATATACGGGATTTTCCTCGCTCCGCTTCGTTTCCAGCAATGGAAAGTTTCCAACACCGTTTTCGGACCGGTGATGATGTAAATTCATTTTCAAAAAAAGAGGGAGCGAAAGCTCCTTTTTTTTATGATTATTTTTAGAATGATTTGGCAATTCTCGTTTAAGTATGGTATTATTTTTCTATGAGCGTGATTAGCGACAAACTGGCCACCCTGCCCGAAAAGAGCGGAGTTTATATAATGCTGGACGAGTATGAGAACATACTCTACGTCGGCAAGGCGAAAATTCTGAAGAATCGGGTCAGGCAATATTTCCACAACAACCTTAAGAGCGAGAAGACCATGGCGTTGGTGGAAAAAATAGCCGATTTCCGCTACATCATTACGCCCAACGAGTACGAAGCGCTGATACTGGAAAACAATCTCATCAAACAGCACAATCCGCCTTACAACATTCTGCTGAAGGACGATAAGACCTATCCTTATATAAGAATAAACGTAAAGGACAAGTTCCCCAGGGTGGAAGTCAGCTACCGCTTGCGAAGCGACGGCGCCAAGTATTTCGGACCGTATATGCTCGGGATCTCCGTGTACGACATTCTCGAAGTTATCCGCACCGTGTTTCCGCTCAGACATTGCAAAAATATGCCGAAAAAAGAATGTCTCGACTATCACATAGGGCTTTGCTCGGCGCCCTGTAGCGGAAAAGTTACTTCGGAGGAGTATGCCTCTTACGTTTCCGACGTCATAAAATTTTTGGACGGGGATTACAAATTCGTGGAGGACATTCTTCGCAAAAAAATGCTGCTTTTCGCCGAAAAAGAGGAATTCGAACTGGCAAAACACTATCGGGACGTCCTGGGAATTTTGGAAAAACTGGTCCGTAAACAAACCATTCCTTTCAAGCAAGACCTGAATATAGACGTTTTCACTATGGTCGGCAACGGACTTTATTCGGTAGTGAACTGTTTTTCGGTGAGGGGCGGTAAATTTCTCGGCGGCAACAATTACCCCTATTACGACGTGGACAACGCCAACGGGCTCGCTTCCTTCATAATGCAGTATTACGGGAAAAATCATATCCTCTGCAACGAGATAATAACCGGCACCGAGTTGGAGTTCAAGGAAGAGTTAGCCGACTACCTCGGGCAGAAAGCCGGCAGAAAAATCGTCATCAACACCCCTTCGGGAGGGATAAGGAAACAGTTGGTGGAAATGGGCGAGAGCAACGGAACGGAATATCTTTCCGCTCAAATGGAAAAATTCAACCGCTATCAGGAGCTTACCGTAGGAGCGGTGGAACAGCTTAAGAAACTTCTTTCCCTTCCCGTTTTGCCGAGAAGAACGGAGTGTTACGACATTTCACACATCAGCGGCACCAACAAGGTCGCCAGTATGGTGGTTTTTACCGACGGGGAAAAGGACTCCCGTCATTACCGCCATTTCAAGATAAGGCTCCCCGGGAACAACGATTTTGCCTCTATGCACGAAGCGTTGACGAGACGTTTGGAAAAGATAGGCAATTGCGACGATCTTTCTTTTTCGGCAAAGCCCGACCTTATCATTATCGACGGGGGTAAGGGACAGCTTTCTTCGGCGTTGAAGGCGGCGGAGGAGACGGGACATTCCGACGTCTGTTTCATAAGTCTTGCCAAAAGGGAAGAGGAGGTTTTCCTGCCCGGAAAGAGCGAAAGCGTGATTTTGCCGAGGAACAGCCTCGCTTTGAAATTCATCGTCAGGATAAGGGACGAGGCGCACAGGTTTGCCATAACCCACCACCGCAATCTCCGCAAGAAACAGATGACCGAAAGCGAATTGACGAAGATCCCCGGCATAGGGAGGAAAAAAGCCGCCGCTCTTTTAAGCGCCTTTCATAAAATTCCGGCTATAAAGGAAGCCGGGGAAGAGGAACTTCTTGCGGTGGAAGGAATCAACCGCAAGGATGCGGAAAACATAAAAAAATATTTCGAGGAGACGGAAAATGAAGTATAAAATCATTTGTTGCGATTTGGACGATACCCTGCTCGACAACGACGGCAACGTATCGGAAGAAATAAAAAAGAGCGTAGCTCGATATGTGGACGCAGGGGGAAAATTCACCATAGTGACGGGCAGAATGACGGCGGGAGCTCGTCCGGTAGCCGCAGAGCTCGACTTGCACGGGGAACTGATAACCTACCAGGGGTCGGTGGTGACCGACATAGACACGGGAGCGGTACTCGACAGTATCAGCATTCCGTGGGAACAGGCGGCGGAAATAGGCAGGTATCTCGAGAGCCGCTCGGTATATTATCAGACCTACGAAGGCGACGAGTTCATTACCGAAAAAGCCAATATCTATACCGTTTACTACGGCAGAATATCCCACGCAGAGTTCAGGGAAACGAAGATAAAGCTCAGCGATTACATAACCGAAAAGCGTCTTTCGCCTCCCAAACTTCTTATTATGGAACCCGAAGAGGTGGTTCCCGCGCTCGAAGATGAACTCAAAGAAAAGTTCGGACACATCTTCAGGATAAACACCAGCAAGCCTTTTCTGATTGAAATAATCCCCAAGGAAATGAATAAGGCGATAGCGGTGGAAAGGCTGGGGAAAAAATACAACGTGACCAAAGACGAGATCATCTGCATAGGCGATTCGGAAAACGATCTGCCCATGATACAGTATGCGGGTTTAGGGGTAGCAGTGGCGAACGCCACCGACCTTGTCAAAAGTTATGCCGACGCGATCGCCCCGTCCAATCAGGAAAACGGCGTAGCCTGGACTATAGACAATTACGGGTTTCTGAAATAATTCGTTAACTCACGGAGATTTTCGTCGGCAAGAATTATCTTTATATCCGCTTCATAAGATTAGTCGTGTACCCTGTGCGGTATTGACTAAATTTATTAAAGAGGGTATAATATGAAAACCGATTTGACATGTTTGGACGCCTCGAAAATTTCCTCTTTAGGTGCGGGCGGTATCCTTGAAAATACGTTTTTTGTAAGAGAAAAAGCCGATTTACGACGTTTTTTCGAAGAATACGGCGGAGATAAAGTTTTGGTTGTCGGGGGACTGACCAACACCCTCGTTTTAAGCGGAGGGAGCGAAGCCAAAGTGCTTTATACCGGGTTTTACAAAGGAACGGAAGTAAAAGGCGAATATATAAGGTGCGCCGCAGGCGAAAGGTTGAGCGCCGTGGCGATTGAAGCGGAAAGGTGCGGTCTTGCGGGAGCGGAAAATCTTTCCGGTATTCCGGGAACGGCGGGCGGAGCGGTATTCGGCAATGCCGGCAGTTTCGGAAGGGAAATATCCGAACTTGTGCGGGAAGTGGAAGTTTTTCGCACGGACGACGGTAACGCCGAAATCCTCGACGTAACGAAACTCGGATTCGGTTACCGTAAAAGTCTGCTGAGGCAAAATAAGGATCTCGTCGTCGAGGTTACGTTGAAGTTCGATCGGGACAAACGGGAAGAAATTCGCAAAAGAGTTTTTTCCGTAGCAAAGCTCCGTGCGGCTAAACAGCCCAAGAAGCCCTCTTTAGGCAGCGTTTTCAAGCGAGTGAACGACGTTTCGGCGGGATTTTATATCGAAAAAGCGGGATTAAAAGGGTTTGGCTATGGCGGAATGGCGTTTTCCGACCTGCACGCCAATTTTATCGTCAACAAGGGCGGCGGCACGCCGGAGGAATATTTTTATCTGATGACGCTTGCGGAAAGAAAGGTATTCGAGACGTTCGGGATAAAACTTGCAAGAGAGGTAAAGGTTATAGGTGAGAGCGGAGATAGTTGAGGAAGTCAGGAAGGACTTTTTATCGACGGAAGAAAAGGACTGTTGCAAGACGGCTTTTCTCAGTGCGGCGATAAGGGGAGCCGGAGAACTGGGATTCACCTTCAAGGGCTTTGCGCTGTCTTTCCGTCTGTCCGACCCGAGACTTGCCGATAAAATAGCCGAATGCGTCTATTCCGTTTGCGGCATGCGTCCCGTCAAGGAAGAAAGCTATATCGATATGGGGTATTCCAAGGGGACGTTCTATACTCTTTCTCTGCCCGTGGAAACGGCGGCTTCGCTTTTGGAAAAATGCGCCATCGTCCGCAATAAATGCGAAATAGTGGAGGAACTTCCCTCCTCTCTGGTGGGCAGAAGCTGCTGTAAGAAGGCATATTTACGAGGGTTGTTTCTCTCCTGCGGATATCTTGCCGTGCCCGATCAGATAAGCGAGTGGAGCGGCGGAAAGACCCGTAGCGGCTACGCTATGGAATTCAATCTCAATTCCGCTATAGTAATGGAAGGAGTCAGAAAACTCATAGCCGTGGCGGCAAAGCTGCCTTTATCGAAAATTCTGGTACGCAAGAAAGGGAGCGTTATTTACCTGAAAACCGCCGAAGCGGTAAGTGCGGTGCTTGCGGCTGCCGGGAGTTCGTCGGGAGTATTGGCTTTACAGGAAATAATCGCCGAAAGGCAGTGGAAAAACGATATAAACCGAGTCAACAATTTCGATCTTGCCAACGTGGAAAAATCCATTGCGGCAAGCGAAAAACACCTTGCGGACATAGAAAAAATCGACCGTGCGGTGGGGATAGACTCCTTAGGCTCGGCATTAGCCGAAACCTGTCGGATGCGCAGGGCGTATCCCGACCTCGGGCTTGCGGAACTGGGGGAAAAATTCTCTCCGCCCGTGACTAAAAGCTGTATAAATCACAGATTGCGTAAAATTTCCGCCTTAGCGGAAGGGTTGAAAGAAAACTAAAGGGGAAAAGGACTTAAGAGAAATATGAAAGAATTCATTCATTTGCACAATCACACCGAATACAGTCTTCTGGACGGTTGCTGCCGAATAAACGCTTTGGTGGACAAGGCTGCGGAATCGGGAGCGAGAGCCGTCGCAATCACCGACCACGGCAATATGTACGGGGTCATGAAGTTTTATCACGCTTGTCTGGACAAGAAGATAAAGCCCATCATAGGGTGTGAGTTTTACGTTGCGGAGGATCTGAAGCTGAAAGACAAGGACCACTCGACGAGATATCATCTTATCCTGCTCGCCAAGTCTTTACAGGGCTTTCGCAATCTCATCAAACTTTCCAGCATAGGTTACGTGGACGGATTTTACGACCGTCCGAGGATAGACTATGAAGTTCTGAAAAAGTATTCAGGGGGACTTATTTGTCTCAGCGGCTGCGTGGCGGGAGCGTTAAGTCAATTTCTTCTCGACGCCACCCGTTCCGACCCCTACGGCGACGCATTGGAGTATGCCCGCAAGACTATGGAAATGTTCGAACCGGGCGATTACTATATCGAAATACAGAACCACGGTTTGGCGGACGAACTGAAGGTCCTGCCTCTGCTGCGGAAAATAGCCAAAGAGCTGGGGGTCAAGACGGTTGCAACGAACGATCTGCATTATCTGAACAAAAGCGACGCCAAAGCTCACGACGTTTTACTTTGCATTCAGACCATGCGAGACTACGACGATCCCACCCGTTTCCGTTTTCCCAACGACGAGTTCTATTACAAGAGTTACGATGAAATGCTGGAACTTTTCGGGGAGGAGGAGTCTTTGCTCGCCACCATAGAAATTGCCGACAAATGCAACTATACGATACCCCTCAAACAGTATAAGATTCCGAAATACCAATTGCCGGAAGGGTACGATTCGGATAAAGATTACCTCGAGCATCTGGCGTTCGACGGATTGAAAGAGCGTTACGGGACCATTACGCCGGAGATAGAGGAAAGGGCGAGATACGAACTCAAAGTCATCGACGAACTGGGTTATAATTCCTATTTTCTCATCGTGTGGGATTATATCAACTACGCCAAGTCGAAGGGTATTCCCGTAGGTCCGGGCAGAGGGAGCGGCGTGGGAAGCGTGATAGCCTACGCCATAAAAATAACCGACGTCGAGCCGTTGCAGTACGACCTCATATTCGAAAGGTTCCTGAACCCTTCGAGAAGGACCATGCCCGATATCGACGTGGACTTCTGCAGCGACAGGCGAGAGGAAGTCATCGAATACGTCCGTAACAAATACGGCGAAGAAAACGTGGTACAGATCATAACTTTCGGTAAAATGAAAAAGAAAAATGCCATAAAGAACGTGGCGAGAGTTTTCAAGATCCCCTTTGCCGAAAGCAACGCATTGGTGAAATACATCACCGACAACGACAAGAAAGTCCATATAAAGAACCTCCTCGACCCCAACGACAAGAACTCCGTTCCCGAGCTTATCGAACTTTACAAAAACGAAAAGTACAAGAATATTTTCGACATAGCCATGGAGATAGAGGATATGCCCAGAGACAGGGGCAAACACGCCGCCGGGGTAATAATCGGCAGTACCGCAGTGAGCGATACCGTACCCTTGAGCCGCAACGGAGACGACATAACCACACAGTTCGATATGAACGAATGTGAGGAGTTAGGGTTGCTGAAAATGGACTTTTTGGCACTCAAAACCCTGACAGATATAAAAATGGCAACCGACTTCGTAGATCATTACAAGGAAAAGAAAATAGATTTTCATCAACTTGGATACGAAGATCAGGAAGTCTACAAGATGATAGGTAACGGCGAAACGGAGACGGTATTCCAGCTGGAAAGCGGCGGTATGAAGTCCTTTATGAAACAGCTCAAGCCGACCCTCCTCGAAGAAATAATAGCAGGGGTGGCTCTTTACCGACCGGGACCTTTGGACTACATTCCGCAATACGTTTACAACAAACAGCATCAGGACAAGATAGACTACCGTCATCCGAAACTGAAGGATATATTGAAAACCACTTACGGGATTATAGTATATCAGGAACAGGCGATGAGAATAACGCAGGTTTTGGCAGGTTACACTATGGCGGAAGCCGACAATTTCCGTAAATTCATATCCAAGAAAAAGATGGAAGAAGTACCTGCCCAACGGAAGAAGTTCGTGGACGGGTGCGTGTCAAACGCCGTGGACAGGGAATTTGCCGAAAAGCTCTGGGACGATCTGGAATCCTTCGGGAATTACGCATTCAATAAGTCGCATGCGGCAGCCTATGCGGTGCTCAGTTATCAGACGGCGTATTTGAAGCATTATTATCCCGTGGAATATCTCTGCGCCGTCATCAACAACCGTCTGGGAAATTTCGACGATACGGGCAAGTATCTCAAACTCATCAAGGATATGGGACTTACTCTCTATCAACCCGACATCAACGCTTCGGGAGGGATTTTCCTGCCTGAAAAAGACGGGATCCGTTACGGACTCGTGTGCCTGAAAAACGTGGGCAAGGCGGCTATAGACGCCGTGGTGGCGGAAAGGAAAAAGAACGGTCCGTTCAAGGACTTATCCGATTTTATCCGCAGAGTGCCGAGCGAAGCCATCAACAAGCGTATGGTGGAAAGTCTGATAAAGGGCGGAGCCTTCGATTGCTTCGGCTACAACAGATTGACCTTGATGGCGAATTACGAACAGATAATGGACATCGAAGCCAACACCAAAAAAATGTTGAGCGACGGGCAGATGGTGTTCGATTTTATGTTGCAGAGCAATTATAAATACAAGGTTCTGCCCGAGAACGAAAAAGTCAAACTGGCGTTTGAAAAAGACGTGGCGGGCAGGTATATTACCGGGCATCCGTTGAACCGTTACGCCAAAGAGTTCGAAAAATTCAGTTTTAACACCTCTATGCTCCTGCCGTCGGTGGAAGAGGAAAGTCTGGAAGCCACCGAGAAGGAGGAAGAAGACGGCGGCAACGCCGAAAGGAAGGAGGTTTATCAGGTCCGAAACGGCGAAAGAGTGAGTTTCGGCGGCATACTCAGCGGCGTCACGGTAAAGACTTCGCAAAAGACCGGTCAGCGGTGGGGCTACGCCACGTTGGAAGACCTGTACGGCAGTACGGAAATAGTGTTTTACGGCAACACCTATAAGAACTATTCCAAGTTGCTTACCGACGACGCCATAGTAAAACTCAGCGGAAAAATAGTCCTCGCCGAAGATCTGCCGCCCAAGATAGAAGTGCTGGCGGTCACCCCGTGGGAAGTGTCCGACGCCGTACCCGTGGAAGACGACAGAACGCTTTGCCTCAGGTTGGGGGAGGATAAATATCTTTTCGACAGGGTAATGAACTACTTGAAAGACCACATAGGACCGGGATGTAAGGTCATCGTTCAGCTGGAAAGCACTGCGCCCGACGGTACGAGAAAGGCCAAAGGTTACCGAATGAACTTTACCGTGGAAGGGGTGGATATGCTGAAATCCGACCTTATCGGGATGCTCGGCTACGGCAACGTGAAAATAATTTCTCCCGAAGGGAAAGACGCTTGAGCCTTGTGGAGAACAAAGAAACGGAAGGCGGACTTACGCCTTCTTTTTTTGCGATTTTCTTGCGGAAATAAAAGAAAAGATAGAGCAGGGTCACCACGGCGCCCGCCGTTCCGAGAACGGGGTAGAGGGTGTTGACGATGAGGGCAAATCCCGCTTGAGAAGCAAGGGTAGCCAGAGCGGTTATAACGACCGGTTTTATTTTTCCTTTTCCTGCCGAAACGGCAAGACTTCCGGTAAGGGTGGTAAAGATGGCAAGATATACCACTATATCGCCGAACTTTTCCATACCCGCCCGCTTTGCCGCCACGAGAACGGGCATCGAAGAAGACAAGTCGTAACGGATGATACAGTAAACGGCAACGAGGAGAGCGGTCAGCACGACGCCGCTTATCACCGAAGTCGCCACGCACTCTTTTTCGGTAAAGTCTCCGCTCATAGTGGACACGAAATATCCTCCGCCGACGACGTTCATGGCGGCATAGGTAAAACTCGGTAATATTACGAATTTTTCCTCGGGAGGAAGGGCGGGACTTTGGAAAAAAAGTACGGCAACGGTGAGAATTATCAACGGAACGAGCAGGAAATTGACGAATTTTATTTTTTCCACTCCCGCGAGGACCACGATAAGGGAAAGTACCGCACTTATAATTCCGCCGCCGTGGAACCCGAAAAGGGAAAAAATAACTTCCTCGCTTCCCGCTATCATGGCGCAGAAAGTGACGGCGTTACTTATTTTTACGACGAATTCGGCCACGAAAGCGCCTTTTCCCCAAAGAGCAGATGGGTTTCCCGAGGTAAGACGTCCCGCTTTGAGGAAAAAATAACAGCTTGCGCCCAGGCACATTCCGCTGAGCAGGGGCACGAAAACCGAAGTATGCCCGAAGTATAGGGCTATTTCTCTTCCCGAAGCGAACCCGGCTCCTATCAAGGAGCCGATAAAGGTGGCTGCGGTAGCGAAAATTCTGTAACGCATAGCATTATTCTATGCGATTTACCCTGTCGCTTATTACTTTAAGGGGTTATTTCGAGGCGCTGTAACGGATCCTTATGATTTTTTCCAACAGAGCGACGAGTCCGTACATTACTGCGGCAAGCACGCACAGCACCACCGTGCTCGCCATTACGAGGTCGAGTTGAAACACCTGGCTCCCGTATACTATCAGGTATCCTATGCCTTCCCTGGAAACGAGGTATTCGCCCATAATGGTGCCTACCCAGCTCAAGCCGACGTTGATTTTCAGTACCGAAATGAGAGTAGGCATATTCGCAGGAAAAATCAGTTTGCGGAAGATCTGCCCTTTTGTGGCGTGCATGGAGCGGAGGAGCATTATTTTTTCCTTGTCCACCGACTCGAATCCGGTGAGCATACTGATGACGGTTATCACGATGCAAATAAGCACCGCCATTGCTATAATTGCGTTTTTACCGGCTCCCGCCCAGATGATGATTATGGGTCCGAGAGCGATTTTCGGCAGGGCGTTGAGGGTGACGAGATACGGTTCCGCCACGTCTCTCATAAGTCTGTTCCACCACAGCATAATGGCAATTAAGGTACCCAAAACCGTGGAAATAAGGAACCCGGCTACCGTTTCGTATAATGTTGCGAATATATGAGGGAAAAGGTTGTGTTGATTGTAAAGCTGCCCGATTATTTTTACTATTCTCGACGGAGAGCTGATTATAAACGGGTCTATTATTTTGAAGTAAGCGACAAGTTCCCATATCAGAAAGAACAAGGCGAGGATACCTATCCTCAAAGTCAGAGTCACTCCTTTACGGAGACGAATTTTTTTCAGAAATTTTTTGTGTTCGGCGGTCATTTTTTATCCTCCAGCAACTTCCATACTTTTTCGAAGTATTGCGAAAAGTCCGCGCATTCTCTTCGTCTGAGAGGCGTCAGACTTTTATCGAGAGTAACTTCTATTTCGGCGACGACGGTGGCAGGGCGAGCCGACAGCACCACTATTTTGTCGCAAAGCGATATACATTCGCTGATGTCGTGCGAGACCAAAAGAGCGGTCTTTTTTTCTTGTTTTATAATTTCGTAAACGTCGTCGGCTACGTTCAGTCGGGTCTGGAAGTCCAACGCCGAAAACGGTTCGTCCAACAGAAGTACGTCAGGGTCTGTGACGAGGGTGCGGATAAGCGCCGCTCTCTGCCGCATACCGCCGCTGAGTTCCGACGGGTGCTTGGAAGCGAATTCTCCCAGTCCGTATTTTTCCAACAGTTTCTTGGCGTACAGACGGAAGGACTTGTCTTTCCGCTTCTGAATTTCCGGACCGAGACAGACGTTTTTTTCTATGGTACGCCATTCGAACAGCTGGTCCCTTTGCGGCATTAGGGCTATTTTGTCGTCGGTTTTGGAAAGTCTTTTTCCGTGTAAAAGGATCTCGCCTTCGCCGGGTTGGGTTATGCCGGCGAGTAAGTTCAAAAGGGTGGTCTTGCCGCAACCCGACGGGCCTACCAACCCGACGAAAGTCCCTTCTTCCACCCCGAAACTCATTTTATCCACCGCTTTCGTTTCGTTGTCCTTGCTGTGGTAGGTGAAGGACACGTTTTTCAGTTCGAGTATCATTGTTTTCTCCTTAGGGCGGAAATTATTTTTCCGCAAGTATTTTTTCCACGATGGAGTTGTCGATAATTTCCGAATATGCCGGACGGGAGGTTATGGTGCCGCATTCGTACAGAATGTCCAGCATATGCGAATAGCTTTCCTCCGTCATAACGGGGTTGGACATATATGCGTCGATCGCTTTGTAATTTTGCACGATTTTTACCAGAAGTTCCTTGCTCGTGGTGGGGAAGCTTTCCTGTAAAGCGTCGGCAACCGCTTCTTCGTCGGCAGTGGTCACGAAATCGATGGCTTTTATTATCGCCCTCATAAAGTCCGCCACTTTGTCGGGGTTGGCTTCGATATATTCCTTGGTAGCCATAAAGCAGGTGTAGGGGATATATCCCGCTTCCGCTCCCACGCTTGCCACGATATAACCTTTTCCCGCTTCTTCGTATTGACTGGCGTTGGGTTCGAACATAGTGCAATAGTCTCCGGTGCCGCCTTCGAAAGCCGCCGTTATTAGGTCGAACTGAACGTCGTAGTTAAGGATCACGTCGGTGCCGATTATAAGGTCGTTTGCCCGTAAAGCGTGTTCCAAGCTCATGGCAGGCATACCGCCTTTTCTGCCGCCGATTATTTCCTTGCCGGCTACGTCCGTCCATTCGAAATCGGGTTCGGGAGTTCTTCCCACCAGAAAAGCGCCGTCGCAACGGGTGAGCTGTCCGAACACCACGGGATAATTTTTACTGCCCTGTAAATTGACGTAGACCGCCGCTTCCGGTCCCATAAGACCGATATCAGCCTGGTCGCTTATGACCGCAGTCATACTCTTGTCGGCTCCGCCGCCGTTGGTGAGCTCCACTTCCAATCCGTATTCGGCGAAATATCCTTCGTTGAGGGCGACGTACAGCGGCGCGTAAAATACCGAATGGGTGACCTCGTTGAGCCTTATGACGTTATCGTCCGAGTCGGTACAGGCGGCAAACATAAAGCAGGACGCCCCGACCAATGCCACGATAAGTAAGATCAATGTTAGTTTTTTCATATTACCTCCGATTTTTCCGTCAGGGGAAACTACGAGCCTTACCGAGTTTCCGAAACGGTTTATAATACATTCTATGAAAGAGCGGACGGAGGGGGGAACACGGAGGGGGATTTTCAGAAAATTTTAATCTTTTTATTATTAAATAATAATCGGAGTAAAATTTTTCATAACATTGTATTCGCACTTAAAGTGTGCTATAATAGCTGTGAATTTCGGGAAACACTATATATGGATAATAAAAAGATAATAAAAGGAAATTTTTATCTCATCGTTTTACTCCTGTCCGCCGTGATTTTTGCGGCGGCGGTTCTTTCCGTATTCTTTTCCGTCGAAAGTCGGGCTTATGCGGCGGAACTGCCGTCGGTGAACTCGGTGACCGCCGAAACCGTGACGGAAACCGATTTTCAGAATTTTATCGCCACGGGCAAACTTAACTACACCCGAAAAGTCTACGAGGATAAATATTCCCGTAACGTCAGGATAGAGTTTACCGCACTCGGAGCGTCGTATTACAGGATAGACACTTCATACGGAAATAACGACCCCGTACTCGGCACCATGACGCCCGTTCCTTCGGGAGAAACTTCGATATTTTACGACGTTAAACTCAGCGGAGAAATAAAGGTCGTTTTCACTTCTTTCGACGAAAATCAAATCGCAATCGGTTCGGTTTCGAAAACGGTGAAAAGCGACAACGACAGACCTTCGTTCGCTTCGGTGAGCGAAATGACCGACTGGCTCCCGGCAGGAGGCACGTTTGACGTAAAAGTGTTCCTCGAGACCTTTGCCGACGATCTCAGCGGACGGGGCAGGATATTTTATTCGCTTAACGACGGCGCCTTGACCGAAATAGATGCAGCAAACGACGTTTACACTTTGAGCATCGGTTCCGACACGGTGTTAAAACTCTATCAGTTCGACAACGCCGGGAATATGCTGGAAAGCCGTTACGATTTCGTTAAATTCGATACCGTGGCTCCGCCGAAACCCGAAATTATACTCACGCCCAACGTGGATCCGTCGCTTTCCAACGGATATGCGGGATATTTTACGGTGGAATTGAAGTTCTATGACGACGACGAAAGCGGTTTGTCGGAGAATTGTTATTACGTTCTGAACGGACAGAGGACGATTTATACCGGACCTTTCCGTCTCGACGAAGCCAGAACTTACGAACTGAATGCGTATGCCGTGGATAACGCAGGGAACGTTTCGGCAGCCTCTCAGGTTACCGTGCCGAGTACCTCTTTCGACCGAGTTCAGCCTTCGGTCAACAACCTGACCGTCGAGTACGACGTCCGTTCCGAACTGCCCTGTACGATTACCTTTGCCGCAAGCGACCAGATGAGCGGGATAAAATACGCTTATATCGAAGGGACTTCGGTATATTTCACGTTTACCGCGGGAGGCGTTTACCGAGCTTCCGTCGATTGCTACGGAAAAAGCGGACTGGTTGTTTTAGTGGAGGACAGAGCCGGCAACGTATCCGTCAACCACGTCGCCGTAAATTATTTCGGGATAGACAGTATTGCGGCGGTAATAAAAAACTGTGCCGAGATGTATAAAGAAACGGATTTTTCCCTTTATACCGAAGACGCAGTGCTGAGGATAAACGACTGTTACGTCGAACTAAACGCTTTGCTCAGCTCCGACCTTTCGCAGACGGGAGATTTCAAGGCGGTTTCCGATAAGATAGCAGAACTGATAAGCGGTAAAAACAAATTCGTTTATTCCATACAAACGCCCACCGAGCACCTCAGCGGAGCGTTGACTTTCGAGGTCAATACCGAGGATTTTGCCGGTTACAAGATAGGCGACGAGATAAAACTCGTTTTCAACGCCGAGCAGACTACCGGAGACTTTGTGGCTTTAAGCGGATTTTCCGAAGGGTTTTACGACGTGTTCAGTCTCAAGGTCTATTATAACGGAACGGAGATGTCCGCCCTTGCCGACGGGATGAAAATTACTCTCAATATGCCCGTGGGGTATTACGAAAGAAACTACAAATTGATAAACGTAGCGGATATGAGCGTTGTGGAAACTTCCGCTTACAACAATAAAATCGAATTCAAACTGAATAAAAGCGGAGTTTACGCTCTCGTGGTAAGCGGCAGTCCCGAAAAGGCGGGAACGCAGACGGGTGATAAAACGATAAGCGTTTTCGGCAGGGAACTGAGTTACGGAGTTTTCTTCGGAACGGTATTCGGCGTTACAGGGGCTGCGGTAATTGCCATAGTCGTTATAGTCATCGTCGCAAAGAAGAGAAGGGGATAAAAATATGTTAGCTACGGTCACGGGTTATGCGTTGGACGGGATAAAAGGTTTTCCCGTGGAAGTGGAAGTCTTTACGCAAAAGGGACTTCCTTCATTCGAAACGGTGGGACTTCCCGCTTCCGCCGTAAAAGAAGCCAAGGAGAGGGTGCGTTCCGCCATAAAAAACAGCGGTTTCGATTTCGGCTCTTTCCGCACCGTGGTCAACCTCGCTCCCGCAGACGTAAGGAAAGAGGGGTCGGCTTTAGATCTCGCCATAGCGATAGGGTATCTGTGTTCCACCGAAAGCGTTTCGGCAAAGAACGTAGCCGATTACGTTTTTCTGGGAGAACTCAGCCTGGACGGAAGTCTGAGAAGGATAAACGGCGTTATGCCGATGCTCATTTCGGCGTTACAGGAAGGCTTCACCAAATTCGTGGTGCCCGAAAGCAACGCAAAGGAAGCCTCTTTCGTTACGGGTGCGGAAATTTATGCGGTAAAAAGTCTTTCGGACGCAGTCAATCTTTTGATAGGGTTCGACGTGGGAAAGGTGCCATGCAGCGGTTACGACGTGGACGAAGAGCTTATCCCCGAGGTGGATATTTCCGACATAAAAGGTCAGGTGATGGCAAAAAGAGCGTTGGAGATAGCGGTAAGCGGCGCGCATAATCTTCTTATGAGCGGTTCGCCGGGGACGGGAAAAACCATGCTCGCCCGTTGTGTTACGGGGTTGATGCCCAAGATGACGTTTGCCGAAGCGGTGGAAGTTACCAAGATCCATTCGGTGAGCGGACTCATAAAGGAAGAGGAAGGGATAGTCATGCGCCGTCCTTTCCGTACTCCGCATCATACCGCAAGCCTGTTCAGCATAACCGGCGGCGGCAACAAAGCTACTCCGGGAGAAGTCAGCCTCGCTCACAACGGAGTTTTGTTCCTCGACGAAATGCCCGAGTACCCGAGAAAGACGCTGGAAGCGTTACGCCAACCTCTCGAGGACGGAGTAATCACCGTGTCCAGGGTGGGAAGAACGGCGGAATATCCTGCCGATTTTATGCTGATAGCCAGTATGAATCCCTGCCCGTGCGGATATTTCGGCAGTTCGGCAAAGCAATGCACCTGTACGCCGAGGGAAATACTCAATTACGTTTCGAAGATAAGCGGACCGCTTCTGGACAGGATAGATATTTATATCGAGGTCAATAATATCGAATACGACGAATTCCGTTCCTCCGCTCCGAGCGAAACCAGCGCAAAGGTCAGAGAAAGGGTGGAAAAAGCGAGAGAAATTCAACGTAAACGGTTTGCCGAAGACGGCATCTACGTCAATTCCCGTATGAACAACCGTCTGATAAAGAAATATTGTGCCATAGATGCCGAAAGCGAGGAAATGCTCGGGAAAATTTTCAAAGCCCGTAACCTCAGTCCGAGAGCGGCTACGAGGATACTCAAGACCGCAAGGACCATAGCTGACCTTGCCGGACGGGACGGGATAACTTTCGACGACGTGGCGGAAGCGATACAGTACAAGACCGCAGACAAAAAGGAGATGGCGTCGCTTTGAAATTCACCGAAACGCAGAAAATAGCTTATGCGCTCATAAAAACCCCCGGGATAGGGTTCGTCAAAGGCAGACGTCTGATGGAAAACGCCGATTGCTCCGAAGTTGGAAGGTTTCTCTCTTCCGCAAGGGATTTTTGTTCGGTGAAAGAGTATTCGGAAATTGCGGCGACTTTCGACGTTACCGACTTCGAAGCGAAGGAAAGGCTGTTTACCGAGAAAGGGATATTTTCCGTGGCGATGACGGAAAAAGAATATCCCGAAAGCTTGTTGCCTTATTCCGATATGCCTATCATACTGTTTTGCAAAGGAGACGTCGCTCTTCTGAACAAGGAGTCTTTTGCGGTGGTGGGAACGAGGTATCCCACCCGTTACGGCAGGAGAGTCACCGAGGACTTCGTCACCTCTTTAAGCGAGAGGTTTTGCATAGTCAGCGGACTGGCGAGAGGGGTGGACGCCTGCGCCCACAGAGCGGCGCTGGACGCCGGAGGCAAAACGGTGGCGGTCATGGGTTGCGGTCCCGATATAGTGTATCCTTCGGAAAATTACGCCTTATACAGGGATATAGAAAATTACGGTCTGATAGTCAGCGAGTACGAACCGACCACTCCCGTCAACGCTCATAATTTCCCCGCCAGGAACCGCATCATAAGCGGGTTGTCGAGAGGGGTGCTCGTGACCGAGGCCGGACTTAAAAGCGGCACAATGCTCACCATCAACAGCGCCCTCAAACAAGGCAAGGACGTTTATTGCGTCCCCGGCGCTATTTACAACGAAACCAGCGGCGGTTGTAACAGAAGCATTAGGGAGTGTCAGACCAGGGCGGTATTGTCGGTTAACGACATTTACGAAGATATGGGAATATCTAAAGAAACCTTTTCCCGCCCGTCGGCATTACAGCTCGACGTCAACGAAAACGCCGTACTGGAATTGCTGAAAAGAGAGGGCGAAAGCCATTTCGAAGAAATTTTACCCGTTACCGACCTTACGGTTGCGCAGCTGTCTGCGTTACTGTTCAAGATGGAAGTAGCCGGGCTTATATACAAAACCAAACAAAATTACTGGAGTGTGTAATGAAACTTGTTATCGTGGAGTCGCCTACCAAGGCGAAAACAATTCAGAAATATCTCGGACAGGACTACAAGGTGCTTGCCAGCGGCGGACACGTCTGCGATTTGCCCGAAAAAAGCCTGGGAATAGAAATTGAAAACGATTTCAAACCCGAATATGTACTCGTTAAAGACAAAAAAGAACTTATAAAAAAACTTAAACAAGCCTCCAAAGACAGCGAAGCGGTTTTTCTTGCGACCGACCCGGATAGGGAAGGGGAAGCTATAAGCTGGCATCTTTCCAACGTGCTGGAACTGGGCGACCGAGCCAAGCGCATAGAGTTCAACGAAATTTCCAGCAAAGCCGTCAATGCGGCTTTGAAGAACCCGAGGGACATCAATATGAATCTCGTCAACGCCCAGCAGGCGAGGAGGGTGATGGACAGGCTGGTGGGATATAAGATCAGTCCCATTCTCAATCAGAAAATCAAGCAGGGATTGTCGGGCGGCAGAGTGCAGAGCGCAGCGTTGAAGATGATAGTGGATAGGGAAAGGGAAATAAGAGCTTTCGTACCCGAAGAATACTGGAATATATTCGCCTTGCTCCTCAAAAAAGGCAAGACGGCGGCGTTGAAAGCGGCTTTAAGCGACCGCAACGGAAAGAAAATCAAAATCTCAAACGGCGAAGAAGCCGAAGCGGTGCTGGCTAAGCTCAAGGAAGCCTCCTATGTCGTGGACAGCGTCAAAAGAGGGGTGAGTAAATCCCGTCCCAATGCGCCTTTCACCACCTCTACTTTGCAACAGGACGGGTCGTCGAGATTGCAGATAACCGCCCCCGAGGTTATGAAGATAGCTCAGCAGCTTTACGAAGGTATCGACATCGAGGGCGAAGGGCATACCGCTCTGGTCACCTATATCCGTACCGACTCGGTAAGGGTGTCGCCCGACGCACAAGCTGCCGCCAAGGAATATATAGTCAATCATTTCGGAAGGGAGTACGCCCCCGAAAAACCGAACATCTACACCGCCAAGGGCAGTAACGTACAGGATGCTCACGAAGCGATAAGACCCATAACGCTGGACAGGACTCCCGAGAGTATGAAGTCCAAATTAAACCGCAATCAGTACCGCCTTTACAAACTCATTTACGACCGGTTCCTGGCAAGTCAGATGACCGACGCCGTCTACAATACCTTAAACGTCCATATCGACGGAAAGGTATCGGAGGAAGAAACGTACGGATTCAAGATTTCGGGCAAGACGGTGGTTTTCAAAGGCTATACCGTGGCGTACGAGAACGAAAAGGAAGAGGACGAGACGTCCGACGACAAACTGCCCAACCTCGAGGAAGGAGAGGAACTGAAATTAAAGGAACTCAAGAGCGAACAGAAATTCACCAAGGCTCCGCCCCGTTACACCGACGCTACCTTCATAAAAGCTATGGAAGAAAACGGGATAGGGCGTCCTGCGACTTACGCTACCGTGGTCAGCGTGCTGGCAAAAAGAGAATACACCCAAAAAGACGGCAAGCAGATAGTGCCTACGGCTTTGGGGGAAACGGTGGTTTCGTTTATGGAAAAGAATTTCGCCGACATCGTGGACGTGCAGTTCACCGCATCCATGGAAAACGAACTGGACGCCGTGGTCAACGGGACGGAATGGCAGAAGATCATAGAAGACTTCTATCCGCCTTTCGTCAAGAGCCTGAATAAAGCCTATGCAGGCGAGAAAAAGGTCAAGCTGGAAGAGGAAGTCACCGACGTCGTTTGCGAGAAATGCGGGGCGAATATGGTGGTCAGAACGGGCAAATACGGAAAGTTCCTGGCTTGTCCGAATTACCCGAAGTGTAAAAACATCAAGAACATCGTCGAGTCGGTGGGCAAATGCCCCCGTTGCGGCGGAGACATTATAAAGAAAAAGACCCGTAACGGCAAGGTGTTCTACGGTTGCGGCAATTATCCCGATTGCGATTTCATGAGCTGGGAGCTGCCTGCGCCGATATTCTGTCCCGATTGCCGTCACGTCATGAGAATGGTGGTCAAAGACAATAACGTCCGTTACGTCTGCACCAACAAAAACTGCAACAAGACGGTCATTCCCGAGAAGGAACCTTCTTCGGAAAACGGTGCGGATAAAGAATAGTTTTTTATGGAAAGGATAAAGGTCATAGGGGCGGGACTTGCCGGTTGCGAAGCGGCTTACAGGGCGGCAAAGGAAGGGTTCGAGGTCACCCTTTACGAAATGCGTCCCTCCGTCATGACCCCTGCGCATACGGGAGGCGGTTTTGCCGAACTCGTGTGTTCCAATTCCCTGAAGAGCACCGATTTAAGCACGGCGCAGGGAGTTCTCAAAAGGGAAATGAAACTTCTCGGCAGCCTTGTAATCGAGGCGGCGGAAGCGACGGCGGTCCCGGCAGGGGGAGCGTTGGCGGTGGACAGGGAGAAGTTTTCGTTGTATATTGAAAATAAAATAAATTCCCTGCCAGAGATAGAGGTGGTAAGGGCGGAACGGGCGGAAATAGACGACTATACGGTGATAGCGGCAGGACCTTTGGCAAGCGCCTCGCTTACCGGGGAACTTCAAAAGCTAACGGGCGGAGAGTACCTCAACTTCTTCGACGCCGTGGCGCCGATAGTGACGAAGGAAAGTATAGATTTTTCCGAAGCGTTCTTTGCCGGTCGCTACGGAAAAGGCGGAGAGGATTACCTGAATTGTCCCATGAACGCCGAAGAGTATTATGCTTTTTGCCAAGAACTGGTTTCGGCGGAAAAGGCGGTATTGCGGGAGTTCGAGAAAAAAGACGTTTTCAACGCCTGCATGCCGGTGGAAATTATGGCGGCGAAAGGGAAAGACACCCTGCGTTTCGGTCCGCTGAGACCGGTGGGGCTCACCGATCCGAGGACGGGGAAGAGACCTTTTTCGGTGGTGCAACTGAGAAAAGAAGACGAAAGGGGCTCTATGTGGAACATCGTCGGATTTCAGACCAATCTGAAATTTGCCGAGCAAAAGAGGGTGTTTTCCTTGATACCCGCACTAAAAAACGCCGAATTCGTACGTTACGGAGTTATGCATCGCAATACCTTCGTAAATGCGCCGAAAGTTTTGGGAGAAGGATTTTCCCTTGCCGACAGACCGAAAGTTTTTCTTTGCGGACAGCTCAGCGGCGTGGAAGGATATGCCGAGAGTGCGGCGAGCGGGATCATCGCAGGGATAAACGTCTGTCGGGTCCTGAAAGGGCAAAGACCCGTCACACCGCCCGAAACTACGGCGATAGGGGGACTTATGAAATACATAACTTCCCCCAACGAGGATTTTCAACCCATGCACGTCGGGTTTCCCCTTATGGGAGAGCCGATAACGGGAATAAAAGACAAAACTAAACGCAAAGCAGCGTATTCCGAGAGAGCGGAAAAGGATTTCGCCGTTTTCAAAGAAAATTTATAACAGAGGAGATAATGCGTTATGGAAATCAAAGCAACCACTATATGCGCCGTCAAACGGAACGGAGTTACCGCAATGGCAGGCGACGGACAGGTTACGATGGGACAGTCCATCGTGATGAAAGGCAACGCAAAGAAGGTGAAGAGGATTTACGACGATAAGGTCGTGGTGGGATTCGCCGGGAGCGTGAGCGACGCATTCACGCTCAGTGAGAAATTCGAAGAAATGTTACAGAAATATTCGGGGAACCTTATGAGGAGTGCGGTGGAGCTTGCCGAAAGCTGGAGGAAAGGGACTATGATGCGTAACCTGGAAGCCATGCTTATAGTTGCGGACAAGGAAAATCTTTATCTTATCAGCGGCGACGGCAACGTCATCGAACCCGAAGAAGGAGTCTGCGCGATAGGAAGCGGCGGCAACTACGCTCTGAGCGCGGCGAGGGCGTTGATTGAAAATACCGATATGAGTGCCGAAGAAATCGTCCGCAAAGCTATGAAGATAGCGGCGGACATCTGCGTTTTCACCAACCACAACATAGTGGTGGAAACGGTGTAAATAAAGGAGGATATTATGGAACTTACCCCCAAACAGATAGTAGCGGAACTGGACAGATACATCATAGGTCAAGGAGAAGCCAAAAGGGCTGTGGCGATAGCGTTACGCAACCGTTACCGCAGAAGGATGCTGCCGCAGGAAATGCGTGAAGAGATCACGCCGAAAAATATTATTATGAAAGGTCCTACCGGGGTGGGTAAGACCGAAATAGCGAGGAGACTGGCTAAACTCGTCAAAGCGCCTTTTATAAAGGTGGAAGCTACAAAATTCACCGAAGTAGGGTACGTCGGACGGGACGTGGAAAGTATGATACGGGATCTGGTGGAAGTGTCCTTAAGAATGGTCAGGGAAGAGAAATTCGCCGAAGTGGAACCAAAAGCCAAGGAACAGGCGGAAAACAAGATAGTGAACGCCATTTATCCCATAAAGAAGAAAGCCAATCCCGAACTTCCCGACGAGAAGATAAAGAGCGATCTTTTGGAGGACTTACGCAACGGGAAGCTGGATAAGATCCCCGTGGAGATAGAGGTGGAGGAAGCGCCTAAGTCGTTGCAACTGGGACCCATCGGCGGCGGAAACGACAACAATTTCGGTGAGATCATCGAAGGACTGGTGGGCAGACGCCGTAAAAAACGTAAAATGACCGTCGGTTCGGCTTTCAAGATCTTCGTGCAGGAAGAAGCCAACAAACTGATAGACAAGGATTCCATCACCGCCGAAGCGTTGAAGAGAGCGGAAGAGGACGGGATTATATTCATCGACGAAATGGACAAGGTAGCGTCCAGCGGCAAGACGGGCGGCGGACCCGACGTCAGCAGAGAGGGCGTTCAGAGGGATATTCTGCCCATAGTGGAAGGTTGTACGGTCAGCACCAAATACGGCAACATAAGGACGGATTTTATGTTGTTTATAGCGGCGGGAGCGTTTCATATCGCAAAGGTGAGCGACCTTATCCCGGAATTGCAGGGAAGGTTCCCCGTTATGGTGGACTTACAGAGCCTTACCGAAAGCGATTTCGAAAAGATTCTTACCGAACCCGACAACGCCATCATAATGCAGTACGCCGAACTTCTTAAGGTGGACAAAGTGGAACTTAAATTCACGCAGGACGCCATAAAGGAAATGGCGCATATAGCTTATCTCGAGAACGAAAACAACGAAAATATCGGGGCGAGAAGATTGCATACGGTTATGGAGGCGTTGCTGGAAGAAATAAGCTACAACGCCGAAGGCGAGGGAGAACTCGCAGAAACGGTAATCGACAGAGAATACGTGCAAAAACACCTCGAAAAGGCGTTGCGGACGATGAATCTGAAAAAATATATTTTATAATCGGTGATAGAAATGATAAATATACCCAAGGGAACGAAAGACGTATTGCCGTCGGAAAGCTATAAATGGCATTTTCTGGAAGAAAAGATTCGTAAATTGACCGATCTTTACGGCTACAAAGAGATAAGAACGCCGGTTTTCGAACACACCGAACTTTTTTTAAGGGGCGTGGGCGAAACCACCGATATAGTGAATAAGGAAATGTACACCTTCCTCGACAAGGGGGAAAGGAGCATGACGCTGAAACCCGAAGGAACGGCAGGTGTTGCCCGTTGTTTCATAGAAAACGCTTTGGACAACAATCCTCAGCCCACGAAAATGTATTATCTTACCCCGGTTTTCCGTTACGAAAAGCCTCAGTCGGGGAGACTGCGTGAACATCACCAGTTCGGGATAGAACTGTACGGAAGCGACTCGCCGTACGCCGACGCCGAAGTCATACAGATCGTCCGCAGTTTTTTCGACGGATTGGGGATAGACAAGGTCAGACTTTATATCAATTCCATAGGCTGTCCCGAGTGTCGCAAGACTTATTCGGAGGCTCTGAAAGCCTATTTCGGCGCAAGGAAAGAGGAACTCTGCCCCGTATGCGGAGAAAGACTGGATCGCAACCCTCTGCGTATTTTGGATTGCAAGGACGAAGGGTGTAAGAAGATAGCTTCCGACGCTCCGGTGGTACTGGACTATTTATGCGACGGGTGCAGGGCTCACCACGAACAACTTATGTCGCTCCTTACCGACGCAGGAGTGGAGTTTTCCGTCAATCCGAAAATCGTCAGAGGACTCGATTACTATACCCGTACGGTATTCGAATTCGTCAGCGAAGATATAGGAAGTCAGGGGACGGTCTGCGGCGGCGGAAGATACAATAATCTCGTCTCCGACCTGGGCGGCAAGAACGTGCCTGCCGTGGGCTTCGGAATGGGGCTGGAAAGACTTATTATGGTCATGGAAAACGCAGGGCTGTCCTTCGGAGAAAATCCCGTCGGAACGCTGTTTATCGCATCGGCGGACGAGGAGTCCCGCCGCCTTGCGGCAAAGACGGTTTCCTCCTTACGAAAGCAGGGGATTAAAGCCGAATGCGACCTTATGGGCAGAAGTCTGAAAGCGCAGATGAAATACGCCGACAAGACCGCCTTTCCGTATGTTGCCGTTATCGGAGAGACCGAACGCAAGAGCGGAAAAGTCGCCGTCAAGAATATGTCGGACAAGTCGATAAGAGAGATCGATATAGAAAAAATAGCCGAACTGTTCTTGTAAGCGAGGGTAAAAACATTTTCCGAAAACAACTTCAAAACGGTTGCCTTTTCGGGCGGAAAAAACTATAATTTATATCGAAAGGACGATTAAACGGATATTTAATCGAAAATAAAGCAGTTATTTGTAGCCATAGCTACCGATAAAATTAAAAGAGGCATTATGCGAGTATATTTAGACAACTCGGCAACCACGAGACTGGACGACGAAGTGCTGAAGGAGATGATTCCGTATTTTTCCGAAATTTACGGGAATGCGTCGTCGTTGCACGCATTCGGACGGGAGGCGTTGGAGGCGGTGGACAAGTCGAGAGAGACCATAGCTTCCCTTCTCGGGGCGTATCCGAACGAAATTTATTTCACTTCGGGCGGGACCGAGAGCGACAACTGGGCGTTGAAGGGGGCGGCGAAGGCTTACGGGAAATACGGTAAGCACATCGTAACGACGGCTATCGAGCATCCCGCCATGATGGAAACCTGTCACAAGCTGGAAAAGGAAGGCTTCGAGGTCACCTATGTCGGGGTAAACTCCGAGGGGCTGGTGGATCCGGAAGAGATAAAGAAGGCGGTCAGGGACGACACCATTCTCGTTTCGGTAATGTTTGCCAACAACGAAATGGGCGCCATACAGCCTATCGGCGAGATAGGCAGGTTCTGTCGGGAGGAAGGGATATTATTCCACACCGACGCCGTGCAGGCGGCGGGGACTATAAAGATCGACGTAAAGGAGCTGAACATCGATATGCTCAGTCTGTCGGCGCACAAATTCCACGGACCGAAAGGAATGGGGCTTTTGTATCTTCGTAACGGCGTCAAGATAGAAAAACTCATCGTAGGCGGACATCAGGAGCGAGGAAACAGAGCCGGCACCACCAACACGCCCGGTATCGTCGGAATGGCTAAAGCTCTGGAAATTGCCGTCCGCGATATGGAAAAAAACAACGAACATATGCGTAAACTGAGGGATTATTTCATCGATCGGGTGGAAAAGGAAATACCTTACTGTCACCTCAACGGCGGCAGGGTACACCGTCTGGTCAACAACGCCAACTTCAGTTTCGACTATATCGAGGGGGAGAGTATTTTAATGGTGCTCGACCTCAACGGAATAGCGGTAAGTAGCGGTTCGGCGTGCAGTTCGGGCAGTCTGGAGCCGTCCCACGTCATACTGGCTACGGGGGCGTCCATGGAGCAGGCGCACAGTTCCATACGGTTCAGTTTAGGGAAAGAGACCACCAAGGAAGAAATAGATTATACCGTAGAAACCCTGAAAGCGGCGGTGGAAAAATTGAGGAGCTGGTCGCCGTTATTCAAACAAACCGAAGGAGAAAGTCATTATGTATAACAAAAAAGTACTGGAAACTTTCGCTCATCCCAAGAACGTGGGCGAAATCGAAAACGCCGACGGCGTAGGGACCGTCGGAAACGCAAGTTGCGGCGACATCATGCAGGTTTTCCTCAAAATAGACGGGGATAAAATAGTGGACGCCAAGTTCAAGACGTTCGGCTGTGCGGCGGCGATAGCAAGCAGCGAGACCGCTACCGAAATGATAAAGGGATTGACTTTGGACGAAGCGCTGAAGATCAAGAATTCCGACGTGGTGGAAGAGTTGGAGGGGCTGCCTCCGCAGAAGATACACTGTTCGGTGCTGGCGGAAGAAGCCATAGCCGAGGCGATCAAGGACTACCGTTCCAGGCATTAAAATTCGACAATATATCCGAAACCAAGGAAAAACCGTCAAAAATCGACGGTTTTTTTATTTTTTATTAACTGAAAAAAGCCGTTCCGAATATGCGGAACGGCTTGCAAAAATCGTACCTTGAATTAGGCCTGTTTTTCCTGTTTTCTTTCCGTTCTCTGGCAACGGGTGCAGAGGTAAACGTAGGAAACCGAACCGTTTTCGGCGACCTGTTTGACTTTGTGTACGTTGACTCCCCAGCTTCTTCTGGTTTTTCTGTTACTGTGACTTACTTTATTTCCGCTCATCGGGCCTTTGCCGCAACGGCTGCAAACTCTGCTCATCTGACACCTCCTAAACAATGCTTATCAATTATACAATCTATTTTCCGCTTTGGCAATTGTTTTAGCGTAAATTTCTCAAATTACTTGCGTTTTTTTTTATTATATAATATCATAAAAATATATAAAGCGGAACTAAAACCGTTTTGACAGAGATAAATAACGAGAGCGGCGCTTTTTGCCGCATTGAATATAGAAGGGAAGAGACTTATGGCTTTACACACAACCAACATATACGGAGGTATAACCATAGCGGACGAAGCTGTGGCGATGGTTGTTTCCAAAGTGGCGAGAGAGTGTTACGGGGTTGCGGAACTGGTGAGCAGGCGTTTAAGCGACAGCGTACTCAGCCTTTTCAACAGAGAACCCGTCGGAAAAGGCGTCAAACTCGTTACCGTTGACAGCAGGATCTATATCGATATCTACGTCCTCATAGTGGACGGAGTCAACGTGGAAGCCGTGGTAGAGTCTCTTCGCTCGGCTGTCGTTTACCATGTGGAGCGTTTTACGGGAATGAGGGTAAAAGCCGTCAACGTCCACGTTTTGGGAATGAAGCTGTGAAATTATTGAGAGGATTAGATGAGTATATATATTGACAATTCACTTTTGATTGAGATGTTCAAGGGGGCGCAGCAGAACCTTGCTCTCAATAAAGAGTATGTGGACAGTCTGAACGTATTTCCCGTGCCGGACGGCGATACCGGAACGAATATGGGACTCACGATGACGTCCACCGTGAGGGAGCTGGAGACCGTTTCGCCCGAAACCGTACAGGAGACCGCCTCGGCGTTTGCCAAAGGAGCGTTGAAAGGGGCGAGGGGTAACAGCGGAGTTATTTTAAGTCAGATTTTCAAAGGAATGAGCCTGGTGCTTGCGGAAGCCAAGACCGTGAACACCAAAGTTTTCGCAAAGGCTCTTTTGAGCGGCGCCGACAAAGCCTACAGCGCAGTCACCATCCCCAAGGAAGGGACCATTCTGACAGTCATCAGGGTCATAGGTGAATATGCGGTAAAAATTTCTTCCAGAACGCAGGAATTCGTTGAATTTTTCAAGAAAATCCTGAAAAGAGGGGAGGAAGCGTTAGCCGACACCCCTAAACTTCTGCCCATACTCGCCAAAGCGGGCGTGGTGGACAGCGGCGGACAGGGGCTTATTTACATTCTGGAAGGAATGTATAACGTCGTTGCGGGGATACCGATGCGAACGGTGTCGTTGTTCAAGCCTTTGACCGAAGAAGAGTCCAAGACAGTAGCCTTCGAAAACGACGTTCACGACCTCGACAACATTCAATTCGCTTACTGTACCGAATTTTTCATAATCAATCTGAAAAAGCACATTACTTATGCGGATATAGATAAATTACGGGATAAACTTCAGAAAATAGGCGATTGCGTGCTGGTCATAGGGGATCTGGAGATGGTGAAAGTACACGTCCACACCAATTCTCCCGACAAGGCTTTGGGTTACGCTCTCATGCTCGGCGAACTTAATATGCCGAAAATCGAAAATATGTTGGAGCAGAACAGGGCTCTTAAGAAAATAAAGAGCAAGCCTCGCAAAAAGAACGGACTTTTGGCTATAAGCAGCGGAGAAGGGTTCAAGAACCTGTTCAAGGATCTGGGAGCCGACGAAGTGCTGGAGGGCGGGCAAACCATGAACCCCAGCGTCAACGACGTGGTGGAGCTGGTCTCGAAAATCAACGCCGACAATGTTTTCGTCTTACCCAACAACAAGAACATCATCCTTGCCTGTGAACAGGCTAAAGAGCTTGTTGAGTGTAATTTGGTAGTCATAGCTACAGTTAATGTCCCTGAAGGGATTTCTGCGGCGATGGCTTTCAATCCCGACGACGAAGCGGAAAACGTGGAAAGCGCCATGTCCAGCGCCTTCAAGAACGTAAGTTGCATTCAGGTGACCCATGCGGTAAGGGACACTGAGATAGACGGATTCGAATTGCATAACGGCGACATCATAGCGTTGGAAAAAAATATCATCGCAAAGGGCAGCGAAGTCAACGACGTGGTGAAGCAAGCCATAGCCACCAAGGATAAGGACAGCATCTGCGTCATTACGCTTTATTACGGCGAGGACGTTTCGGAAGAGGAGGCGGCGGCTTTGAGCGAAGAGCTTACCGAAATTTATTCCGACAGCGACGTTATCTGCGTTTCGGGCGGACAGGCGCATTACTATTACCTTATCGGCGTGGAATAAAATGTGTCCGTTGCCCGTCAAATATCTTCGGGGGGTAGGGAGTTCCACCGAGGAAAAACTTCTTAAACTCGGGATAAGGACTGCGGAAGAACTTCTCGACGTCCTGCCCCGTCAATACGTGGACTTGTCTTCGAGCGTACCTTTGGAAGGGGCGGAAGACGGGTCTTTTTGTTTATTCGACGCCGTAGTCGTCTCCAAAGGCAAGGTAATAAAGAAAGGCAAGCTCCGATTTTTCAACGCCGAGGTACTTTGCGGCGAAACGAAAGCCAAAATCGTCTGGTTCAATCAGGATTACGTTCACAAAATTCTGAACGTCGGGGAAAAATACACCTTTTTCGGAAAAGTAAAGCTCACTTCCTACGGATACGAATTTACCAATCCGCATTCAGACAAGCCCGGCGGAAAACTCGACAAAGGAACGATCAACGCTATTTACCCGACCAAAGGACTTATCGGGCAGGGCGTTTATCGGAACATTGTTGCGGAAGCGTTGCATTTCTGTCCCGAAAGCGTTATAGACGGAGTTATTGCGGAAAAGTACCGCCTCATGTCCTTGTCGGAAGCCTATACCGCCGTGCATAAGCCGGTAGTAAAGGACAACTCTTCTGCTCTCAGGCGTATAGCGTTGGAAAAACTCACCGAGAGGATAGGGGCTTTCCGTCTTGCGAAGAAGGAGGTTTCTTCGGACAAGGAAAGGCAATACCGAAGCGACGCCGATTTTTCTCCCGTTCTCGGTAACGTAGGATTTACCCTTACGCCTTCACAGGAAGCGGCTGCCGAAAAGATAATTTCGCTTATGAGAAAGAAAGAGAGAATGAACGCCGTCCTTTGCGGAGACGTGGGAAGCGGAAAAACCGTCGTTGCGCTCCTTGCGGCGTATTTCGCCTGCGTCAACGGCTACCGCGCGGCAATAGCGGCGCCTACCGAAATTCTGGCGAAGCAGCATTATTCCTTTTTCCTCAAAGCGTTGGAAGGGACGGGTATCAAGGCGGCGTTGGTCACGGGGGGCAATACTCTTTCGGAAAGGAAGGCTCTTTTCGGAGCGGTGGCAGACGGGGAGACGGACATACTTATAGGCACGCATGCGATTTTTTCCGAAAAATTGAATTTTCCGAAACTGGGACTTGCGGTTATAGACGAACAGCACCGTTTCGGGGTGGCGCAGAGGAACGCCCTCATAGAAAAAGGGAAGGACTGCGACGTGTTGACGCTGAGCGCAACGCCCATACCGAGGACGATGTGTCTTGCGGCGTACGGGGAAGCGGAGTTCATAACGGTGGAAAGGAGAACCACGGGCAATATAAAAACCGCCGTGGTGCCGCCCGAAAAAAGAGAAGATATGTGGAAGTACCTCGCCGAAAGGTGTAGGGAAGGAGCGCTCGCTTACGTCATAGCGCCCAAGATCTCCGATTCGGAGGGGATAGAAAAAGAAAACTGCGAAGAGCTGCAAAAGGAATTGTCGCAGTATATCCCCTCGGAAAAGATAGGCGTTTTGCACGGCAGAATGAAAACAGAGGAAAAAAATTCCGTTATGGAAAGATTCCGATCGGAAGAAATTTCCGTCCTCGTAGCCACCACCGTGGTGGAAGTGGGGGTGGACGTTCCGAAGGCTTCGATAATGATAATTACCGACGCAGACCGTTTCGGACTGGCGACGTTGCACCAGTTACGGGGCAGGATAGGTCGGGACGGAAGTAAGAGCTACTGTTTTTTGTGTTCCTCTGCCTCTTGCGACAGATTATCGGTTTTGGTATCCTGTTCCGACGGTTTCAGGATAGCGGAAGAGGATTTTTCAATGAGGGGCGGCGGAGAGATATTCGGGTTGGAGCAGTCCGGTGCGGGCAGCCTGAAATATGTGAACGCCTCGACTTTGCCTATTGCAAAGGAAGCCGCAGAAAACATCGATCTGTCTAAATTTTCCGAAAGACTTTCCCTTATCGGACGGGAATTTTCCCTCTCCGACGTCACCCTCGGTTAGTATTTTTTCCCTTGCCGTCGATTTTTGGAGACGGCGGGTCAAATTATGGCAAAAAAATTCTCGGGAAACATATTGATTTTACTTCGTTTCAATGTTATATTATATATTAGAAAATAATATGTGACGACTTTTTGGAGTAAGATATGAGTAAATTTACTAAGACGGTCATAATGCTTTTCTTGTGTGCGGCGTTGCTTTTTTGCGCGGCTTCCTGCGGCGGGTCGGAAATAGATTATGCCAGGATAGAGAGCATTACGGTAGATGAAAGCAGCGTTTCGGGAAGTTTTCTCATATCCGAGTTCGATATAAGCGACGTCATTCTCAACGTGAAATATTTCGACACCCAGGACGCTTCCGGAAATACCGTTTTGGGAGAAACGGTCCAGATGCCGGCTACCATGAATATGGTCAAAGCCGAGGACAAGGCGAAACTGAGCGTGCCCGGGACCAAAACCATAACTTTGATTTACGGCAAATTCGAAATAGCCGTCACCCTGACCCTTTACGAAAGCACCGAGACGAAGTACACCGTGATTTTCCTCGACGCAGACGGGAAGCAACTCGGCGATCCGCAGAAAGTTTCGGTGGGCGGCAGAGCCACCGCTCCCGCTCTACCCACGGTCACAGGGTATGATTTTATCGGGTGGAGAGACCGGGATACCGGGACGATGACGGGTTACGACAACGTGACCAAGGATTTATATCTCGTTGCCGTCTATGCTCCGCAGTACTACGACGTGGCTTATTACAGCAGGACCGATATCGGAGAAACCGAAATAGCCACCGTCAAAGTCCCCAGGAACGCTTCCGCTCTGGATTACGCTCCGGAAATTCCCATCATTCAAGGCTACAGCAACGGACGCTGGGAAGACACCGAGAGTATGGAAAAGGTGGATAGCGAAGGATTGAAGTTTTACGCCATCTACGACAGGGATCAGGTAAGGATAGGTTTTAATTACAAACGCTTCGGAGAAGCGAGCGAAACGTATTATACCGCCTACAACGTGGGAAGTGCGGTTTCCGATCCTCCCGAAGCCGAGTACGACGGATTCAAATTCGTGGAGTGGCAACTGAACGGCAAGGCCGTGACGTTCCCTTACACCGTAACGAGCGAAACGGTGTTTACCGCCGTTTACATCGACATAAACACCGGTAACGACGGGTTGCTGTATACATATACCTCGGGCGGACTTCAGGTATCCGGTTATACGGGGAACGAAGACGTGGTGGTTATTCCCGAAACCAAACTTATCGACGGCACAGAATATCCTGTCGTGGAAATAAAGGACGGCATATTCAAAGACGCTGCGATAAGGGAATTTGCGGTAAGCTCCACCAACAGGAATTTCATAACCGACAACGGCGTGCTTTACAACGCCGACAAAACCGAACTCATAGCTTATCCTTCGGCAAAGGAACTCGAAACCTACACGGTACTTCCTTCGGTAACCGTTATAAGCGGGGAGAGGGCGTTTGCCGAATGTATAAATCTTACGGGTATAAGTATCCCCAAAGCAGTGAGAACTATCGGCGACTATGCTTTCGAAGTTACGGCAGGTTTAAGCAATCTTCTTACGGTTACTTTCGCCAACAATACCGTTCTCGAAAGCATAGGAGACGGAGCGTTCAGCGGACTTTCTTCTCTTACGGAAATATCTTTACCGAGTACTCTTACTTCCCTCGGGAACGGCGTATTTGCCGGTTGTACCTCTTTGGCTTTGGTCACGGCGTACAACAACGAACATTTCACCGTTTCTTCGGGAATGCTCTACAGCAGTGATTTCAAGACGCTTTATCTTTATCCGGCGGTTTACGCTTCGGCGTCCAATCCCGACGTGAGCGTTGACGCCCGTTGTACGAGAATAGTCAGCGGAGCCTTCAGCTTTGCTAAAATAAGCGGAATAACCGTTAATTCCGTTCTCACCCTGGACGACAGGGCGATAGATTGTCCCAACCTTATCAACTTCCGTATTTTAGCCGACGGATTGACTTTTACGGGGAGCAGTTTTGTTGCTTCCAACGTACCCGACAATATTTACGTTCGTCCGGGGAACGAAACTTTATTTAAAGATTTACAATACGTGTTCGGCAGCGACGTGGTCAAAGTTTACGACGAAAGCGCCTGGAGCGATTCGGTGCAGTATTTCCAGAATTATATCTACGAAATTTATTCTTACGAAGACGTGGTGGACGGAGCGGTCGTTATCAGACAGGGCGCCAGGATACTCGGCAGCCGTCAGACCGAAGAGAGACTCAATATCCCCGCCGTGCTCAACAATTACACCGTGACGGAAATTGCGGCGAAAGCGTTTTACGGAGATAATTTCGTGAAGGAAGTCTATCTTCCCGCCGATCTCATCAATATCGGAACGCAGGCTTTTGCCAATATGTCAAAACTCGAATACGTTTCCTTCAATTCGGTATTGAGGACGATAGGAGACGAAGCTTTTGCGGACAACTCGTTACTGGAAAAGGCGGATTATTCCGAATTCCTCGATACCGTAGAGTTCTTCGGTACCGACGTATTCAGAAATACGCCTTACCTCGACGAGAACGAAAAGGAATTCGTTATTCTCGGCAACGTCCTGGTTAAATATAAAGGTTTTGCCTCCGAGGTGACCGTTCCCGCAGAAGTATCCTTCATAGCGCCGTCGGCGTTCAGCGGAAAGGGCGAGATCACGTCGTTGACCTTTACCGACAACAACCTCAAATACATAGCGGAAGGAGCGTTTTCGCATTGTTCGGGTATCCTTTCGGTCACTATGCCGGCGTCGTTGGAATACGTTGCCGACAAGGCTTTCGAGGAATGCACGAGTCTTTACAGCGTAACCTTCGGAGTAAACAACGGGGACGAAAGACTAAATATTGCGGCGTCGGCTTTCCCTGCGGACGTTACTCTTATATATAAAGATACGGCGGAATTCGACTTGATTTTCCGTATCGACGAAAGCGAAACAAGAACCGTAACAGGCGCGGTGGTGGCTGAACCCTTAGCCGTTGCCAACACCGCAAAGATCCGTTTTGCAGGGTGGTATACCGACAGTAATTTCAAGACTCTCGCAACTTTCCCGATGACTCTTGAGGGGAATATAACTCTTTATGCAAAATGGATAGACATTAACGCCAGTACCTCGGGTTTGGTGTACGAACTGACCGAGGAAGGGACCTACCGTATCACGGAATATAACGGAACCGACGGGTACGTCATAGTTCCGTCCACCTATAAAGGAAAATACGTCCGGGAAATCGCTAACGAAGCGTTCAAGGGCAAGGAATACGTCTACTATATCGAATTGCCCAACAGTAGCGATTATGACGGAAGCGTTCATTCGGAACTGACCTCCATAGGGGACGACGTTTTCGTCGGTACCGGATGGTATAAGAATTACAACGGTGACTTCGTCATAATCGACGATTATCTTATCGAATACAAGGGTACGGCTTCGGTGGTGCAGGTGCCGGAAGGCGTGGCTCGTATCGCCGTAGGCGCTTTCAAGAACAACGGACACATAGAGAAGGTCGTTCTGCCCGAAGGCATTACCGAACTCGACGACGAAGTATTTTACCGTTGCACCGGACTGAAAGAAATCGTGTTGCCCTCCACCTTGTTGCAGATAGGTTACAGGGTGTTTACCGGTTGCACAGCCCTTAAGACTATCAATTTCGAAGATTGCGTCGGGCTCAGTAACGTAGGGTACGATTCCTTTGACGGGACGGCGTGGTTGAACGAATATGTAGATAATTGCATTATGATAAATAATATCCTTTATAAATATAACGGTAAAGGACTTTCCACGTTGCACGTGTACAACGGGGTGGAGATTATAGGAGAAAGAGCGTTTGCCGACGACAACGTGCTTTCTGCGGTGTATCTGCCACAGAGTGTGACGAGTATAGGGAAAGAGGCGTTCCATAACAGCTCGGTAACCGCCGTCAATCTGTACGCAGGCGGAAGCAATCTTACCAGTATTCTCGACGGGGCGTTCAAAAATTGCAGCCTTCTTTCCGTCCTCGACTTGTCGCTTGCAAGCAAACTGACTTATATAGGCGTTTCCGCTTTCGAAAACTGTCGTGCGTTGGACAGAGTCACCATTCCGGCGACGGTAAACACCATACTCGATTATGCCTTTGCCTCTTCGGGGATAAAAAGTTTATTGTTTGCAAACAACAGTACTCTTGTCGAAATAGGAGCTTATGCGTTCCATAACTGCACTTCGCTGTTCAGCGTGTCGTTTACCGGCAACAGCTCATTGATAAGAATAGGCGATTACGCCTTCGGCAACTGTATCGCATTGCGTGACTTCAGCAATCCCAACGCCTCGCTGGAAGAGATAGGAGAAGGCGGATTTTACGATTGCCAGAGCCTGACCAATTTTATAATCAAGGAAGGTTCGCTTACCTCCATAGGGGAAAGCGCTTTGGAGAACGTAGGATACGTGGACGGAGACGGTTCCAATATGGTAGTTTTAGGGAACATACTCGTCAAATACAATGGGTTCGATACCGTTGTGACCATTCCGGACAATATTACTACCATTTATAACGGAGCATTCAAAGGTAACAGCAAAATAACCCAAGTCATATTCGGTGAAAGCAGCAGGCTTAACGCAATCAACTCCAACGCTTTCGACGGTTGCGTCAAGCTTTCCGACATCGTATTCCCCGCAACGCTGACGAGGGTGGGCGACGACGTAATGAAAGATACGGCGTGGCTGAACAATAAACTGCTCGACGGAGAAGAGTTCATTATAATAGCCAATACTCTCATAAAATATAATTCATCGGTCAAAAAGCAAGTGGTATTGCCTGCCGAGGTACAAGTCATTAACGCAGGTGCATTCGGCGGAACGTCGCCTTACGATATCAAGATAACAGACAATATCTTGAGGATAGCCGACGGAGCGTTTGACGGCATAGTAGGGGAATGGACGCTTACCATAGAAGCCTTGACTCCTCCGCTTATGGAAGAGACCGAACTTCTGGGAGCCGACGGTATTTTGTTCGGGAGCGCCGACGAAATGGATACTTACCGTCTTGACGCAGGCTGGGGCGTGCAGGAAGATCTTATGACCGTTGTCAACAAATATAAGGTAACGTTTGTTGTGGACGCCGACAAAGCCCAACCGATAGACGAGGCTTATTATTACGCCATTTATTCGGAAATCGAAGTGGAAACCAAGCAGGGAGAAGGCGATACCGAATATATTTTCATAGGTTGGTACTTCGACGAAGGCTTTACCCAAAAAGTAACGTATCCGTATTATCTCAGCGGAGACGTGAGCCTTTACGCCAAATGCATCGACAACAGCGTCGGCTCGCCCAACGATAAATATACGGTGGAAAACAACGCCATTACGAAATATTTCGGAAGTACCGACGCAAAGATCGTAATTATGGGCGAACAGGCCGGCGAACCAATAACCGCCATTCGGAAAGGCTATATCAACGATCCCGAAGGAGATTACATCAAGGACGGAAACAATTACGTTTACGACACCGCCAATCCCACCACCGACAGGTACAGCTACGTCGGACCTTTCCAGGGACACGACGAACTGACCGAAGTGTATTTCACTAAGAATTCCTCGATAACCGAAATAGGCGAGGACAGCTTCAGAGACTGCGTCAATCTGACTAAAGTGGTACTGCCTGCCGGCATCAAGAAAATAGCGAGCGGAGCTTTTGCCGAGTGCGTAAGTCTGAGAGAAATAGTCATTCCCGAGAACGTCACCGGGTTGGAGATAGAAAGCGGAGCTTTCGAGGGCTGTACCGCTCTGGAAAGTCTGACCTTACCCGAAGGCATATCCAAACTCGGAGAAGGAGCCTTTGCCGGATGTACGTCGTTAAACAACATTTATGTGGAAGCGGAGATAGCTTTGAATATCGGTATAGACGCAAAACCGTTTGAAATTACCGAAAATCTTCGTATCCATATACCTTACAATTCTTTCAACAGTTACAGTTCTACCTGGACTGCATATAAAGATTACTTTGTGGAACAAGAACAGCAAACTGAATTACCGGAGGGAGACATAAACTGATGGACGCAAAATTACCTTATGGATTTTTAGCAAAGAACATTCGTACCCGCCACGCCGAATACAAGATGTTTTACGACGCGGCAGCCGTTTTGGCAAGAGAGGGATTCTGCCTTACCGGAATACCCGCCCTGGGGAGACTGGGGGATAATTTCGGATTTTACGGTATGGACGACCGTTACAAACTCACCGATTCCGAAGGCGATATTTTAGCTTTGACGGAAGACGTGGTGGAGGGACTTCTGAGTCTTGCCGAAAAGGATACCGAAAGACTTTTCGGAATGAGCGAAGTGTACCGTTTTTCGGGAGCCGTCCGTAACCGTACTTCTTTCGGCGCGGTAATTACCGGAATAAGCGGAATAGAGGCGGAAGCCGAAGCAATATCCTGCGCTCTCGGCGTTCTGAAGGCGATAGGTGTGGAATGCGGAAAAATAATACTCGGCAACACGTCGGTACTTCTCGGACTTGCGGAAAGCATTTTCCAAGGGAAGGTAGGGAAGGATAAGATAAGAAGTCTATTGAAAAACGAACTTTTCACCGACGCCGATTACGCCGTGGAGAAACTCATCAGAGAGACCGCACTCGTAAAGGGCGGACTTCCCGTACTTAAACAAGCCGCAGAAAAAATAACCAATCCTACCAGTACGGCGGCTATGTTGAACTTACTGGAACTGAGCGGGTTGCTTGAGGAATACGGACTGGGCAATCTTATCGAATACGACCTTGCGAATATGGGAAGGAATTACGATAACGGCACGGTATTCCTGCTTTGCGACAAAGACGGAAAGGTACTTATCGAAGGCGGGCGCCACGACTTTATGAGAAGTGGAGAAGTTTGCAGAGCGGTAAGTTTCCGTTTCGACCCGGAATATCTCCTTACGCTTTATCCGGGACGTTATTTCGAGGAAAAAACCGCCGACGCCGTTATAGGAGTGGCGGACGCCACGCAGGCTTTGAAGGCGGCTTTCAATCTCAAGAAAAGTCTTACCGAGAACGGGTTGACCGTTAAAGTGATTTATAAGACCGGAAAAGACGAAACCGCCGCTTTTGCCGTTGCGTCCGGGGTAGAAAGCGCAATATACGTCGACGCCGAAGGGAACATTACCGTCAACGGACAGTCCGAAGCGAAAGAAGAGTCCGAAACCGGAACCAAAAAATCTTAAGAATTAAAATTTCGATTAAAATCATTACGAAAGGAAAAGCAAATTACTTTTTGCTTTTCCTTTTTATTGTAACAGGCATAAAAGGATGGATAGCTTAATAGAATTTGTTTTGGAAATAATCCTCGAAGGCACGATTGCGGGAGCAGAGAGTAAGAAGGTCCCTTTACCGATAAGGATACTTCTATTTACGTTTCCGATAGCGATCTACGGGGCGTTGGTGGGAATATTCGTATTGCTGTCCGTCAAAACCGATTCGGTATGGATGTGGATACTCACGTTTCTCGTATTCGCTTTGATTTTAGGCGTGACCGTATACAGAATAAGAAAATACAGAAGGGAAAATAAAAACAAAGACAAGGAGAAAGACGTGGAGAATAAATAAGAAAATATGTAATAAAACACTTGATTTTTTTAACGGTGTTTGATATTATATATAAGCAAAGCAAAATTGTTTACGCTTTGGTTTTACAAAAGTTTTGCGGGAGTGGCTCAGTGGTAGAGCGTCGCCTTGCCAAGGCGAATGTCGCGGGTCCGAATCCCGTCTCCCGCTCCAAACTTAATTTTCCGACTCCTGTTCAGGAGTAAATACGGCGCCATGGCCAAGTGGTAAGGCAAAGGTCTGCAACACCTTCATTCTCCAGTCCGAATCTGGATGGCGCCTCCATTATGCCGTTGTGGCGGAATAGGCAGACGCAAGGGACTTAAAATCCCTCGATGGCAACATCGTACCGGTTCAAGTCCGGTCAACGGCACCAAAAAAAACGCAAGTTATAATAAATGTTTGACTTGCTTTTTTTATACCCGATAAGGGATTTGAATAAGGGGATTCCGAAAAACGCCGGTTTTTCCGGGGGAAGCAAGCGGTCGTCTGTGTCTTACAGTTATCGGCTTAAAGCCGGAAGCTTTTGTAAGCAGAGGAAAAGAAATTGCCATTAAACTTGCCTGATATCGGGTAGTAGACGGTGAAGATACTTTACCGCAGAAAGACGGGAAACCTTTTAATATCGATTTTACAAGCTATAAAGCGCTGCCTATGGATCCCGTGAATTGCTTTGAGCAAGAACAGACCGATTACAGCAAATACGATGAACTCGTAAGTACTTTGCAGTTATCCGCGCTGGAAATTGCCATTCTGAACTGCTATATGAACGGTATGGTACAATCCGAAGTCTGCGCAGAACTCGGTATCGGCAGAGGAACTATAAATCACCGCAAAGCAAGTATCCGCAAAAGATATTATAACCTTTACGGCGCGTTCTGATATGACTTATAACTTCATACAAACGTAAAAGCCGTAGTCAGACGATTACGGCTTTTGTGTAGCAAATTTATTTCAATAGTTTTTATTATATCCATGTTTTTCCGACTGCAAAATCTTTTTCCAAAACATTTCCCTGAAACGTATGTACTCATCATCAATTTTAGCATTATAATTCTCAATTATCGAATATTGAAAATTTTGTTTTATATAGTCAGAACCTTTAGAATCCACAATCTTTTTCAGCTCAATATTGCCGCCGTGCCCGTTACTTACATAGCTTTCCCACCTTGCAAGCAACATTTTACTGTCAGCTGTTGCAGATCCAACATAAAGACGTCCGTTTGACTTATCGGTGATGAGATAAATCGCTTTTTGATGTTCCAATGCATTTACCCAGTCTGCGGGGCGCCGTTTTACGATTCCCTCTAATTCCTTAAAAGACAAATAAACCTGATCATACCCCGGGAAGTGAGAGCCATTATAAAGATCCGGCAGAATTTCTTTTACGGTAATATCTTTTAATCGGCTGCGCAATTTGAACACATAGCGGCTGTAAGTCTGCTTTTTCTTGTAGCTGATAAGCAATCTTCCAAAAAAAGGGCGATACTTTTCAAGTATCTCATAGCTCGCTCTTTGTCCGAACGGGACATCCAAAATCTTTGCCGCAGATACAAACAGCCACTCGTCTCCACCTTTCTTGACAAAGCTAAACACAAGATCGTTCGGATAGAAATTGCGTTGTTTTGTTCCGTACCAGCCCCAATAGGAGCATTCCGTTTGTCCCTCAATGCGATTTTGCAGATCTGTAGCGAGCCATCGGTCGAGAAACCATTCTCCGCCGCGCCCCGCAGTAACATTGAGCTCAATGCGGCTGCTGTTCAGTTCGTCGTCCTTCAACTGCAAAATATCATCCAATTTGATATCCATATTGATGCCTCCTTAGCATTATTACTGTAATAAGTTCTACTCTGTCACTTCTTCTCCGTTCAGATACAGCGTCGCGCCATAGTAAAGTGGATTGGCTGTATCATCTTCAAAAGTGATCGCATTCCATGCATCTAAATCTGTAATATATACATTCATAAGTGAGGTACAATTTTGAAACGCTTGACTGTGAATTGAAGTTATTGTTCCCTGTACTGTTAAGCTTTTGAGTGAAGTGCAATTGCTGAATGCGTTGCCACTAATATAATATAAGGATATCCCCTCACCTAAGGTTACGCTTTGAAGCGAAGAGCAATAAGAAAACGCATACATTTTGATGCGTGTCACACTATTTGGTATGCTTACACTTTCAATAGAAGTACAGCCATAAAACGCATAATTTCCTATTGATGTTATATTATCAGGGATAATAAGTTCAGTTATAAGTTCATTGTTTAAATATAACTTACCTGCGTAACGCAGAGGGTTACTAGAAGTATAACTAAACCGTATATTGCACCATGCGGCTATATCGGTTATATGTACACCTTCAAGCGAAGTACACCCATAGAATGCAGAACCATTGATAGAAGTTACACTATCTGGTATAGTTATGCTTGTAAGAGAGGAACATCCATAGAATGCAGAATCATTGATAGAAGTTACACTATCTGGTATAGTTATGCTTGTAAGAGAGGAACATCCATAGAATGCATAATCACCGATATTTTCAATATCGTCTGGAATGGTTATGCTCAAAAGTGAAGAGCAGTTATAGAAAGCACCATATAATATATTTCCTCCGATTATGGTTACGTTTTTAAGCGACGTAGGAACAAAATATGTTACTGATGACGAATAATAACCATACCTCTGCGAAGTTGCACTGCCGCCCGTATAACTGGTTGTCCCGAAAATATATCCAAACAATGTAGAGCTTGATGCCGTTGTGGCAAATTCATTCTTTCCTACAAACGGAAGAGAGACATTTGTAAGAGAATTGCATCCTGAAAAAGCACCTTCTTCAATTTCTGTCACATACCCTGGCACAATTAGATCCGTTACGGATTTATTTTTCACTCCTGTTATGATGCATGTAGTTGCTGTAGAAGTGAAAGTAAACGACTCTAATTCTTCCTTAACTTCATATTTTGCTATAAAGAAAAGATTATCAGTACCCAATGTAAAACCATATATATATCCTGTTGTTAAGCGCTTGTCGGTTTCGTCATACCAGCCGAGGAAGTTATAACCGAGATTAGGCGATGAAGCCATAAGGGAAATTTCTGTTCCATAATTGTACGTTCCTATTCCCGTGACGATACCAGCTTTACTATCATATTCTACGTTAACGGTGTATTGGTTAATTTGCCATTTTGCAGTTACGGAGAATATATCTGTATACTGCCATATGGACAAACCATCACCTTCATCTGCAAGTCGTGTTTCACCAGCATACCAGCCAAGAAAGGCATATCCCTCCCGTTTAGGTACAGGGAATACATACGTTTCATCGTATGTTACTGTTTGTATTGAATTGGAGATTGTCCCTCCGTTCGCATCTAGAGTTACAGTATACGAGTTCGCCGTCATATCGGCGTAGAGAGATAAACCGTCCCATAAAACATGCGGCTGGTAACTTGTTCCATTTTCCGTCCAATCATGAAACGTATATCCTACTATCGAATAATTGAATTCTATTGAGTATTCATAGCCTGTATAAGCGGTATCTGAATACACCAAAACATCTTTATGATTATAGTAACTCACAGTAACGGCATAACTGCGGTATATGGTCAATGTGTAAACCTCCGCAAGGTCACCGTTTTCGTTCTCCAACAGTAACGGCATAACTGCGGTATATGGTCAATGTGTAAACCTCCGCAAGGTCACCGTTTTCGTTCTCCAACATAATATAAAACACATTGTCGCCGTCTTGCAATTTTCCGTTGCTGCCCGCAGCAATTTTCGTAGGAATCCGGTTTTGACCGAGAATATCCGAATACAGATCCCAACTGCCGGAGGAAACGGTTACCTTATTCAAAAGGGCGACGCTGTCTGTTGTATAGTCGACAAGCATAAAAATATCTGTTCCGGCGATCGTTGCGCCTTCGACTTGCGTGATCTCGGGGATAGCGGCGTTTACCGTGATCCTGCAAATCGCCGTCTTTCCATTACTCACTGTTGCAGTGATCGTAGCTATACCACTGCCAACAGCCGTTACTTCTCCGTTCGCGACTATCGCCACTGATTGATCGGAACTTGTCCATGTTACAGATTTATCCGTTGCGTTGTTCGGCAAGACTGTCGCTGTAAGTATTTCACTTTCGCCAATCTCTAATGTCAAAGATGTTTTATTGAGCGACACGGAAGTTACTTCTATAACTTCCGGGGCTGGCTCAATGACTGTAATCATACAAGATGCCGTTTTGCCATTGCTCGTTGTAGCGGTAATCGTAGCCGTTCCGCTTTCAATTGTCGTTACTTTTCCGTCTTCAACCGTTACCACGGTTTGAGCAGAACATGTCCAAGTTACGGATTTATCCGTCGCATTGCTCGGCAAAACGGTCGCCGTAAGCGTTTCGCTTTCGCCGATCTCCAAGGTCAAAGAAGTTTTATTGAGCGATACGGAAGTCACTTCTATAACTTCGGGCGCAGGCTCGTTGACTGTAACGATACAAGACACGCTTTTGCCGTTATGCGCCGTTGCCGTAATCGTCGTTGCACCTTCGGACTTAGCCGTGACTTTTCCGCCACTGACAGTCGCAACGGAAGAATTCGTGCTCGACCAAGTTATACTCTTATCCGTTGCATTGTTCGGAGAAACAGTTACGACAAGCGTATAACTTTCCCCAACTTCCAACATCAAAGAGGTCTTATCAAGCAAAAGCGAAGTGACGGCGATATCCTTATCATCGTCCGGATCGGTGCCTGGGGTTGTTCCCGGTTCGTCTCCGTCGTTCGGATTTTCGCCACCTTGTTCGGTATTCTGCCCGTCATCAGGCGTTTCATTGTTTCCACAGGCGGTAAAAATTACAGCACACGCCAAAAACAGCACAGCGACGAGCGCTAACAGGATTATCTGAAAAACTTTCCGTTTACTCATAAGCTGACCTCTGTGAACTTTGTCGTTTATTCCATGTACAACTAATATCCGAAAATGTTCATCGAATACTATATTCAGTGAATAAATCAAGATAAAAAGCACATGAAATACTCTGTTCATGAACATTTAAGGACACAACTTATATGAAAAATGCCCAATTATATTGTTATTATCTTCGTGTTCTGTTATAATATAGAAAAAGAACGTACATTGAATATAGTAATTCATGTACGTTCTTTTGACTTATTGCAAAAACTTTCCCAGTCTGTTCATCATATCCGCCTTATGCTCCATAAGAGAGTGAGCATAACGGTTGAGCGTTATAGTCGGATTCTTGTGCCCAAGGATCTCGGA
>CASDZI010000011.1:0-14264 GCA_949285605.1 uncultured Christensenella sp.
TCGTTTCGCTTTCTTTGCTTTTCGCTCAAAAAAATTAACTCGGTTTATCTTCGTTTATTTTCTTTTCGTCTTTCCGTTCCGTTGTTAAGGTTCGCTCGCCGTCGCTTTCCTGCGACAGCTTTCTTATAATAATACATTGATTCCCTAAAGTCAACTGATTTTTACAAAAAATTGCAAAACTTTTTTTCGTATTTTTTTATCTTGTGGTCGGTGGAAAATCGCCCCCAACATATTGTACCCGACTCGTCGTTTTCCCCCTATTTTACTTGCAATCCGTCTTGTGAAAAAATTTTTCTTCCCGAAATACGGCGTTTGCGATAAAGCCGCTCGGCCTTTCTCTTATCCTTATATATAATAAGGCAAATCCGTCCTTGCGGCCGCCAAATCGGCTACCGTTTGCTTCGGGAAGCCTCTCCGATGAAAAAGCGGTTCAAAAAAACCGCTTTCCGATAATTTTCGAAGGACTTTCGGGGAAGGACGCTATCAGAGTACGGCGTCCACGAATTCTTCGGCGTTGAAAGGCAACAAGTCGTCGATCTTTTCTCCCACTCCGACATAGACGACGGGCATTTCGTATTCGGCGGAGATCGCCATGACCACGCCGCCTTTTGCCGTTCCGTCCAGTTTAGTGAGGATAATTCCGTCGATGTCCACGGCTTCGTCGAATATTTCCACCTGCGTGACCGCATTCTGTCCGGTCGTTGCGTCGAGCACGATAAAATTGCGTCTGTCGGCGTCCGGCATTTCCCTTTCGATGACCCGGTTTATCTTTTTAAGCTCGTCCATCAGATTTTTCTTATTGTGGAGTCTGCCTGCGGTATCCACCAGCAAAACGTCGGTCTTTTTGGCTTTCATACTGCTGATGGCGTCGAAAACCACCGCAGCCGGGTCGCTTCCCTCGGAGTGTTTGACTATCCTGACGTCCGCCCGTTCCGCCCAGACGGTAAGCTGTTCGCTCGCAGCCGCCCTGAACGTGTCTGCGGCGGCGATGATGACCGACTTTCCTTGGCTTTTGAAAAGATTTGCCAGTTTTCCTACGGCGGTGGTCTTGCCCACGCCGTTTATCCCCGCTATCATTATTATTAACGGATATTCGTATTCGGGAATTTCGTAATCCACGCTTTCGACGAGAATACGTTTCAGTTCGGCTTTGGCTTGTTCGGGCGAAGTTATTTTTTTGGCAAAAAGCGAGTCTTTCAGTTCCTCGATAATGTTTTCGGCGGCTACAGCCCCCATATCCGAAGCTATCAACGCCGTTTCCAGCTCTTCGTAAAACTCCTCGTCGAGATCTTTTGCCTTGAACACCTCGAAAAGTTTCTTGGAAATACTCTCCTTGGTTTTCTTTAATCCCTGTTTTATTCTGTCGAAAAATCCCATAACCTGTCTCCTTATACCGTGGTGGCGAATTTCTGTGCGTCCTTGAACTGCGTGCTGAAGAACTTGGAAACGCCTTTTTCCTGCATCGTTATCCCGTAAAGCGCGTCGGCAAGCTGCATGGTGGGCTTACGGTGCGAAACTATGATAAACTGCGTTCCTTTGGAAAATTTTCTCAGATATTTTGCATAAGTTGCGGCGTTGTTGTCGTCCAGCGGCGCATCCACTTCGTCCAGAACGCAGAAGGGCATCGGGTGTAGCTTTATAATGGCGAAAATCAACGCTATGGCGGTCATCGCCCTCTCTCCTCCGCTCAGGAGGTCGATATTCTGCAACCTCTTTCCGGGCGGTTCGGCGGCGATTATTATCCCGGCTTCGAGAATGCTCGTGTTTCTTTCCATTTCCAGATCCAACATTCCCTTGCCGCCTCCGAACAGTTCCTTGAAAACTTCTGCGAAATTGACTTTTATCTTTTCGAAGCTCTCGGCAAAATTCTTTTCCATTTTCGCCGTGAGGTCTTTAATGGTGTCCTCGAGAGAGGCTTTTGCTTCGGTGATATCGTCGTAATGCAATTTGAGATCGGCGTATTCGGCGTTCATCGTCGCCAGGTCTTCCACGGCTTTTTCGTTGATGTCGCCGAGTTTGGCCAGCTCCCTTCTCAATACTTTCGCTTCCTGCATGCCCTTCTCGTCGTCGTAATCGTAATCCTTCAGTTCGCAAGCTCCCCGATAATCCAGCCCGTACTCTTCCATAACTCTTTCGCCTGCTGCCCTGATCTCGCTGTCGATACGCTCCAAAGACGCTTCGGCTTTGGCTTTCGCCGCAGACAACGACGCAAGTATCTCGCTGTTTTTCTGTTCCTTGCGGCGAAGCGTCTCCGTCCTTTCGGCAAAGGTCACCTTTTCCTTGTCCATCAAATCGATTTTTTCCTGCACCGCCACCAGTTCGTCGTTGCCGCTGAGTTCCGCCGCCAGCTTTTCGAGTTCCGCCGTCACCGCCTTTTCTTCGCTTTCCGCCATTCTTATCTGGACGTCGGCGTCGGCAGTCTCTCTGGTAAGCCTCTCCACCGTCCTCGTGGATATGACTATGGATTTTTCTATTTCCGACAGCTTGCTTTCCAGCTGCTTGGCAAGCAGAATTATCTCGGTGCGTTCGGAAGAAATTTTTTCCCGTTCCCGTTCCTTTTCCTTGAGGCGTATCGCCAGTTTTTCCAAAAGTTCGTTGGCGTCCACCCTTTCGCTGCTTGTGGAATCTATCTTTGCGTTTTCTGCGGCGAACATCGCCTTTTTCGTTTCGATCTCCCTGCCGGCGGAAGCAATGGTTTCCTTCAATAAATCGCTTTCTTTCCGCAAACGGGCGACTTCGCTTTCCGCGGAAGCCTTTTTCTGTTCGCAAACGCCTATGTCCTTATCGAGTTTGGCGATAATCCCGTCCAGCACCCTGGAAGCGGTCTCCATTTCCTTCAATTTCGCCCTGAGTTCGGTGAGTTCTTCGCTCAACGCCGAAAGCATACGGTTTTGGTTGTCCAACGATTTTTTGGTATCGTTAAGATCCGCTTCCACCCTGAGCAAACGGGTATCCGCTCCTTCTTTTCTGCCTCCGCTGACGGCTCCGTTGACGGCGTAATGCGCTCCGTCCAACGTAACTATACGGAAGGCGTTGCGGTAGGTGCGGACCATTCTGACGGCGGTGTCCTTGGTATCCACCACCACCACCCTGCCGAGAAGGGTCTCTATGGCGGGACGGAAACGACGTTCGTATTTTACCAGATCCGCCGCAAGTCCGTAACATCCTTCCTCGTCGAGAGCGTCCATATATGCGTCTTCAAGAGGTCTCGGCCTCATCGCTTCCAACGGAAGAAAAGTACCTCTGCCGCCTCTGTTTGCGTTCAGATAATCTATAAGATAACTGGTATCCCTCTGATCGGCGGTTATCATATTGTTGATATTTCCGCCCAAAGCCACCTCTATCGCCGTGGCGAACTGCGAGGGAGTGGAAATAACGCTCCCCACCACGCCCAAAACCTTACTCTTGACGGCAGGTTCCGCATTCATCAGAAACCTTACCGCTGCGTCGTAGCTGGAATAACTGTTTTTACCCGCTTCGAGATATTCGATTTTGCTCGTCAGTTTGGCTACTGTGCCCCTGATTTCGTTATACTGATCCTGCGCCTCGTCGCAATCGGCGAGTTTTTTCGCATATTGTCCGTCTATGTCCTTGCGAAACCCTTTCTTTTCCTCTCTGTCCGCAGTCTTGTAGGCTATTTCTTCTTCCAGATCGGTTAAAAGCTTCGTCGCTTCTTTGAGTTCCGCTGTTTTTTCTTCCAGTAAATTTTTATTTTCTTCCCGGCTTTTTTCCAAAAGCACTATTTCGGTCTTAAGCTGACTTAAACCGCCGTTGATCTGTCCCCAGGCGTCGGCGGAACTCAATAACATGGAGTTGGTGACGTCTATCTGCTCTCTCTGCCTGTCCACCTCTTCGTCGGCTTTCTTAAGCCTTTCCTCCGCCGCTTCCTCGTCTTTTTTCGTGGAAACGATTTTGGCTATGACCTCCTGCTGTTCTTTTTTGTATGCATCCAGGGCGGCGGTATGGTCGTTTATGGCGGAATTCTTTTCCTTCAGCTCCCCTTTGAGACGGTTTATCCCCTCCCTGACGGTTTCCAGCTGCTGAAGTTTAAGATTGTTTTGTCCGGTTTTTTGACTCAGCCGAATGCTTATTTCCAGCTTTTCGTCGGTCAAACGGCGATATTCCTCGTCCGTGGTACGGACCTTTTCCTGCAATTCGGCGTATTCGTCGGCGAGGATATCCCTTTCCTTTTCGCTGTCGGCTAAACTCCTGTCCAGCGACGCAAGACGATTGGCGACGGTTTTCTTTTCCTCTGCGTGGTGCTCGGTGAGATAAATGTAATGGTTTACTTCGCAATTTTTCAGTCGGCTCTTCAGCTCTCTCGCTTTCAACGCTTCTTCCGATTGCTTGATGAGCGGAGCCATACGGGTCTCGTAAACCTCCAGCTTATCCTTTATCCTCAGAAGATTATCGTTGGTTTTGAGAAGTTTGTTCTGGCTGATCTGGCGTTTGGCCTTGTATTTGCTTATCCCGGCGGCTTCCTCGAAAACCTGCCGCCTTTCTTCGGGTTTTGCACTCAAAAGAGAATCTATCTTGCCTTGCCCGACTACCGAATAACCGTCCTTTCCTATCCCCGTGTCACGGAAAAGGTCGGTCACGTCGAGAAGACGGACCTGCTTGTTGTTTATGTAATATTCGCTGTCGCCGCTGCGGAAAAGTTTACGTTTGATGATGACCTCGTCGGCGTCCACGTCGTAAGTCCTGTCCTCGTTGTCGAAAATAAGAGTGACTTCGCAATAACCCAAAGCCTTGCGGCTCTCGGTCCCGCTGAAAATAACTTCCTGCATGTTTTTGCCCCGAAGTTTTTTCGGGCTTTGCTCTCCGAGCACCCACCTTATGGCGTCGCTTATATTGCTCTTTCCGCAACCGTTCGGTCCCACGATACAGGTCACGCCTTCGTTGAAATCCAGCACCAGCTTATCCGCAAAGGACTTGAACCCGTATGCTTCCAGTCTTTTTAACCGCATTGTTTCTCCTTATTAAAAGTATTAAAAACTATTATAAAGAAAAACAATGCTTTTGTAAAGGATTTTTACGGCTGACCGCCGTCCTTTACCGACCGATCAATAACTGCCTTCGTCTGTCAATATCTCGCTTACCGTCGCCGTGGAAAGACCCAAAGAGGAATATTTATCCAGTATCGACGGCAACGCCTTTAACGTGTGTGCGGTGGGGTGCATCAGCACTAAATCGCCGCTTTGGATATCCGAAGTAGCTCTTTTATATACCAATTCATAATCTTTATCTCTCCAGTCGATAGTATCTTTACTCCACATTATTATCTTGTAGCCGAGTTCCTCGCAGACTTTTGTCATCGCCGTCCCCATACTGCCGGAAGGCGGAGCGAAGAGGTAAGGGCGTTTGCCCGTCACTTTTTCTATGAGGCTGCCGCACAGACCTATTTCCTCCCGGTTGGCTTGTTCGGAAATGGAGGCGTGGTCGAGGTGGAGATAGCCGTGATTGCCTATTTCGTATTTTTCGCTCATCGCTTTAAGGAGAGTCATATTCTTTTCCGCCCAGCATCCCCCTACGAAAAAAGTGCTTACGGCGTGATATTTTTCCAAAACTTCCATTATCCCTTCCACATATTCCGACCCTTGATAAACATTTATCATAATGGCGACTTTTCCCGAATTCTCGTCGCCTTTGTAAATGGGCGCATACGAGGGCGTGGCGGGAGAGGGAACGCAAGCCAGATACAACCCGAAAAGCAAAGCCACTATTACGCAGTTACTGACGATATGAACAAAAATATTGTATTTTTTCATAATAAAAATGTATTCTTTATATAAACGGATTATGAACGGTTGACTTTGGTCGGGTTTTTTAATATTATTAACAGGAATAAAACAAGTACCTTCGAACGGAGGAAGGAGCGATCATGGCAGAACTGACTATGGATAAATTGGTATCGTTGTGTAAAAATCGCGGATTTATTTTCCGCGGAAGCGAAATTTACGGCGGTCTCGCCAATTCCTGGGACTACGGTCCTCTGGGAGTGGAATTGAAAAACAACGTAAAGAGAGCCTGGTGGAAAAAATTCGTTCAGGAAAGCGAATACAACGTGGGCGTGGATTGCGCCATTCTTATGAATCCCCTCGTCTGGGAAGCGAGCGGTCACGTGGGAGGCTTTTCCGATCCGCTCATGGACTGCAAGGAATGTAAATCCCGTCACAGAGCCGATCAGCTCATCGAGGACTACGCCGCCAAAAACAACATTTCCGTCAACGTAAACGGTTGGACCAACGAGGAAATGGAAAAATACATCGCCGATAAAAAAATCAAATGTCCCGTCTGCGGCAACAGTAATTTTACCGGAGTAAGACAGTTCAATCTGATGTTCCGCACCTTTCAGGGCGTCACCGAGGACAGCTCCAACGCTATTTACCTTCGCCCGGAAACCGCTCAGGGTATCTTCGTGAATTTCCTGAACGTCCAGAGGAGCATGAGAGCCAGAGTTCCCTTCGGAATAGCTCAGATAGGCAAAAGCTTCCGTAACGAAATAACCCCCGGTAACTTCATATTCCGTATAAGGGAATTCGAACAGATGGAACTGGAGTTCTTCTGCAAACCGGGTACAGACCTCGAATGGTTCGCTTACTGGAAAGAGTTCTGCAAAAACTGGTTGCTCGGACTCAATATCGATCCCGAAAAGCTCCGCTTGAGAGACCACTCGCCCGAGGAACTTTGTTTCTACTCCCGCGCGACCACCGACTTCGAGTATCTCTTCCCCTTCGGCTGGGGAGAGCTTTGGGGCATAGCCGACAGAACGGACTACGACCTCAACGCCCATATCAAAAAAAGCGGCAAGCCTTTGGACTATACCGACCCCGTCACCAACGAAAAATACGTTCCCTACGTCATCGAACCGAGTTTGGGTGCGGACAGGGTAACGCTCGCTTTCCTGTGCGACGCTTACGAGGAACAGCTCCTCGACGGCGGCGACACCAGAGTGGTGATGCATTTCCACCCCGCTCTCGCTCCCGTTAAAGTGGCTGTCCTGCCTTTGCAGAAAAAACTTTCGGAAAAGGCTATGGAGCTTTACCGCAAACTCAGCAAGACTTACGCTTGTTCCTACGACGAAACGGGAAGTATAGGCAAGCGTTACCGCCGCCAGGACGAAGTGGGTACTCCCTATTGCATTACCGTGGACTTCGACACTTCGGAAGACGAAGCGGTCACGGTAAGAGACAGGGACACCATGGCACAGGAAAGGATAAAAATAGCCGATCTCGACGCTTATCTTGCCGAAAAATTCAATTATTGAGACTTGATTTTAATAAAAAACCCCGTTCGAAAGGAACGGGGTTTTTTTATCGAAAAAGAATTAAATTTTGAATAAATCGGTGGACAGATACCTTTCCCCGGTGTCGGGCAGGATGACCGCTACGGTTTTGCCTGCGGCTTCCTCTCTCGAAGCGATTTTCGCAGCCGCAAACAACGCCGCCCCCGAGCTTATGCCGCAGAGCAAGCCTTCTTCTTTTGCCAAAGCCGAGGCGTAAGCGAAAGCGTCTTCGTCGGAGCAAACGACTACCTCGTCGACAAGAGTCCTGTCCAGGACTTCGGGAAGAAAATTCGCTCCTATCCCCTGTATCTTGTGCGGACCGCTCTTCCCTTCGGAAAGAAGAGGCGAACGGGCTGGCTCCACGGCGATTACCTTCACGTCGGGCAAAACTTCCTTCAACCTCTTTCCCGTCCCCGTCAACGTGCCGCCGCTTCCGAAAGCGCTGACGAAATAATCGACTTTCCCTTCGGTATCGGAGAGTATCTCCTCTGCGGTAGTACGATAATGAGCGTAGGCGTTGGCGGGATTAGCGAACTGGTCGGGAATAAAACCTCCCTTTTCGGCGGCTATTTCCGCCGCTTTCCTTACCGCTCCGCCCATACCTTCCGCCGCAGGGGTAAGCACCACGTCGGCTCCGAAAAAACGGGCAAGTTTAATCCTCTCCTCGCTTGCCGTTTCGGGCATGGTAAGGATAAGTTTATACCCTCGTATCGCACTTATCCAGGCAAGTCCTATCCCGGTATTGCCGCTGGTCGGCTCCACCACAACGCCGCCTTTTTTTATGAGTCCCTTTTCCTCGGCGTCCTTTATCATAAAGTACGCCGCCCTGTCTTTGACCGACGACGCAGGGTTAAAAAACTCGACTTTTGCGAGAATTTCCCCTTTGAGGTTTCTGTTACGGCGGAACGCTCCCAGCCTTATGAGGGGCGTTCCGCCGATAAGTTCGGTCAGATTATCGTAAATCATATAATTAAATCCTCATTTTCACAAACAAAACTTTCCAACCGTCTTTTCCGTTGTCCAGTAAAATAACTCCGTAGGTTTTTCCGTCGTTTACCGAAAATTCTCCGCAAACTTTTCCGACGTGCGCCGTTGCGATGACTTTGTTTATAACTTTGTCGCCGTCCAAGGTTTTGTAAGTATAAACTTCTATTCCGTCCTTGATTTCGGAGTAGTAATAGAAGTCGCCGATAAATTCTATATTATATTTATTCAGATCTTCTTTTACTTTATATCCTTTGGAAGTAAGCTGTATAACGCCGTATGAACCGGGAACGCCGGAAAGACTCACTATGGCTCGGTCTCCCGAAATTTCTTCGATATAATATTTGGCGTCCACGAGCATTTTTCCGTTCACGGCATAGATTGCCTGTTTGTCGGAATAAGGCTTTCTCGCCCACATATACTCTTCCTTAATTTTCGTCACGTCGGAGAAAGCGTGCGAATGCAGTTTTTCGTAAGAAACGACTTTTTCGTTATCCACGTAAGAGTAGCGTAAAGCATAAACGTCGGTACGGTCGGACAATTTACTCATTACCGCCGAATCGTAACTCTTGAAGAAGCTGCTTTCGGTGCTTACCGCCAGGTAATTCGTATCGTAGCTTACGATGACGGAATTGTATCCTTTATAAAGTTCCGTCAATCCGCTGCCGTAGGAATACAGGAATACCAGGTAAGAGGTTTCGGTACGGGTTTCTCCGAGATAAACTTCGCCCTCGGTGAAAGGATCGAGGTAATAGTTTTCGGTGATTTTGAAAGTAAAGTAAGCGTAGCTGTCTCCGACTTTGGCTAAAGATAATAAAGTGGAAATTTCGTTGGCGTTAAATTCGTAGGTCAAGACCTTACCTTCGCTCATTATCACGAAATCGGTACCGTCTATCCCGTAAGAAACGGGGAAGCTGTCGATATTGGAAAAGCTCACGCTGTCGCTCTCGGTGTAAAGGGCTTTACCCTCCACCGCACTGTAGTAAGTTTTCTTGCCTACCGCATTTTCGGTGATGGAGAACACTCCGCTTTTTACCGAAGCGTTGTAAGTAAAGGTGCTTTTCGAGAAAGTCTGTTTCAGCTCTCCGTCGCAGTAAACTTTATAATCGGATTCGTTTTCCGCAACAGCGTAAATCTTCCCGTCGGTTTCTCCGTAATAACGCAGGGAAGTCAAGCCTTGCTCGTAGGGACGGAGTTCGGCGTCGTAAATGACGGTGGAGTAGTCGGTATAATAGTAAATCCCGAAAGAACCGTTATTTATCGCCGAAAGATTTTCGCTGATTGCCGCTTTCTGCGTCAAAGTATCGTCGTAATAAACGTATTTCCCGTCGGAAGAGGTTACTACGAGATACTCGCCTTTAACGTTTGCTTCCACGCCCGCAAGGGTGACCGAGGAGTCGTCTTCTAAATTTATAACGTTGACTCCGGACGCGTCGACGGTATAAAAATATGCCTTTTCCTCACCGATAAAATCTTTGGCGTCGGTCACGTCGAGCAAGCTGCCGTCCTTTTTAACCAGACTGACGGTGTTTGCCACGAAGTCATGAATGCGAAACCGTCCGTAAAACTCCGTTACGGATACGTCGGTCAAGGATTTTTCGTAATAGCAATTTTTGTTGCCGTCGAAAATTTTAACGGAGGTAGTGCTGTCTCCGTAAACGAGTATAGCCGAACCTTGGTAAACTTCGTTTGCTACAAGATTACTGCCGTCGGCATAGGTTTTTTCGGTAACGGCGTCTATAATTTCGATTTTATCTACTTCGGTAAAATTCTGCATAAGAGCCGTATTTACCCCGTAATAGGCAACCAACGCGTCACCCTGGGCGTTGACGGCGTTAACCGTTACGTAAGTAAAATAACTTCCCGAATACCCCGTCGTCCCGTCGGACAAATAAGTCGTTTCGTCAACGGAATTGACCGTGGCTCCCGTAATTATCGTTTCGACGGAAGAGGAAAGCAATACGTTCCCGCTCCAGTCGAGCAAAGTGTATCCGACGTCGGACGCGTTGCGAGCCAGAAGATAACCGTTATCGAGAAAAGACAATTCGTCGTAACCGGTTTTGAAAACTTTTTTCCCGTTCATTTTGAAAAGATAAAGTTTCCCCTCGTCGCTTGCGATAAACGTTCCGTTCACGTTGGCTTCCAGTACGTTGTCGTAGCTTTTTTTGGAAACCTCGTAATTCTTGTCTCCGCAGCCTACCAGAATCAAAACAAGCGCGGCTATGGCAAGAATTAAAAGCATTATTTTTTTCTTCATAGCGTTCTACCTCCTTTTCTATAATATAAATCTTATATAATCGGAGTTCCTTATATACCTCAGGGACTCCTTAACTCAAGCATATCAAAACATTGGACAACTGTCAATGTATTAAAAAAGGCGGTTGTTACCGCCTTGAACGATTATTCCGCCTCTTCGGCTATTTTTTTGAGTTTTTCCAGGTTTTTTATATTGATTATTTCCTTGCGGAAGTCGAATATCCCGTCGTTGTCTCTCATTCGCATCATTTCTCTGGACATACTGGGACGGCTGACGTTGAGATAACGAGCCATCTCGTTACGGTTCATTCCTAAATCGACGGTCAAACTTTCCTGAGCGAGATATTTGTCGTAAATGAGTTTAGCTATCTTTTTACGCATACCCTTGATGGTGATATAGCCGTTGTTGTTTTCCAGTTCGGCTATCCTTACGCTCAAAGCCTTTAGTACGTTCCCAACCAGTTTGACGTGATGCGGACAGACCTTGTTACAGAGAGCGTTCACGCTGTCGGCGGATATGTACAGCACCGAACTGTCCAACGCCGCCACCACGAAATAACCCAAAAGGTTGGGGGGATTGAAGGCCTGCGCCAGTCCGAAATACTCCCCGTCCACCAAAGAACGGATAACTTCCCTCTTCCCGTTGTTACGGGTGGCAAACTCCACTAAATTCCCTTCCAAAAGAATACATATTTCTTTGACTTCGGTGTTGTCTTTCGCTACCAGCTGTCCTCTCGAATACTTCACGATACGGGCTTTCAGGCAGTCGAACATCTTGTTGACTTCGGCGTCGGTAAACCCTTCGAACAGCGGACACTTTTTGATTTGTTTGATAAGTTTCATTCGCTTCCTTCCCTTTTGTAGCGACGGCTACGGAATTATTTTAGCTTACCCTTTCGTATTTGTCAAGAGAATAGGTTTGCGATAAGGCGGCAAGGAAAGCGTTGTGTTTTTCTCTTTTCGGTGTTATAATTTCCTTAAAAAGACGGAGGAGCGTATGAAAGCGTCGGAACTTTTCATCAACGGGATACAAAATCTTCTTTCCAGCAACTTCCTTACCGCAGGAAAAGACGTCACCGAATTCCTTATGCTGCTTTCTTCGGACGAGGAACTGAAATCCGTCCTGCGCTCCGCTAACGAGAACTCTCGCTTCGAAGCCGAATTCGAAAGGGTCTTCGTCCGCAGAAACCCCCTCCCCAGACAGAACGGAAAAGTGGTTTCGCTCATCACCAATCTCCTTTACCGTATAGATACCGGCTCTATCCCTCTGGCGGAATTACTCAATTACGTCTATCCCGATTCCGATAAGGGCGAAGCTTATAAACTCTTCTTGTCCGACTATGTGATGCCTTATGCGGAATGTTTTATAAATTTGCTTATCGGGGAACCTGAAGAAGAAGTTAAGGAGCCTAATAATACGTTTTTCGATAAAATGAACGAGGACGTGACGGCTCTATGCGACCGTTTCCGTCTCGATCTGCAATCCCTTTCCGTCCCCGTGGACAAAACAGTGGAACTGACCGAAAGGACCAACGGGCTGGTCTATACCCTTTCTTTCAAGGACTCTCTCCTTACCAAGAACGCTTTCTGCGGACTTTCCAACACCTTACGCCTGTTCGGGGTAAAAAGCGAATTCGAAAATGAACTTCGCCGAATACTTACTCTCTACGGGGTGCTGTGATATATGCAATTTTCCACCACCTCCGTCAACGTACTGATACTGCTGCTTTACGCCATACCGGGCTATATCCTTATCAAGACCAAAGCCGTCAAAAGCGAGAGTATCCCGGCGTTTGCCAAAGTGCTTTTGTATATCTGTCAACCGTGTTTATCGGTTTATTCTTTCCAGAAAGTGGTTTATTCCGTCGAACTCATCAAAAATATGGGCATATTCGTGGGGCTGAACCTCGGTCTGATGCTTTTTATCCTTTTGGTCGTATATCTCGCTTTTCGGAAAAAATACGAAGACAACCGTTACAGAGTCTGCACCGTGGCGACCGCTCTCGGTAACGTGGGGTTCCTCGGGGTGCCTCTGCTGGAAGCGCTGTTGCCCGATTATCCCGAAACCATAGCCTACAGTGCGGTGTTCATCGTGACCATGAATATCCTTAGCTGGACGGTGGCGAGCTTTATCCTTACCGGCGACCGCCGTCACGTCAGCGTAAAAAAAGTTTTTCTCAATCCGCAGGTACTGTCGCTCGTCGTTTCGCTGCCGCTGTTCTTTACCAAAACCGCTCTTCCGCAGGTATTGTTCAACTCCGTGGAACTTCTCGGCAAAATGACCACTCCCCTCTGCATGCTGATAGCCGGTATGCGTTTTGCCACCGCCGACCCGAAAGCTTTGTTTACCGACTGGCGGATCTATTTTACCGCCGCAGTAAAACTCGTCTGTATGCCCCTTATCGGTTTCCTTATCACCAACTGGCTCCCCATCGAATATCCTCTGAAAGCGGCTATGGTGATACTCTGCTGCTGTCCCACCGCAAGCGTGGTCCTCAACCTCTCGGAAATCTACGGTAAAGGTCAGGAGATCGCCGCAAACATCGTCCTTACCAGCACTCTGTTTTCCATGGCGACCATTCCCGTCGTGCTATTGATACTATGATTTTTTCGCATAAAAAAAGCGGTTATCGCTAACCGCTTTTTTCTTTATCGGTGTTTTATTCGGCTTTTGCCGCTTCGTTCAAGGCGTTCAGCATTACGTCGGGATCGATGCCGTGTACCGCCGCCGCTTCGGCTATGGTCTCTCCGTGGCTAAGCGCACACCCCAAGCAATGCATTCCGAAACTGCTCAAAACCTCTGCCATGGCTTCTATATTGACGCCTTCCGTCTGGAACGCTTCTATCAAAAGCATATCTTTATTGAACATATATACTTACCTCCGTGTGGTTTTTCTATAGTATATACCTTATAAAGGTTATTTTCAAGGCTTTGAGCGGATTTTTTTATTTATCTCCCAAAGTAAGGTAAGTGTAAGGATCTGCTATTTTTCCGTCTTCGTAAAGACTGAAGTGTACATGCGCTCCGTCGAGATATTCGTTGGCTGCGGTGACCCCCATGGTCCCCAGAACGTCTCCTTTCGCTACGGTCTGCCCAACCGCCACGGTGGGTTCGTTGAGAGAGGAATAACTCGTCACGAGGCTGTCGTTATGTTGAACTTTTACGGTATAACCGTTCAGTATATCGTATTTGACTTCTATGACGGTCCCGTCGTAAACGCTCATTACGCTGTCGCCGTCGTTGCCGCCGAAATCGATACCGTTATGCACGGCGTAATGTTTCAGAGTCTGATTCCAGACAAGGCTGTCCATACAATAATCCTTGATCAGGTTCACGTCGGCTACCGGCGCCGCAAACACCACGGGTACCACAATGGGTTCGCCGGGATTGTCCACGGGCGGGGTCTGATCGTCGCCGGGATTGTCCACGGGCGGGGTCTGATCGTCGCCGGGATTGTCCACGGGCGGGGTCTGATCGTCGCCGGGATTGTTTACGGGCGGAGTGTCGTCGGGATCGTTGACGTTGTCGCCGGGACCTGCGTCGATACCGGGATCGAGATCGTTGTTGTTTTGCGAGGTCACTATTGCGACCGTTACCATTGCGGCGATGGCAAGCAGACATATCGCCATAATGATGTAATAAATGTTCTTCTTCAGAAAAACTTTGAATTTGCCGTTTGCGGCACGTTTCTTTTCCATTTTTTACCTCCAATGGACTTCTTTTTTTTTGCGTCCCTAC
>CASDZI010000011.1:14289-51953 GCA_949285605.1 uncultured Christensenella sp.
AATTTTCCCGTTCGCCGCTTAACGTCCCCGTTTACATAATCAACCGACTTTTTTCATATAATTTTCCGTGAAAAAATTCCGATTCCGCATATCGATACGATATTTGCTTATCTTTGCTTTACTCGCCCTCACCATCCCCGTGGTTCTCTTCCCCGACAGATACGTCTCCTCGGTCTGGAACGGTTTCAAACTTTTTGCCCTGAGCGTCCTACCGGCGCTTTTCCCGTTCTTTTTTTTCACTAAAATCCTTTCGGGACTGAATTTCGGTTACGACCTCGGACTGGTGCTGAAAAAACCTCTCGGCAAGGTGTTCCGAGCGCCTGCGTCGTCGGGTTATATCCTCGCCATGAGTATGCTCTGCGGCTATCCCGTGGGAGCGAGACTTGTCTCGGATTTCTTCGAAAAGGGGTACCTTACCGAACGGGAAGCCAGATCGGTCTCCGCTTTCACTTCCACTTCGGGACCTTTGTTCATCGTCGGAACGGTGGGCGTGGGTATGCTCGGAAACAAAACCGCAGGTTTTATAATACTGATAAGTCATTATATTTCCGCACTTCTGAACGGGATAATCTTCCGTCCCAAGGAAACTTCCTCGGTAACTCTGCCCGCAAGACCTTTGATCTGCTACGACTCCCTGCTCTCCGAAGGTATCTATTCCGCTCTTTCCTCCGTTGCTGTGGTGGGCGGCTACGTCGCCATCTTCAATCTCGTCCTCGACCTCTTTACCGACGTCGGGATAATCTCCCTCCTCTCCGCTCCGATGCAATGGGCGGGACTGGGCAAAACGGCGGCGCAAGGCACTGCGTCCTGCCTTGTGGAAATCACCAAAGGCTGCCTCTTGCTCAGCGAATCGGGGTATCCGCTTTCGGTCACCGCTCCCCTTTGCGCTTTCGGAATAACTTTCGGCGGAATGAGCGTGACCTTGCAAAGCCTGACCTTCCTCGGAAAAAGTAAAATTTCTCCCTTGTTTTACCTGCTTACCAAGTTCGTTCAAGGAATTACCGCTTTTGCGATATGTAAACTGTTTTATCTCTTTTTATAAAAAAACCGCTCCGAAAGGAGCGATAAAACTATCGGATATTCACTTTATCCTGTCGACGCAGCACGTCAGGAATCCAGTCTGTCGATAAGATTCTTGACGGTACCCTTTGCCTCTTCCAGGGAAACGCTCACGTCGGACAGCATTTTGAGAAGGTTGTTTTTGAGTTGGTCCTCCACCTCCTTTTTCTTTTGCAACGCCACGTCCACCGTGTGTTCGGCTATGACTTTGGCTTCGGATATGAGGATGTTTTCGTTCAGGATATTGGCTTTGCGCTGTTCGGCTTCGGCAAGTATCTGTTTTGCTTGCGCTTCGGCTTCGGCGAGTATCTTTTGTCCGTTGATTGCGGCAAGCTGCTGCCTGATCCTCTTTACCAGGAGAAGTATGGCTTCGCCGTTTACCACCACGCCGCCGCCCATGAAGGCTTTTTTGCCGCCCTCGACTTCGGTCTCTATATAACTTAAAAGTAAGCTTATGTCTTCCATTTTTCCTCCTTGGCAAGCATCGGAAGAAGTTCCTCGGCTACAAAATCCCCCACTTCTTCCTTCCTTGATAATTTTTCCTTTACCGCCGTACTGCTTATTTCGGGTCTGACTGCGGGGATAAACAGCGTTTCCGTACCGCCTCTGCGGAAATTGTAATCCGCCATCTCCCGCTCGTAGGCGAGATCTTTTTCGTTCCTTACACCTCTTATTATATACTTAATTCCGTGTTCCTTGCAATAGTCGGCGGCATATCCGTCGTAAAAGACGATTTTTACCCTTTTGCGATACTTTTTCAATACCGTCTGTATCATTTTGATACGTTTTTCAGCCGAATAAGTTACCGTCTTTGCCTCGTTGACGAGAACCAGAACGTAAAGCGCCCCGAATTGCTTCAGCGCTTCCTCCGCAAGAAAGGAATGTCCGTTCGTGAAAGGATCGAATGTCCCCGTGAGGGCGCATTTGGTACAATTTCGGAAAAAGTCCAACGATACGTTCCCGTAACGCTTGGTTTGTTCTGGGAAAAAGATATTTTCGGCGATTTCCCCGTCGTAGGAATGTCTTTCCACGGTTATGAGGCCGTTTTCCGCCATAATTTCGCATTTTGCCGCAACGGAAAGGATATTGCCGCCCTCTTTGTCGGCAAAAGGCGGATCGCAAAGCATCAGATCGGCTTTAACGCCTCGGGCGGAAAGACGGTTGAGAATATCCGCATAGTCCCCTTTCAGAATTTCGTAACTTCCTTTTTCGACGAAGGTTAAATTGGATTGGAGCAACGCGATACTTCTTGCGTCCTTATCGCAGAAATAAACTTTTTTCGCACCTCGGCTCAAAGCCTCTATCCCCAGCGCTCCCGTCCCCGCAAACAAATCTATGACCACGGCTTCGGAAACTTCCTTCTGCAAAACGTCGAAAAGCGCTTCCTTTATCTTGTCGCTCGTCGGTCTTACGGAATTGTCCTTAGGCGGATTTATTTTACGTCCTCGGTATTTGCCTGCTATTACTCTCATCGGTTTTTTTACGCATCGGCACGGTTGGCGTTGATAAGACAACCGGCTTTAATTATTCTCTTTTCTTCCTCGGTAAGGGCGTCCATGGTAAACTTCACGCCGTATACCTCGCCGTTGCGGACCACTTCCGCTTTTATCGTGCCTTTGTCTAGGACTTCGGCGACATTCTTCACCACGATAATGTCCCCCGTCCTCAGGGGAAGAGAATTATCGTAAAGGAAGGGCAGCATTCCCCAGTTTATGAGGTTACTGCGGTAACGCTTGGTGGCGTACTCCGCCGCAAGATTGGCTACGCCGCCCAGCACTCTCTGACAGCTTGCCGCCTGTTCTCTCGCACTCCCGTCGCCGGGTTTGACGGCATAAATCACGCTCCCTATCTCTATATCCTTGCTCACTCCGCACTTTTCGCAAGCCAAAGCGTAATCGGCAGGCATTTCGCCTTTTGCCGCAAGGGCAGCCTCCTCGGCTATTGCCTTGGCATTCGCAACGTAATCCGGTCTTTTCCTGCTCAAAGTAAATTCCGCAAGACGAAGAGGATTGCTTCTGTAAGAACTGGTCTCTCCGCTGGGGATAAGTTCGTCTGTGGTGGTCACCGGATCGTCGATGACGGCGGCGACTTTCATTAAAAGATCGGTTTTAAGCGGACTCATTTCCGGCCAGTCGGCGATATTGGGTCCGTAACAAAGCCGAGCGTTCTCGTCGGCTTTTCCGAAACAGTCCAGCACCCTGTTGCGGTAAATGGTATCGTCGAAAGTAAAGGGCTTTTTGCGAGAAAGGTAGTCCACGTCGGTAGCGGGCGTGAGGTATCCGCCGTTGGCCGCAGTGGCGGCTATGCTCCTTGCGTCCATCAAAGCCACGCAGGCAAGCTGCCCTTCTCCCGGCTTGCTCCCCTCCCTCGATTCGAAATTACGGGTGGTGTGCCTTATGCTCAACCCGTTGTTGGAAGGCACGTCCCCCGCCCCGAAACACGGTCCGCAGAACGCCGTCTTTATGGTGACTCCGCTGTCGGCAAGTGCGGACAGATACCCTTTCTTCATAAGGTCGATATAGATAGGCTGACTCCCGGGATATACGCTTACGGAAAGTTCGTTCCCCACGCTTTTGCCTTTCAGTATCTCGGCGGCTTCCGCTATGTTGTCGTAAGTGCCGCCGGCACATCCGGCTATCACCGCCTGATCCACCTTTATCTTGCCGTCCACTATCTTGTCGGTAAGAGAAAAATACCCCTTCTTGATGAGTTTGTTCCCTTCCTTCTCGCATTCGGAAAGAATTTCGTACGGATTTGCCAGAAGTTCCCTTATGGTGTAGGCGTTGCTCGGGTGGAAGGGCAGAGCTATCATCGGTTCGATTTTCGAAAGGTTTATTTCCACAAGCCCGTCGTAGCAACATACTTCGTCCTGCTTCAGTTCCTTATAGTCGTCCGGACGTTTATGCACGGTAAAGTATTCCTTAACCGCTTCGTCGGTTACCCAAATCGACGATAAACAAGTAGTTTCGGTAGTCATAACGTCGATACCGTTGCGATATTCAATCGGTAGGTTCTTGACGCCCGGACCGAAAAACTCCATTACCTTGTTCTTGACGAAACCGCATTTGAACGTGGCTTTTATGAGAGCGAGGGCAACGTCCTGCGGTCCTACGCCTTTGCGAGGTTTGCCGGTAAGACGGACGCCGACTACGTCGGGGTATTTTATGTCGTAAGTGCGGTTAAGAAGTTGTTTTACCAATTCCCCTCCGCCTTCGCCTATCGCCATGGTGCCGAGTGCGCCGTAGCGGGTATGGGAGTCGCTTCCGAGGATCATTTTGCCGCAAGAGGCCATTCTTTCCCGCATATAGCTGTGTATGACTCCCTGATGTGCCGGAACGTATATCCCGCCGTATTTCTTTACCGCGGAATAACCGAATTTATGGTCGTCCTCGTTTATCGTGCCGCCCACCGCACACAGACTGTTGTGGCAGTTGGTCAAAACGTACGGTATGGGGAATTTCTTCAATCCGCTGGCTTTCGCCGTCTGGATTATCCCGACGTAGGTTATGTCGTGCGACGCCATACAATCGAATTTGATTTTTACGGGGGCGCCTTTCTCCGTCACGCCTGTCGTGTTGTGAGCGGAAATTATTTTATAAGCGATGGTCCCTTTATAGGCGTTGTTTTTCTCGGCTTCGTCGATGGGACGGGTTCTCTTCCCGTTGCGGAAATATACCGGTCCCGCAGTTAGTTTGATGGGCATAAAATACTCCTTTTTGTATGAATTTTCCGTAGTTTATTTGTTACGTTTGTTTTCGTCGATGAATTTTTTGACTTTCAGACGGGCTTCGGCTCGGGCGATGGTCATTTTGCTCACTCTGTAATCCGCCATGGTGTTCGCCCGACGCATTTTTTCGGTATGCTCTTCGATGGCTTTCCTGACCCTGCCGTATGCTATGTCCTCCGGCCACTCGAACGTCTGACACATTACGAAAACCTTTTCCCCTTCCACCACGGCAAAACCTTCGCCGTTGGCGCAGTACTTGATCTCGCTGCCGGTGTTGATTTTGATCATATCGGGCTTCAACCCGATGACCACGGGCATATGTCCGGCGAGAATTTCCGTCTCTCCGTCGGGAGCTTTAAGCGTCAGGCTTTCCGCCTCTCCCGAAAAGAAATTCCGTTCGGGAGTGAGCATTTCCAGTCGGAATTTTTTCATTTTTTATCCTTTTCGTAACGCTCTCTGACTTCGTCGAGATCCCCTGCGAACAAGAAATAGCTTTCGGGAATGTCGTCTGCCTCTCCGTTGAGAATGGCTTCCACGCTTTCTATGGTTTTGGCAAGGGGAACGAAACGTCCTTCCATATTGGTGTAAACGCTCGCCACGAAGAAGCTTTGCGAGAAGAACTTCTGCATTTTTCTCGCTCTGTAAACGGTCAATTTATCTTCTTTGGACAGTTCTTCCATGCCGAGTATGGCGATTATGTCCTGTAAATCCTTATATTTCTGCAAGAGTTCCTGCGTGCGGCGAGCGGCGTTGTAGTGACGGGCGCCGACTATGGAGGGTTCCAGTATTCTGCTGGAGGAAGCCAAAGGATCTATAGCCGGATAAATTCCCTGTTCCACCACCTTTCTGCTCAACACCGTCGTTGCGTCGAGGTGACTGAATATCGCCGCAGGCGCCGGGTCGGTCAAGTCGTCGGCGGGAACGTAAACCGCCTGAATGGAAGTTATCGCCCCGTTGGTGGTACTGGCTATCCTTTCCTCCAGCATACCGAGTTCCTCGTTCAGAGTGGGCTGATACCCCACGGCGCTGGGCATACGTCCGAGAAGTGCGCTGACTTCGCTCCCTGCCTGGATATAACGGAATATATTGTCGATAAACAGCAATACGTCCTGCTTTTTCACGTCACGGAAATATTCCGCCACCGTGAGTCCGGAAAACGCCGTCCTCATTCTCGACCCGGAGGGCTCGTTCATCTGACCGAATATGAGAGCGGTGTTGTTTATTACGCCGCTTTCCGTCATTTCGGTGATCATATCGTTGCCTTCACGGCTCCTTTCCCCTACCCCCGTGAATACCGAGTAGCCGTTGTACTCGGCGCTTATGTTTCGGATAAGTTCTAAGATAAGTACGGTCTTACCCACGCCCGCACCTCCGAACAATCCGATTTTTCCGCCTTTTGCGTAAGGGGTAAGCAAATCTATGACTTTGATCCCGGTTTCGAAAATCTTGGTCCCCGAAGCAAGGTCGGTTATCGCAGGAGCTTTGCGGTATATGCTCCACCTCTTTTCCGCTTCGATGGGTCCTTTGTTGTCTATCGGTTCCCCGAGTACGTTCATGACCCTGCCGAGCACCTTTTCCCCTACGGGTACGGTGACGGTGTTGCCTGTTGCGGCGACTTCCATTCCCCTCTTCAAACCTTCCGTCCCTTCGAAAGCGAGAGTTCTCACAATACCGTTATTGAGGTAACTCTCCACCTCCAAAGCTATGGTTTTCTTGTTTCCCTTCACGTTAAGTTTTTCGTAAAGCATCGGAATATATCCGTAAAACCTTACGTCTACCACGGCGCCTATGATCTGAACTATACGTCCTATACTTACAGAATTCTGCATACGCCCTCCGATTATTTTTCCTCTCTACCGACCAGCGAAGCCGAAAGTTCGGTAAGCTCGGTAGTTATTTTTTCCTGTCTGGCTTTATTGTAATTGAGCTGTAATTGCTCCAGCAATTCGTTCGCATTCTTGGTGGAAGCGTTCATTGCCCTCATTCTCTCCAGATGTTCGGTATATTTCCCCGCCGTTATACAACCGTAAGTCACCCCGATAAGATATTGCGGTATGAGGATATCGAAAACCGTCTTGGGATCGGGTTCGAACTCCAGTCGCTCCCTGTAACCGGCTTCGTTGACCGTGGCTTTTTTCGGTACGACGATGGGCAGCAATTTCAATATTTCGGGTTGCTGCACCGCTTTCGTAACGAGATTGGTGTAAACGATATTTATTTCGCTGACTTCTTCCGCCTTATAACTCTCCACCAAAGCGGTGGCTATAATCCTGGCGTCCTCCAGCGTCCCTTCGGGAGAACAGGCGAGTTCCTGCACATCAAATCCGTTTTCTTTGAAAAACTGATATACCGTGTTCCCCACGCAGTAAATGCACGGGTCCTGTTCCTTTTCGATAATTTCCAACGCAAAACCCGTCACGGCGTGGTTGTAACCGCCGCTGAGTCCCTTGTCTGAACCTATGACGAGGAAACATTTTTTCCCCGGTCTGCCTGCGGTCAAATAAGGATGTCTTTCCTCGAAATCGGTATGCGTCACTATATTGTAAATGACTTTCCCGACCTTCCCGAAATAATCCTGACTGCTGTTGTACCGGGCGGAGCTTTTCTGCATTTTGGAAGCGCTGATAAGCTCCATGGCACGGGTTATCTTAGCCGTTTCCGAAACGCTTTTTATCCTTGTCTTGATGTCCTTAACGCTTTGCATCGTCCTTCTTTTCCTTGAAGAAATAGATGTCGTAATTTATTACGTCGGCGTCCAGCACCTTCCGTATCTCGTCGGTAAGAACGCCTTGTTTCCGTAGCGTTTTCAGGTCGCTGTAATCGCTGTTGACGAAATACTGGTAAAATCCTTCCATATATTCCTTTATCCTCGAAACGGGCACGTTGTCGATATGTCCGTTGATGAGATATAGATAAATTATCTGCTTGTCCACGCTCATCGGAGCGCCTTCGGCTTGTTTCAGTATTTCGGTGATTTTACGCCCTGTCTCGAGAATTTTGCCGGTGGACTCGTCCATATCGCCGCCGAACTGCGAAAATACCGCAAGTTCACGGTAATGGGCAAGATCCAGACGGAGCTTGGAAGCCAATTTCCTTATAGCGGGATATTGTGCGCTGCCGCCCACACGGCTGACCGAAAGTCCCACGTTTACGGCAGGTCTTACGCCGGAATGGAACAGTTCGCTTTCCAGATAAATCTGTCCGTCGGTTATGCTTATGACGTTGGTGGGGATATACTGCGAAATATCTCCCGCCTGGGTTTCGATGAGCGGTAACGCCGTCATACTGCCGCCGCCTAAATTATCGGCAAGCTGTGCGCTCCTTTCCAGCAATCTGGAATGGATGTAGAACACATCTCCCGGATACGCTTCCCTCCCCGAAGGACGTTTCAGAAGCAAGCTTATGGTTCGGTATGCGTTGGCGTGTTTGGAAAGGTCGTCATAGACTATCAAAACGTCTTTCCCCTGCGACATAAACTCTTCGCCTATGGCGCAACCGGTATACGGTGCGATATACTGCAGGGCGGCGTTGTCGTCGGCGGTACTTGCGACTATAACGGTATTTTTCAAGGCGTCGGCGTTCTTCAATCTTTCTATGATCTTTGCTATCGTCCCCGCCCTTTGCCCTATGGCGACATAAATACAGATAACTCCGCTCTTACGCTGATTGATGATGGCGTCCACGGCGATACTGGTTTTTCCCGTCTGACGGTCGCCTATTATAAGTTCTCTCTGTCCTCTGCCTATAGGGACCATACTGTCTATCGCCAAAATACCCGTCATGAGCGGACGGGAAACTTTGCTCCTTTCTATGATTCCCGGAGCCGGACTCTCTATAGGACGCTTTTTCTCGCAATGCAAAACGCTGTTGCCGTCCAAAGGTTTGCCGAGAGGATTGACTACCCTGCCTAAAAGAGCGTCGCCTACAGGTACCTCGACGATTTTTCCCGTACCTTTAACGATATCTCCGTATTCGATATTGCTGCCGTCGGAAATGAGCATGGCTTTCACGCAGTCCGTCATAAGGTTCATGGCGATGGCGTAGCTGCCTTTATCTATCTCCAGAAGTTCGAAATACCGACATTCGGTAAGCCCTTCCACGGTGATTATTCCGTCGGCGCTTTCGGTGACTCTTCCGTATTCCACCGAGCCGGCTTTCCCGTCGAGAGAATCGAGCAACTCCTCTTTCCAGTTTCCCGGAAGACTTTTTTTATCGGAAAGGATCTGGTTTACATACTCCTCGCCTTTACGCTTGAAATCGTATAATGCCGACGCCACGCTCGCATCGTAAATCCTTTCCCCGTCCTCGATAACGACTCCGCCTAAAAGATTTTTATCTTCCAGATAACGGAAAAACAATTCCTCGTCCCCGTATTTTTTATAAAAAGCGTCCTCGATCTTTTTCCGCTGCTGAACGGTCAGCGAAAGAGAGGACTTTACAACGATATTACGCATTGCTTTCCTCTTTGTTTTTCTTGTCGAGAGACTGAACGAGATTTTCTATGAAAACGTCGTTGTCCGAACTTTTAAGCTCCCTTCCGAGAAGTTTTTCGGAAATATCCACCGCAAGCCCCGATAAAGAATAATAAAAATTCTCCCTTTCGATTTTTTGGGCATTCTTACTGTCTTCCACCGCTTTTTTAACGATCTCTTCGGCTTCCTCGTGCGCTCCGGCAATGATTTCCTGCGTTTGCACCATGGCAAGAGCGTGGGCTTCTTCGGCGATCTTTACCGCCTCTTCGCGGGCCTTGTCCAGCATTTCTTCGGCTTTACGGGAACTTTCTTCGGTGAACTTTAAGGAATTCTGATACTTTTCTTCCGCCGCCTTATATGCCTCGCTGCGTTTCTTTATGAATTTTTTTACGGGTTTGTAAAGTAATAGATAAAGGCACGTCACGAGGATAACGAAATTCAGAAGATGCAGTAAAAATTCCTGGACGGTAAGTCCGAGTATAATTTCCTTTGCAAAAAATTCCGCCATTTTGACCTCTTAACTCAAATTACACTTTAATAACCAACAATATAGCTATCAACAAACCGTATATAGCGGTGGTTTCGGCAAACGCAAGACCCAACATAAGCGTGGTACGTATTTTGCCTTCGGCTTCGGGCTGACGGGCGATGGCTTCGACGGCTTTACCGGTGGCGATACCGATACCGATACCTGCGCCCACGCCGGTGAATGCCGCCACTGCGGCGCCGATTGCGTAAAGAGCTTCGCTGGTTATCGCAGCTAACATGTAAAACATAAAAATACCTCCTTTTACTCCGCCGCTTCCGCTATGAACAAAGTGGACAGAGTAGCGAAAATATACGCCTGGATAAAGGCGTGGAATAACGTGGTTATCACGCTTACCGCAACGGGTACGACGTAAGAAGTAAAGACGAAACTGTAACACAGTTCCATAATAAGCAATCCGCTTACGATACTTCCGAACAGACGGAAACTCATACTGACGGGAACTGCCAGGTCGGTAATAAGGTTAATGGGATTCAGATAATGTTTGAAACGCTTTACGCCGTGTGACTTGAACCCGAAAAAGAAAATCAGTCCGAAGGTGGAAATACCCATTGCAAGACAAGCGTTGAGATCTGCCATTATGGGACGGAAACCGAGTAGTTCCACGAGCGTCCCGAGTCCGACGTAAAGAGCGGCAACGAGGATATATCCTCCGACGAAGTTGCCGTATTTACCCTCCGCCATATTGGAAAAACCGCCCACTACGGTTTCCAGAATACCCTGAATTTTACCGGGGACGTTTTTCATGTGGCGAATGACTGTCAAACGAAGAATAACTGCTATCAAAATCAGCAAAACCGATACGGCAAAGGCGGTATAGAAACTCGGATTGACCATAATATCCGTACCGAACAAACTGACCTTTTCGGGAGACAACGCTTCCGATAATCTGTCTCCCACCTCTTCGGCGAGGAGCAAAGAATTAAACATAAACGCCTCTCAGAAATTTAATATTTCATTATAATATCACAATTCAATTCATTTAGCAAGCGATATCGCCGTCGTATAACTATTTATAATAGTTAATCTTCGGCAAAAGCGGGTTTCCCGTCAATTTTACTTGACTTTAGACGGTATTTTGTATAACATAAATTCATTATGAAAACATTTACTTACGAAGACCTCAACGTAGTTTACGAAGATAACCACGTCATCGTGGTAGTCAAACCGCCCCTTGTTCCTTCCTGCCCCGACGGCACCGGCGACAAGGATATGCTTACGATAGTCAAAGAGTATCTTATTCATAAATACGACAAACCCGGCGACGCTTTCGCAGGGTTGGTGCACCGTCTCGACAGACCTACGGGAGGCGTTATGGTCTTTGCCAAAACTTCCAAAGCCGCTTCCCGCCTTTCCGAAAGCATTCGTAACGACGAAACCGAAAAAAAATACCTCGCCGTCGTAGTCGGAACTCCGAGAGAAAAAACCATAACCGAACTCACCAATTACCTTTTGAAAGATCCGGTCAAGAATATGGTCTACGTCGTGCCTATGGCGACCGAAGGCGCAAAAAAAGCCGTTCTCGATTACACCACCATAGCTACCGACGGGAAACTTTCTTTAATTTCCGTTAAACTTCATACCGGACGGGCGCATCAGATACGAGTTCAGATGTCCACCCTCGGCAACCCCCTCTTCGGCGATCAGAAATACGGTCAAGGTAAATCCCCCGCAGGGTTTAACCTCGCTCTCTGGGCGTACGAACTGGTTTTTCCCCACCCCACTACCAAGGAAAGAATGGTCTTCAGAGTTTACCCTCCCGTGGAGGAAATCCCCTGGAAGTATTTCGATATAAACAGATATCTCGCAATAAGTATAAAAAATATTTATTAAGGTTATATGACGGTCGTAACGACCGTTATTTTTTTTGCATAAAATGCTTGACAGACAAATATATGTATTGTATGATATACCTAATCAGATTAAATAGTCAAATCAATATAATATCTACGGAGGTTTAGCAATGTTGACTAGAAAAGCGGAAATGTGGGACAAAATGCAGTATCTTTTTCGAAATTATTACGACAGAATGGTCCATATCGTAAGCAAAGTCCACGGAAAGATAGACCGTGACGCCCTGACCGTTGCTATAGACGTTTTGGTTTATAAAGTCGATATACTGCGTTGTTCTTTCAAAGCCAACCCCCTCTTTCCGCACTGGCGACTTCATACCCGTTACGACGTGAAGGAAATCATCGAATATATACAGGTAGAAGACCTCGAAAAAGGTATAGACGAACATTTATGTATGTATATCCCGGCCGATTCGGCTTTTCAGCTGAGGATAAAGGTGCTGGAATGCGGAGAGGAAAGCGCCTTCTTGCTGGTCATCAACCATATGTGCGCCGACGGCGGCGACAGTAAATATCTGATGAGTAAGATAACCGCTCTCTACACCGACATACTGAAAGGCGGCGACGGGAGTTCGGTTGCGATAAAGCAAGGACGCCGGGACGCCAATCAGATCTACGACAGAATGTCCCCCGAAGAAATGAAAAAGGCAAAAAGCCTTTACAAGAATATTTCCCAAAGCAAAATCAACGTGGAATTTCCTTTCGCCGCGGCTGCGTCAAGCGAACCTGAGAAGGTAAGACTTTTCCGTACCCGTTACGAACAGGATTTCGTTAAATCCTTAAACGAAGCGAGAAAAAAGCAAAACGCCACGATGAACGATTTGCTCCTCGCCGCTTTCTTCCGCAACCTCTACAACTACCTGAAAGGCAAGGAGAAACATCTCAACATCGTTTCCATGATGGACTTGCGCCGCTACTGCGGAGGAGAAACGCTGGGCGTCACCAATATGACGGGCTTCGCTCCCTGCGACGTCGAGCTGGAAGACGAACCCTTCCTCGTCACCCTCGACAAAGTAAAATCCCGTATGAACAAAAACAAACAAGACCCCTTTATGGGACTTTACAGCCTGCCCTTATTGAAACTCGCCTTTACCGTTTTCCCGCACTTCATAAGCGAGATGGCCATTAAAATAGGTTACCAAAACCCTCTTATCGGTATGTCAAACATAGGTATAATGGAAAAAGAGAAATTCGCTTTCGAAGGGACGGTGCTGACCGACGCATTCATAACCGGAGCGGCAAAATACAAACCCTATATGCAGCTCACCACCACCACGTTCGAAAATACCATGACTTTCTGTATAGCCGAAAGGTGTACCGAAAAGGATGCGGCGATACTCTCGGTGTTCCTGGACGATTACAAAAAACAGCTTCAGCTTTTTATAGAAGAAGTCAACGAAAAGCAATAACCTTCAAAATAAATTTTCACAAAAAAAGGCGGACGATCTTTTTCGTCCGTCTTTTCCTTTTTCAAAATTATCTCCGTTGCCTTAAGTGCGGTTTTCTATCATGGATTTGACTTTCATAAGACGAATGGTGTTGGATCTTTCGTTTTCGTCCAGTTTCATGGTGATATACTTGATGGTTTCCTCCAGCTGAGGGATCATGACGTATTCCAACGCATTTACCCTGCGGCGGTTTTTCTCTATTTCGTCGGCGAGCATATTGCAGGCTTTTTCCACCTCGGCAAGATGTACCAGCTTGACCAGGACTTCGCTGAGGTTGGCTATACTTCCGTCCAATTCCGCCGACACCCCGGCAAAGGAATAGGGATAAAGTTCCTTCTTGTCCCCTTCTTTTACCGAAATTTGCGGTACCATTACGCTCATTACGTTTTTTTCCGAAGTTTCCAGTTCCACGCTGTAGCCGGGCATGGCCACCGCTTCTTCCATAACCGGCGCCGTAGTCACCGCAGCGGCAAGCAAGAACGAACGCAATGCCGCACTGACTTCCCCTTCGGTCTCTTCCCGCAGGCGTTTGTTTTCTTTGATAAGCACCATAAACTGCCTTATGGTCTCGTCCGCCTTGTCCTTCAGAAGTTTATGCCCTCTGACGGCGGTCTTGAGACGGGTCTTTAACCGTCTCAATTCCATTCTGGTCGGATTTACGTTGAGTCTCGCCATATCTTCTCCAAATGATTATTATTTATCGTAAAATTCTTCCAGATACTCGTCTCTGATACGTTTGAGTTCGTTCCTCGGCAGCAGCTTCAGGAGACTCCAACCCAAATTGAGAGTTTCCTCGATACTGCGGTTTTTCTGGAACCCTTGGGAAACGTATTGATTTTCGAATTCTTCGGCAAAAAGCGCAAACTTTCTGTCCACCTCCGTCAACGCCGCTTCGCCGAGTATAGCCGAAAGTTCCTTGGCTTCCTTGCCTCGGGCGTATGCGCTGAACAGCTGGTTCATCGTGTCGGCGTGATCTTTGCGGGTCTTGCCCTTGCCGATACCCTTGTCCTTCAGACGGGAAAGGGAAGGCAATACGTCTATGGGAGGCGTGACGCCTTTTTTGTAAAGCTCACGGCTCAATATAATTTGCCCTTCGGTTATATACCCCGTAAGGTCGGGAATGGGGTGAGTCTTGTCGTCTTCGGGCATGGTGAGGATGGGTATCTGAGTTATGGAGCCTTTCTTTCCTCTGATACGCCCCGCCCTTTCGTAAATGGTGGCAAGGTCGGTGTAAAGGTAACCGGGATACCCTCTTCTTCCCGGCACTTCCTTTCTCGCCGCACTGACTTCACGCAACGCTTCGCAATAATTAGTTATGTCGGTAATGATGACCAGAACGTGCATATCGCATTCGAAAGCCAGATACTCCGCCGCAGTCAACGCCATACGGGGGGTGGCTATACGCTCTATGGCAGGATCGTTGGCAAGGTTCATGAACAGCACCGTCCTGTCTATAGCCCCGGTTTTGCGGAAGTCGGAAATGAAATAATCCGCTTCCTCGAAGGTTATGCCTACCGCCGCAAACACGACGGCGAATTTACTGTCGCTGTTGAGAACTTTCGCTTGTCTGGCTATCTGTGCGGCAAGTTCGGCGTGCGGAAGTCCCGACGCGCTGAACACGGGAAGTTTCTGCCCTCTGACGAGGGTGTTGAGCCCGTCTATAGCAGATATACCCGTCTGAATGAATTCGTCGGGGTAGTCGCGCGCCACGGGATTTATAGGTTGTCCGTTGATGTTTATCCTCTTGTCGGGGATTATCGGAGAACCGTTGTCTCTCGGTCTGCCCATTCCGTCGAAAACCCTGCCCAGCATATCTTCGCTTACGGCAAGCTCTATGCTCTTTCCGAGAAAACGGGCCTTTGCAGTGGATATCTTCAGTCCCGACGAACCTTCGAAAAGCTGTACCAGGGCCTTGTCGCCGTTGATTTCCAGAACCTTTCCGTTACGGCGTTCGCCGTTGTCCTGCTCTATTTCCACGAGTTCGTCGTACTTGACTCCTTCCACGCCCTCCACGAGCATCAAAGGTCCGACTACTTCTCTGATCGTCTTGTACTCCTTAAGCATTGCGCCCTCCTATCCTATCAAATCGGAAATTTCTTTCTTCAGTTCTTTCTCTATCTCGTCGAAACGGGCAATGTCTTTTTCTTCGATGTATTTTGCCCTGCCGATTTTTTCACGCACGTCGAGAGTAATGACGTCCTCTATGTCCACTCCCTTTATCAATGCGTCCTGACCCAGTTCGTAGAAAGAAATTATGAGTTTCAGCATCCTTAACTGTTTATTTAAGGATGCGTAAGTGTCGATTTCGTGGAAAGCGTTCTGATGCAGGTAGTCTTCTCTGACCGTCTTTGCCGTTTCCATCGTAAGGCGGTCTTTGGCACCCAGGGCGTCCATACCCACCAGTCTGACTATTTCGTCCAGCGTCGCTTCTTCCTGGAGGATACTCATGGCTTTCCGTCTTAAGGCGTTCCACTCTTTCCCCAGTTTGTCGTCGTACCAGTCGGCAAGACGGTCGGCGTAAAGGGAATAACTCTGCAACCAGTCGATAGCCGGGAAGTGACGTTTATAGGCAAGGGAGGCGCTCAGTCCCCAGAACACCTTAACTATACGTAAAGTCGCCTGGCTGACGGGTTCGCTGAGGTCGCCGCCGGGAGGGCTGACCGCACCTATTGCGGTGACGCTTCCGGTTTTGCCCGAACTTCCCAGTACCTTTACTATACCCGCTCTTTCGTAGAATTCGGCAAGACGGCTGGAAAGATAAGCAGGATACCCTTCTTCGCCGGGCATTTCTTCCAGACGGCCGCTCATTTCCCTCAGAGCTTCCGCCCAACGTGAGGTGGAGTCCGCCATTATGGCTACGTTGTAGCCCATATCTCTGAAATATTCGGCTATGGTTATCCCGGTATAGATACTCGCTTCACGAGCGGCAACGGGCATATCCGAGGTGTTGGCTATAAGCACGGTACGCTTCATAAGCGGTTCGCCGGTCTTCGGGTCGGTGAGTTCGGGGAACTCGTTCAGAACGTCGGTCATTTCGTTACCTCGTTCTCCGCACCCTACGTACACTATAATATCTGCGTCCGCCCATTTGGCAAGCTGGTGCTGCACGACCGTTTTTCCGCTTCCGAACGGACCGGGTACCGCCGCCACGCCGCCTTTCGTTATGGGGAAGAAGGTATCGATAACTCTCTGTCCCGTCACCATAGGCATAGCGGGGGCAAGCTTTTCGTGATAAGGTCTGCCTTTACGGACCGAACACTTCTGTACCATGGTAAGCGGTATTTCCTTCCCGTCGTCGGTTTTTATTTTCGCAACGACTTCGTCTATGGTGTATTCTCCGTCGGCCACCTCGGTAACCTTTCCGCTGACTCCCACGGGTACCATTATGGAATGACGGATAAGTTTGTTTTCCTGCACGAAACCCACTTCGTCGCCCGGGATAAGCACGTCGCCCGCCTTGGCGGTAGGATGGAATTTCCATTTCTTCTCGTGGTCGAGCGCTCTTACTTCCACCCCTCTTCCGATACGGTCGCCGCTTTTTTCTCTCAAAGCGTTCAGAGGTCTCTGTATCCCGTCGAAAATACTTTCTATAAGCCCCGGTCCCAGTTCCACGCTCAACGGCATACCGGTGGAAACGACTTCCTCTCCCGGTCCTATGCCTCCCGTCTCCTCGTAAACCTGTATGGACGCCTTGTCTCCTCTCAGTTCGATTATCTCGCCTATAAGGTGCGACTTCGACACTCTGACGACGTCGAACATCTTACATTCGCCCATACCTCCGGCCACTATCAAAGGTCCGCTGACCTTAATTACCTTTCCGCTTACATTGCTCATTTATCGATCTCCTTAATCTGAGAAGTTGCTTTCTTTAATTTCCGTTCAGAATATCCGTACCTATGGCTTTTTCCACGTTACGGGATATTCCGTTCATTCCGAAACCGTTACTGCCCTGCGCTCCCGGTATGGGTATCACCGCCGGATACGGACGGGTCTTGTAACGGGCTATGATTTCCGACACGTTTTCGGCTATTTCTTCGGTTATGAATATGACCGCATAGGTGCGGGCGAGTTTCTTGAGAGTTTCCGCAGCGTCGAAATAATTTCTGACGGGGAAAACGTCCGCTCCCACGGCTTTGAACGCCAAAATACTGTCCTTATCGCCGATCACGGCAATTTTGTTGTTACGCATAAAGTTCCCTCACTCGTTTCCTCATCTGATCACGGGGGACGTTATTCTTGATACACACGAGCACCACTCTGATAACCTTTATTTCGTTGAGTTTTGCAAGATAATACCCGAGTATGGGCGCCACGGAAAACATATCCGTCTTGTTCACGGCAAAAATTCCAAGGAGGAAATTGTCTTGCGCCGTTTCGTAGGACGCCATATCTCCGTCTTTTACGACGGCGAGAAAATCTTTACAGGGGTTGTTCGAAAGTTCTTTGGTAAGTATGGCGATGTCTCCGTTGCAGTCGGTAAAGGTTTTCAACGGGATACTGCCGCCTTCCAAAAATCCCTCTTCGAAAAATTTGTTGCCTGCGCCTATCTTCAAGGTGCGAAGGTAACTCGAAATATTGGTGGCGTCGATAAATACCGTAAAATATTCCTTGATATATTTATCGGCGTCTTTGGAAAGCAAAGAATCGATCTCCTTATACAAAGCCCTGTCCAACACGGTATCGATAAGACGGGGAGACCCCGCTCCCGTTTCGAACGCCCTGTCTATAAAAGCGCACGCCTCGCAAACGAAAGGGCTGAAATCGAGTTTACCTTGCTCGAACCTTTCCTTAAGGTAGGAAAAATCGTAGTTCCCGTCGGGCAGGAGCATGGCGTCGTACTCTTTTATCCCTGCATATTTCGCCTTGAACAGCACCTTTATGTTGTGGTAGTCGTTCCTGAGGAAAAAACATTCGAACCCCGCCCCTTCGGGGACGGTCTCTCTTACGAAAGCAGTAGCTATTTTTTCCTCCTCGCCGAGCAAAGTGTAGAAATCCTCTCCGTCGGGGACCAGTCCTCCGCCGTAGTTAATTTCCAGAAGGATACGCATTGCGTCGGAAAGCGTCTTACACTCCGTCATACGCATAAGTCTTTCGGTAGTCAAAAGATTCCCTTCTTTCGCCTTTGCTCTGGCGTTAGCGAATATCAACCCTTCTTTCATTTATTCTCCAAACAACAATTCCGCAATGACCGGTTCGTACCGTTCCTTTACGGTTTTCATTTCCACTTCGAGAGTGAGGTTCTTGTCGCTCCCCTCGCCTTTGATTATCATTCCGCCACGGAAAGCTCCGTATCCGCCGAAACGGAATTTCTTACCCTTGTCCGCCGCTTTTCCCGAAAGCCATTTTGCGTTGACGAGTTGCTTGTCGTCCTCCGACAAAACCACTTCGTCGCCGTCGGACGCATACGAAAGCATACCGTCCAGTAACGCAAGATAAGCCGACGTGTCCTCTTTGATGGCTTCTATGGCTTTTTCAAACGCCTCCGCCATTAGTTTCTGACGGGTCTGAAGTATCATCTTCTTGACTTCGAGGTTGGCGACGGTGATTTTCCGCCGTATGATTTCCTCTCTCTCTGCTATGGACTCCGCCATATTCTTTTCCCTGAAGATACGGGCGTCGTTTTCCGCAACGAGCAATATCTCCTTGCCTCTGTTAGAGGCCTCTTCCAGGGTGGAATTAGCTATAAGACGGGCATCGGATATGATTTTGGCTACAATAGCTTCTTTACCTGTCATTTACAGTCCTACCTCGTAAATTACTTTTTTATTTCCAGGCAGGAATGAATACCGCCAGGAAGGATACCAGGAACGCAAGCAGAGCGTACGTTTCCACCATCGCCGTCAAAAGCATACCCTTGGTGCTTTCTTCGGGACGCTTGGCTACCAGTCCTATTGCGCTGACCGCCACCTTCCCTTGATGAATGGCGCTCAGAAGTCCGGCTATGGCTATGGGCAGGCTCGCCGCAAGTATTCCTATTCCGCCGGCTAACGAAATGTAAGTCCCGGTTTCGGAAAGAATGAATCCGCCGAAAGCGTTGAGTTTGATGAGGGTAAGGAAGCCCACTATAAATCCGTATATACCCTGCGTTGCGGGCAGAAGCTGCAAAATAAGGCATTTCATGAATTTATCGGGATCTTCTGCGGTAACTCCCGCAGCCGCCTGTCCGGCTTTACCCACGCCGATAGAAGAGCCTATGCCGCTCAGTCCTACCGCCAGCGCCGCTCCCAACAGAGCGATTCCAGTTCCTAAAAGTTCCATTTATTACCTCCTTGAAACAATCGTCTTTTTTTGATTTGTTTTTTAATATCAATTATCGGGATAAGTGTATTTTGCCACGCTCCCCAAAGGTTTGAAAGCGTGTCCGCTTCCGTCGTAGAACCTGCCGAAAAATTCGATATACTGCAAACGGGAATTATGAACGTAAGCTCCCAGCAGGTTGATGGCGATATTGAAAGTGTGTCCTATTATCAATATGGGCACGGCTATTATCCAGCTCGCCCAGAAACCGTGGAAAAAGGTATTGACGATGATGTCGGCAAGCATATTTATGACGTAACCGATAACGCCCGTGGTGAGTCCCAACCCGAACAGACGGGAGTAACTCAACAGGTCGCTGACCACGTTGATTGCGCCGTAAGCGTTCCCCAACGACCCGAATACCATTTTGACGGGGTTTTTCTTTCCCAGCGCTCCGCCAATAAGGAGCATTGCCGCACCGGCGAGAGCGACGTACGTTCCCACCGTGGCGCAAACGCCGAACCAGGCAGGCTCGGGGGATGTATTTATGGCGCCGAGGAAAAGCATGAGCTTAGGGCTGACAAGACAAAGTCCTATGAAAATAATTACCCAACTGAACTGATTGAAGATCCCTTGCAAAGGATGTCCTTCCTTGATGAGCGCTACGCCCTTTAAGGCAAAGCCCGTCCCTATCTGCAACACGCCCATTCCGAGCGCCAGCATAAACATTTTGAGCGGTTCGTTAAGCGGATTGAACCAGGAAATTTTTTCGAGGAAGCTGCCTTCGGGCAACGTTATCCCGAACCAACCGCCGAACAAAGCTCCCCAAATAACGGTACTAATTCCGCAGAAACCGAACATAAGGAGCATTTTACCGCTGTTTTTGACGGGTTTAAGAATTTTGACCGCCGCAAAACAGGCTATCGCCATCAATATACCGTATCCTGCGTCGCTTATCATGATCCCGAAAAACAGGAAGTAGAACAACGCCACGAAAAGGTTGGGGTCCTGTTCCCTGTACGAAGGCGGTCCGAACATATCCGTTATTCCTTCGAATGCGCTGACGGGTCCGATGTTTTTGGTGAGCGTGGGCGGAACTTCCTCGTCGGTCGGATCTCGGAATTCTATCTCCGTCCGTTTCGACTTGTCCTCCACTTCGGCTTTGACCTTTTCCGCTTTGTCGGCAGGCACCCACCCTTCCATAAGGAAAGCGCTCTTGGTGTGCGGACTGCGTTCGGTCACGGCGCACTTGTCTATCTCTATGGTGTAATAGTCGTAAAGCACTTTGAGAGTGCCGATAAGGGGAATATATTGCTTGACCTTTTTCAGCGTTTCTTCCCGCTCTTTATCCAACTGAAAGATCTTCCGCTCGGCTTCCGCCTCTTCCTGCGCCGCCGTGGCGTCGAAGATGAACGGACAGCGGACGAAGTCCGATGAAGCGAGCAAAGAGTCCGTTTCGCTTTTCGCTTCCTTGTGTCCGCAGATAACTACGGGACGGAGTTTGTCGCCGTCGTAAAACACCGCTTCGCAAAGTTCGGGCAATTTTTCCTGCAAAAATGCGACCTTGGTTTCGGGGACGGTCCCTGCAACCATAAACGAGGTCTCGCTGTCTTTGACGAGCGAGAAGGGAATTTCCACGGCGTGATAGACGTGTAACTGTTCTTTATAGGCTAAAACACGGGATTTCTCGCCTTTTATATCCAAAAGACGGGCGTTTATCTTTTCCATTCCCGAAATTTCGGTAAAGATCTCCACCTCTTCTCTCGCCACCGTTTCGTATTCCTCGACGGCAACGAGGCGGTTTTCCTTCTTGAAATTCGCTTTGGGGGGATCTTTTTCCAGACGGGCTTCTTCTTTCAAAGTTTCCTTCAGAAAAGTCAACGCAAAGGAGACCTTCAGCCTTTTGGACTCCAGGCCCTCCCGCTTTGCGACGTCGACAGGATAATTCGTCAACTCGCAAAGAGGCGTTTCGGTAAGCTCCACGCAACCCGATTTCAAGAATATCCTCATCAGCTTGCTGCGTTCGCTTTTATGAGCCACGAGGCTCATCTTCTTCATTTTAACGATTGACATATTCGGTCAGGACCTTTTCCTTAATAAAGTTTACCGCCTTATCCGGCACGGTGCCGTTTTGAATTTTATCCGATTGTTTCTTCCCCGCCAGAAGGATCTTTTCGTAAGAAGCGTCGCCTTCCTTTACGGCGTTTTCTATAACTTTCGTCCGTTCCTTTTTAACTTTCTCCACCGCCTCGAGACGGAGCTTTTCCGCTTCGATTTCGGCTTGCGAAACTATGACTTTCGCTTCTTCCGTTGCGGCAGAAGTGATTTCCTCCGCCTGTTTTTCGGCTTCGAGAATGGCATTGACGGTGTCGGTGATCATTTTGTCTCCTTATTTGGTACCGAACAACCTGTCGCCGGCGTCTCCCAGTCCGGGTACGATGTAGGCGTGATCGTTCAGTTTTTCGTCCAGTGCGGCGGTGTAAATAGGTACGTCGGGATGAGCTTTGTTGAGGGCGCAGACCCCTTCGGGAGCGGCGATCAGACACATAAATTTAATGTCGGTCACTCCTCTCTTTTTGATAAAATCTATAGCCATGGAAGCGCTGCCGCCGGTAGCGAGCATCGGATCCACGACGATGACCGTCCTCTGGTCCACGTCCACGGGCAGTTTGCAGTAATATTCCACCGGTTGCAGAGTCTCGGGATCTCGGTAACAGCCGATGTGTCCGATTTTTGCGCTGGGCACAAGTTCCAGCACTCCGTCCACCATTCCCAGTCCCGCTCTTAAAATCGGTACTATGCCTATGCTCCTGCCCCCCAACATTTTGCTGACGCATTTTTGAATGGGCGTTTCTATCTCCACGTCTTTCAACGGTAAATCACGGGTCACTTCGTAAGCCATAAGCAAGGATATTTCCTTCAACAACTGTCTGAAATCCTTGGGATTGGTGTTCTTGTCTCTCATCATAGACACTTTATGGGTGATTAACGGATGATTTATTACGTTGATATGCATTTTTCTTCTCCTTGTGATTGGTGTCGTATATTATGTTTTTCCTTAGATAATCAACTCGTCTAAAAATTACCTTCTTCGATGGCAGCGATCTTGGCGACCCGCTTTTCGTGACGACCTCCCGCAAACGACGTTGCGAGAAAAACCTTGGTCATTTCGTAAACTGCTTCGGGAGCGGAGATCCTGCCGCCCATGGCTATCATATTGGCGTTATTGTGTTCGGCAGCCATCTGTGCGCAAAAAACGTCCGTGACGTGAGCGCAACGGATACCTTTGACTTTGTTGGCGGCGATGGAAATACCTATGCCGGTGCCGCAAAGCACTATGCCCTTGTCGGCTTGTCCGTTTTTTACCGCCAAAGCGGCTTTCAGTCCGTAGTCGGGATAATCCACCGATTCCGTTCCGTTGTAGGTGCCGAGGTCCAGGACTTCGTCTCCTCTCTCTTTCAACGCCTTGATACAGGCGTCCTTGACGGCAAATCCGCCGTGGTCGCACGCTACCGCAATAACCATTTCAACCTCCGTATTATACCTATGTTATCATATATACCGCCCTTTTTCAAGCAAAACTTTTCAAGGGCGCTCCTTCGTCGCAATATCAACTCCGAAATCGCCATATACCTCTGCGTCACGACAGATATTTCCCGTCGCAACTTTTTTCTATACGGTTCATGACGGCTCCTTCTTCTCCTGTTTCCGAAAGAGCTTCGATTAAGATTGCGTCGTTTTTCTTTTCGTAGTAACGCAGAAGATGGAAAATATTATGGGCGATCTCTTTCCCGTCACAACCCATATCCACGGTATTCCTGTCCCCGAACAGCGTTTTGTTGCCGCTGCGGACAAAAATCACGGGGTTTTTTCCCTTTTTCGCTTCTTCGTCGTAATAATTTATTGCTACGAGAGGATCCCGGTAAAGCATACACGGTACCGACGGAGCGTAATGACGGTATTTCATGCCCGGAGCCTGCGCAACCTTGACTTCCCCGGTATGGGTCTTTACCTTGCCCAAAACCGAGGCAAGCTCCTCTGCGGTGATTATGCCCGGTCTTAAAATCGTCGGTATCTCCCCCGCTAAGGAAATAACGGTACTCTCTATCCCCACGTCGCACCTGCCGCCGTCCAAAATGAGCGGTATCCTGCCTTTCATGTCCTCGTAAACATATTCCGCTTCGGTGGGACTTACCCGCTTGGACACGTTGGCACTGGGCGCCGCCACGGGCCGGTCGCACAGGGAGAGGAATTCCCGACACAGCGGATGCGACGGTATCCTTATCCCTACCGTATCCAGCCCCGCCGTGACGATATACGGCACGCACTCCTTTTTCTTCAATACCACCGTAAGCGGTCCGGGCGAAAATTTAGCGAAAAGCTTTGCCGCTTCGTCGGTCACGAACGCCGCTTTTTCGGCGTTGTCGAGATCGGTAACGTGTACGATAAAAGGATTGTCTTTAGGGCGGTTCTTGGCTATATAAATCTTTTCCACCGCTTTTTCGTCCAGAGCGTTGGCGCCCAGTCCGTATACGGTCTCGGTGGGGAAAGCTACGACTTCCCCTGCCCTGATAAGCTCGGCAGCTTCGGTTAAATATTCCTTTCCGCCGACTTTAGTATCCCAAACCATTGTTTTTTTCCTCAGTTCAATTTGTATATCGAAGTTATTCCGTCTTTGGACGCAATAACGTAATCGGTCTGATACACTCCGTTTTGCATAAACACTTCGAAAACTTCCAGACTGTCGTATTCGGCGTTCATTATTATCTTTCCCCCGTAATTTTTCAGACCGAGTTTTTCGCTTTGCGTGTAAACGTAAACGCCTTGTCGGACGTTTACCGCATCGGTGACGACCGTTTCCTTGCCGCTTTTATCGATAATGAAAGTCTTGTAAACGCCGTCCGTCTTTCTCCTGCCTATGGCATAGCCGCCGTAAAAGGGAGAAAGTTCCTCGTATATAAACGGCAGTATCTGTTTCCCCGAAGTGTCCACCATTCCGTAAAGGACGCTGTTGGAGGTATAATTTATTTCGCTTGCGACGACGCAATAATCGTGATAGAGATAGGTGGCATAGGTTTTGGTACCGCCCTCGTAAGACGTCAGGGTATGTTTTTCCAGGGAATAGTCGTAGCAGAACACGTCGCCGTAATATTTTTCGTACATCGGATCGCTGGTTTCCACCCCGTAACCGCCCACGAATACCGGCGGCATCAGCATCTCGTTCAAAGTAATAATTTCCGCCTTGTCGTTCATAAGGCAGAAGGTTATTTCGCTCTGGTAATTGCCGCTGTCGGCATAGGGAAGATAGTAATAATAAACTATACTGTAGCCGTCCTTTACCAATGACGCGATATTCGCATACGGAAGCGAATACTCGTATCTTCCCGTAGTTTCGTCGAAGACGGCGAGATTATTGAGGTAAGACGCCATTTCGGTGTAGTAATCGGCGGAATATTTGTTGGCGACGGCATCCACCACGAGCCACTCTTTCTGGGTGGAAGAACGGGTTTTTGCGTCGTAAAGGTCGCTTCTGACGTTGGCGTAAACGAGTTGGGTCTGTCCGGTGTTTGCGTCGGTCTTTTCGTATTTCATCGTATAGCCTTCGAATTCCTCGGTGCTTTCCAACCTCGCCGTACGGGTAAACCAACCGTTTCCGAGATAATAGATATTGACCGTTATGGCGTCGGTATAATCTCCTCCCGTATCCTCGGGATACGCCATATACAACCCTCTTTCGTCGAAATTCAGGTAACCGTCGGTTAAGACTGCGGAAGTTTCGTAAAAGAAAGCGTGATCCTGCCCTATCGCCACGAGGTAACCGTCGTTACACATAAATTCGTAGTCGCTTCCGCAACGAATGCGGAAAACTTCCAGTAAACTTCCTCTCGAATAATCGTAAAACGTGGAAAAATTGAAGTCGGAAAGGGCGTATTCCTTCGTGCCTACCGTGACGATATAATCCCCCACGAAAGCAAACTGAGCATAACTCGAGGAGTAAGGCGTGCGGAAATCGGTTTTTTCGCCCTTGCCTTCCCCTCGGAATTTTACTACTCCCACGGTGGGTTTCAAAACGGAATTGCCGGAAGAGTCCACTCCTCGGGCGGGTTTTGCCACGATGGCGTAATCGCCTTTTATCTGCAGAATGGTCGTATAGGTGGGAGTAAGCAGAATTTCGTCGGCGGTTGCCAGCCCGAAAAGATTGATGTACTCGCTGTCGTCGTAGGAGTTCAATACCCGCATATAGATCACGAACAGGTCGTTTTCGACGTCGTAACTGAATACCGACACGTTTTCGGGCAAACTTAAAGTCATTTCGACGGTATCGAAGGCCTGTCGGAATTCGAAATTATTGAAATAGTCGTTGGTCTTTTCCTTGGAATTGCAACCGGCGAAAAGCGTAAGCAATATCGCAAGAAGCAAAACCGCAACAATAATTTTCTTCATAAAAGAATTATAACACTTCTTGACGGATTTGTTAAACGTCCGTATCCTTTTGTTTTTCCGTATCTTCGCCGAAAGAAGCGGACTCTTTTATTTCGACTTCTTCCGATACGTTGACCGTTCTTTCCTCGGTCGCTTCTACGGAAACGTCTTTTCCGATTTCAGAACCGTCTTCACGGACGGTCGGCTCTTCTTTCGGGGTGATCGTTTTTTTCGTCTTTCTGTAGTTTTTAGGTTTTTTATCTTGTTTTTCTTTGCGTTTTTCTTTATTTTCTTTACATAAAGCGGAGATTTTACGTGCGGCAATCGTAAGTATACCCGTCCTGTCTTCTCCCACGACCTTTTCTATGAACGCCACGTCTTTTTCGTCGGTCAGTTCGAACACGTCGGAAGCGTCCACGTTCGTGACGTTGGCTTCCCTCATCATCTTCACGGCATTGGAAACTTTAACCTTTCTGTTGAACAAGTCGAACATAATAGGCACGAGGAAAAGCGTTATCAAGGTTGCGTAAATAAGTCCTCCGAGCATGGTTATGGCGAGAGGGGCGAGGACTTTCCCGTAGTCGGAATTGTCGAACGCCATAATAAACATTGCGCAGACGGTGGTAAGAGTGGTCATCAGTATGGGACGGAGACGGTCTATCCCCGTCCTTATCAGGGCGGTACGCTTGTCGGCTCCGCTGTCGATAAGCTGCCCCGTGTACTCCACGAACACTATACCGTTGTTGACGGCGACGCCCATAAGGACTATGATACCCATCAACGCCACCGCCGAAAGTTCGATACCCGTTATCAGTATGGCAAGGAAACTTCCCGTGAAGGCAAGAGGTATGGCAAACATGACTATGAACGGTTTTTTCCAGCTCTGGAACTGCGCCACCATTATCAGGTAGATCAAGGCTATTCCGAAACCGAGTATGAGGTAAAGGTTGTTGAAAACTTCTTCCATCATCTCGTTGCCCTGAGCTATCTCCGCCGTGACGGAATCGTTATCCGCAAAGAATTCGTCCAAAACGCTCTGTACCGCACTCTGCAGTTCCTTGGCGGAAATCGCATCGGGGTCGTATCCTACCGACAAAGCTATCTGCTTGCGTCCGTCGGCGTGTTTGACCGAAGTGTATCCGGGAGCGGAGGCTATGGCGGCGGGTATCTTCTCCCCTGTCTCGGTGGTACGGTATATTACGTTCCCGTTTCCGTCCTTGACGAAACTGTCGTCGGTGAGAAGTTTGTATAACGGTATGTTGACCGTTGCCGCCCCCGTCCCGAGCAAGTCCTCGCTCTGTATGTCGAGATTGATGAGGTCTACTTCCTCTTTCTTGACCGAATAGTATTTGGCGGTATCGTTTACGGAATATACCTTCTCGGCATAAGTTACGGTGTGCGTTCCGTCCGTCTCCGGCGTTACCGCCGCATAGTCGTAAACGTAAGAGTTGCCTTTCTTCCGTAAATAAATTTTTCCTCCGTCGGCAACGGCGGACACCTTGCCGTCGGCGTCTTTAACGAAGACGTTCGAGCCGGTGGTGTTATATATGTAATAATCCCCTTGCCCGTCGACGTCGGAAATATTGTTGACGAAATACAATTTTACTTCTTTCCCTTCGGGGGAAATCGCTTTATACCAGCTCTCGTTTACATAATCCTCGGAATAAATGTAGACGTCGACGTTGGTTTTTTCCGAAACATTATTCTCATCGTAAATCCTTAAAGTATGACTTGAGGATACCGAACTTAGCTTTTGAGATAACTGAAGATAGATTTGTCCTACTGTAAGTCCGTATTTGGAGGCGGCGGCTTTATCCACAGAAAGTTTGTAGACTTCGTCGGCGGTCTCCACGTCGGAATTGACGTAAGCGACGCCTTCGAGCTCCTCGAGCAGCCCTGCCAGCTCCTGTGAACGCAAATTCATTTCCGAATAATCGTTCCCGAATAGATTGACGGAAAGATAATACCCGGTGTCCATTGTGGCGTAGGATATTATCGAACTCATTTCCACGGTAGCGGAATAGAGGTCGCCTCCTTTAATATTCAATTCGCTTTCCAGGTCGTTGCAGAGTTCCTGCGGATCCACCGTACGCTTGTCGGACTCCACCAGGTTTACCGACGCAGTCAGAGCTCCGCCGCCTATGTTCATTCCGCCTATGTTCATTCCGGCGGAAAGATAAACCGCCGCCGAAGCTATATCGGGATATTTTTTGAAAATTTCCGTCGCCTGTCCTTTGATTTCGGCGAGAGCGTCGTCATAGGTAAAATAATTGTCGTCCATGACCGACAGCCCTGCGTTCCTTTCGTCTATAGCCTCTTCGCTTATTTCGAAATTTACGCTGATGAGGCCGAGATAAGTGGAGGGAAAAATTTCCGTCTGTTTGGTGCTGAATACCGCAAAAGCGCTTCCAGCAAGCAATACCACGGTAAGAATAATCGCTATCCATTTATTGTTCAAAGAGAAATTCAAGGCTTTGGCATAACCTCTTTTTACGGCTTTGAAAATTCTGTTTTCCTTGGCGGGCGGTTTCGTGACGAAATAAGTGGTGGCGCTCGGGATAAGCGTCAGAGCGACGAGGAGAGACGCCAGCAAGGAGAAGCATACCGTCAAAGCCATATCGGTAAAGATTTGTTTTACCAGTCCCTCGATAAAGACCATGGGCAGGAAAACCACCACCGTGGTGAGCGTGGAAGCGACTATGGCGCCGCCCATCTGTTTGGCTCCCTGCAAGGACGCAGCGAAATTACTCTTGCCCTGCAACCGCAGTCTCTGGATGTTTTCCAGCACTATTATGGAATTGTCCACCAGCATTCCCACGCCCAGCACCAGTCCGCACATAGAGATAAGATTCAGCGTGATCCCCGCAAAATACATCAATACGAAGGTCACCACCACCGAAAATACTATGGACATGGAAACGGTCAACGTAGGCTTAATGCGGAGCAGGAACACAAACAACACCACGGCTGCAAGCAATGCGCCGTAAAGAAGGTTTTCCAAAACCGAATCCATCATAAAATCGATGGTATCGCCGTCGCTTGCTATAACGCTGTAGCTGAAAGCGGAATTATTTTGCTTTTCCTCGTTTAATTTCGCCATTACTTTGTCCACTACGTCGGTGGAGGGCGAATCGGGGTCCTTTTCTATGGTCAACACCACGGACGCCCCCTCGGTAAATCCGTTTCCGTTATTCTGCAACAGCGTGGCTATCTGCTTGGTGGCGTCGTTGAGGAAAATAACGTCGGCTATGGACTCCAGCTCCATACTTACATAAACTTCCTCGGTATTTTCCTCCAAAGTCTTTTCCAGCACCCTGAAATCGATTGCGTAGGTTTTTATCCCGGTATCGGGATCTTCCGTGATCGTCACCGCTCCATCTCCGCCGTATTCCTCCAAGGTGCGGATGAGGTTGACTAAAAGATTATAATTCTGCTCGGGCGTTCTGCCCCTGAAAAATTCCATATAGAGGTCGAACGCTTCCTCGCCTATCTCCTGCCGCAAAGAATTCATTCTGCTTTCGTAATCGGAATAAAGCTCGTATCTGGCGTTCACCGTTTCGCTGAAATAGTTCTTATAATTTCCCCACAGCCTTACGGGGGTAACAGTCTCCCCTTCGGGGAACAAGCTTATGGCGTCGGGGGCGGCTTTCTGCTCGTCGTAACGGGTCATCAGATAGGAAAGTATTTTCTTCTGCCAGTTGTCTTTCTCCGTCACCGATTGCGTCAGAGTAACGAACCCCTCGTCCGCCGCAACGTAATCCTTCCAAGCCGAAGCGAAATTTTCGGGCAGGTAACCTTCGGTGCCGTAAACTCCGTTCCTCAATTCGTCCACGAGCCAATCGGCATAAGCGGCCGTATCCGCAGGGCGGTTGGCGTTGAGAAGATTTAAGGAATTTTCAAAACATTTTTTGTAGTAGGCGGTGTACGCCGCAGTCCATTCCGTTTCCGCAGTCGGAAAAATCTCGTTGACCGACACCGCATCGAGCAGAACCTTTCCGGAATGCAGATTTTCGTCGGCGGCTATAGCGGTAAGAGCCGAGGCGAAATCCGGATCGCTCCCTAAAAGAGTTCTCCACGCTTTCAACGTCGCTTCGCTCAAAGGATAACTCTGCGGAAACCCGAATCCCGAGTAGTCGGAGGCTTCCTCTATAACGTAGTTTATCGCATAATTTTTCAATGCCTCGTTATAGGCGGTTTCGTCAAAAACGCCGCTTGCGTCGGTATAATCGTTCTTATCGGGACTGCCGTCGGCAAAACCGTCCCTTGCTTCCGAAGCTCTGTCGTAATAGTAGCTCGAATAACTTTCGTCCCACACCGCTACGTCGGCAATGACCGTTTCGTCTGCGGGATAGAGATTGTTATCCCTGACCAGTCCCAGTAAGATAGTACGCCATTCCAGCGGTCTGTCGGTTGCCCACGCTTCGGCGTAAGCCAGATACTCGGGGTCGCTTTCGATGATATTTTTCCAGGCGGTCTTTCCGCTTTCCGACATATAGTTGGGCAGGTATCCGTATTGCGAAACGGTTTCGTCTATGACCCATTGAGCATAGTCGTCCACCTCTTCGTTGGCCCAACTGAGCATTTCCGAAATATTTTGCAGCTCGGTATCGCTGACCTTATAAACGCCGTCCTCGGACGCTATTGCCAAAACCGCAAGAACGGCTTTTATCCTGTTGACGTACTGTTCGGCAAGTTCCCCCACGTTTACGCTGACAGCGGGAGTTTTCATAAAATCTTCCCTGTCGGCTATATTGTCTCCGAGCTGGACTATGATGCTGGCGGCCCCTTTGGTAACGCTCCCGGCAGGCACGTCCAGATCCTGAGCGTATATCACCTGCGTAAGCACGTCGGCGTTGATTGCCGAAAGGGAGTCTCCTAAATACACCGAAAAGAAATTCACCACGGTGCCGGAATAAACGCCGTCGAGAATCCCGTCGAAGATTTTACGGTTTTCCTCCCCGTCTTCGAGAATAAAACGGTTGTCGAGGAGCAGTCCTATGCTTTCCACGGCTTCCGCCCTGAAGTTGCTGTCCTTTCTCGACAGCTCGGTTATCACGAGGTCGAGTATGGCGTTCTCCGCTCCGCTCCCCTCGCCGTTTTCTATCTGTTCAGACAACCTTTCGAGAAGTCGGTCAAGTACCTTTGCAGGATCGATTTTTCCCTCGGTGGAAAGCGACGGGTCGTTCTCCGCTTCGGTGATTATGCTTATAAGTTCCTGTCTTACGTTTTCCTTCCGTTCTGCGCTCAAAGTAAGCGTCAAATCGTATTCGGCAAGCAGTTTGTCGATGAAAGACTGCGTGATTTTACGGGAATTCACGTTCATATACACCATATCGGACACCAGTCCGTTGGCGTTGACTCTGGCGACTCCGCTAACCGACGCTATGGCTTCGGTCACCTTTTCCAGATAAACCGTGGATTCCTCCTTGGTCTGTCCCTCGGCGGAAATACTCACCGTCATCGTGCTCAAAAGCGAAGGATCCACTTCAATAATTATGGGAGCGTTGAAAAGTTCGTCGGAAGGAAGAGAGGTAAGTTCCAGCTGGCTCTGAATATCCTGTTTTACTTTGTCCACCGACGCGGAATAATCCAGTTGCAGAGTTATCATGGAATAATGCTCGGCACTGGTGGAATAAATTTTATCCACGCCCGAAACCTTGGCTATGGCGTCCTCTATCGGATCGGTGACTTCCTTTTCCACCGTGTCGGGAGACTGTCCGGCATAAACGGTAACTATTACCATATACGGCAACTCCATTTCCGGTAAAAGGTCCACGTTGGTGTGCATATACGAAACCACCCCGAGGGCTATGACGATTATCAACATTACCACCACGATAAGCGGTTTCTTCACGCTGACGTTTGAAAGCATTTTTCCTCCGCAATCAAAAATTCCTTCTCTGCCGCACCGATCAACGGGCTTTCCCGAAATCTCCCCCGTAAAGGTTCCATTCGTACCTGTCGCCTTCGGGTACCTGTTCGTACTTCAATACCGTCCTGCCGGCTGTATCTTCGTCGACGGAAGCAAAAATCGGATCCGCCCCGTCCAAAGCGACGTCATAGACATAGCTTTCTTTCAGTTCGAAAATAAATTTCATTTCGGTAAGCCCGTCGGCTCCGCCCGGGGCTCTTACGAATGCGTGTAACGCTTCCAGCATCGTGTCCGCCTCCTCTTCGGTGACTATCCCGAGCTTGACCGCGGCGTCTTTAATGACGGAATCTTCTATCGAAACGTCCACGGAAAAAGAGGTTTCAGTGCCGTTAAGCAAGCCGTTTTTGTTCGCCGAGGCGCTCACCTTGACGTCGCTTACGGTGAAAAAGCTCTTTACCGTTTCCAGATAATCGTTGTAGATCTTTACCGGAAGAGAATCTTCTTCGAGCCTGCCCTTTTCCAGATTTTCCTCGATGAATTCCCCCGCAAAATCCGTTATGCCCCGGACGAGCTTACCCGATTCGTAATTGAAAAGGTATCTGTACCCTTGTTCGCTTTCGGAATAGGCGTCGGAAAGTTGGTTTACCAAGGCGGAAGCGTCCTCGGGAATTAAAAGAGGTTTGACGGCTTCCTTGAAATAATCGAGGGAACTCAGCTGATCGAAATCGAGATCTTCCACGAATTTATCGACGTCGTCGGTCGCCGCCCCGAAAAACACGTTTGCAGGGACCTTTATTTTGTTGCCCTGTTCGTCGGTGTCGTTGAAGGAATAAACGAAATCGGCTTGCTCCCCTTCTCCTATCACGTCCGCACGAGCGTTTATGGCATCCTCGGTAATGCCTGCCTGCAAAACGAGGGTTTTTTTTCCGTTCAAGAATTCGGCTACGTCCGAATATCCGAACGCCGCCACGAAGGTCATGATCGCCAGATTCAGAGACGCCGACAATTTGAATTCGTCCGTGGAAATTTTCCCTTCCAGAAACACTCGTTCCCCGTCGGTAGCCCGATAAAGGGAAAAGGTATTGCTTATCCTCATCGGAGCGCCGGTATTGTCGTAAAAAGCAAAAGTGGTCTTCAAAGAGGTGTTGATTCCTAAAACTTCCTTTTCCGAAGTGGATTTCAAAGCCGAAGCGAAATTAAGTTGCTCTGCCGGTTTATCTTCAGCGCACCCGACGAGTATAAAACAGGATAAACATATTGCCGCAGTCAACAAAGCCGTCAGAAACATAATTTTTTTATTTCTCCGCATAGCTCCTCCTATCGGTTTTTCCGGATAATCGATATACCTTTTACTTCTTTACTTAATTAAATTATTATATCATATATATACGTTTGTTTCAATACGTATCGACAAGCGTATTCTGCCCGCAGCAAAATTTTCATAAAGAACATAAAAGGGCTGTTCTGAAATAGAACAACCCTTTTTAATTTGTGAAAAGAAAGAAATTATCTTTTTCTGTTCTTTACCGCTGCGGTGATTACCGCTATTACGGTAGCCACTGCCACCACTCCGACCAGACTCAACGCAATGATGAGGTTGATGTCCATTTTCTTGTCTATATCCACGGTGCTGCCGCCGCTGAAAGAACCGTCGGAAGAATATTCTCTGACGTACTGATACCCGTAATAATAGAGTTTTTCGCCGTCGAAAACGAGTTTACCGAAAGTGGGATCGGCAAGTTTTCCGTCGTCGGTATGCAACGATTCTCCCGTGTTGGTCGGGACGTCGGGATTATCGACGTAATTGTAGAATTTTTCACCCAAAGTTCCCATCGTAACGTAGAGCGTGCCTTTCGTTCCGATCTCGTTTTTCCCGTTGGCGTTGGTGGAAATTTTATTTCCGTTTCCGTCGAGATAGAAGGTTTCGTTATAAACGTGGTCGTGTCCGGCAAGCACGAGATTAACGCCTTTCTCGGCAAAAAGCGGAGTAAGCTGAGCTCTCATACCTACTACGTCTTTATCGTAGGAATGAGACCCTTCGCTGTAAAGGCTCTTGTGCATAATCACTACCTTGTACTTTTTCGAAGTGTCGGTAAGATCCTTGACCAGCCAGTCGTACTGAGTCTTGCCTAATCCGTAAGTATCGTTTCCGTCGGCATTTTCCGTCACTTCGATATCGTTGGTGTTCAGTACCACAAAATGCACGTCGGAATAGTCGAAAGAATAATAGAAACCGCTTTTTTGCGTTTGTGCAGAGGTCAGTTCGTAATTGAAGTGCGACCATAAATAGTTATATTCGCCGGTGTAAGCGTTCGCACTCGCCCCTCCGTAATAATCCACGTTGGCGGTGTCGGCAAATTCAAAATATTTTGCGTCGTGGTTTCCTGCCGCCACTACCATGGGATAGGACGCATAAACGTCGTCGGAAGAGTTGATAAACCACGTAAACTGTGAAAGATTGCGGGCATTGTCCACCACGTCGCCGGGATTGATGATGAAGTCGAGTCCGTCGGAGAACTGCCTGTTCAGAATATCGCTATATATCTTGTCTATTCTCTGATAAGCGGACCGGGTGCTGGACTGAAGGTCGGAGGCTATCAGAACTTCGAAAGTTCCGTCGGCGGTTCCGGTGGTAAAGGTGTACCAGTCGCTCCAGTAGCCTTTGGAGGGGCTGCCCACTCTGTAAGCGTAAGTGGTGCCGGGTTCGAGTTTTTCGAGTTCCACGGTATGACGGCTGTATTCGGTGTAACCGGTCTGACACCAGATACCGAGGTCGATGAGAGGCTTGGTGGTGCCGTAGATCTGCGTGGTGGCGTTTACCGTCGTGGCTCCCGTCTTGCCCTTCACGTCGGTGGTGTACTGAATGGCGCCGTCGGTAACTCTGCGGTCGGTGAAGTAGGTAAAGTTACGGGTAGTGGACGGGTCGGAGCCGAAATTATTGGTGAGCATACTCGGTTTCTTGCCGTTGTCTACGGTAACTATTTCGGTACGTTTCTTGTCGATGAAGGTGTACTCTTCCCCGTCGTAAACGGTAATAAGCGTACCCTTTCCGTCGTTATCGTCCAGTACGTCGATATGTCCGCCGTCACTGCCGAAAGAAGCCATTATCTGAGCGGCGTATTCTCCTAAACTCTGTTTGAAGTTGTCGGTGAGGTATTTGAACACTATTTCGTCGATAACTTCGGGTATGGTATTGTTGACGAGGTCGATCTCCACGCCCAGTCCGGAAATGAGGTCGTTCACCATATCGATCTGAACGGCGGATTTAACTATTTCGCCGAGGTTGAATTCCGCCAGGCTGAAATTCTTGACTCCGAGCACTCCCATAAGAAGATTTAACGTGGACTTGAAGTCGGAGGAAATACCTTTACTGAGATCGAGAGTGGTTTCGCTCAGTCCGACGATAATTCTCATAAGTCCCGTTTCCCTGTCGAGTAAGGTGTCGAACAGGAAATCCACGAACTCTCCGCTTGTGAGCTGTTTGAGAAGAGCTTGATGCGTTGCGGGCATATCGGAAACCGAAGCCCAGTCCAAGCCGGTACAGTGCCTTACATAGCAATCCATAAATACCGACAACATCGTAGCGTCTTCTCCCACCTGAGCGTGAGCGACTTTATAGACCATTTCTTCCAAAAATCCGAATATCTTCATATCGGCGGCCTTATACCTTTCGGTGGTTCCCTTATAGGTATAATCGGCGAGGATCTTACCGTTCACTTCGGAAATAAGGTTATTTGCGAGCGTGACTATGTCCGCAGAGAAATTTCCGAGGTTTACGTTCAGGCTGCCGAGACTGAAAGACAATCCCGCCACCAGGTCTCCGAGTTTGTTGGTGATGGTGGGACGGAGGAATTCCGCAATATAGTTTTCCAGTACGTTATCGTAAATCCTTCTGCGTGCGTAAGAGGAATAATCGGTTATGGTCTTGGTGTTGTAGTTAAGGAATTCCCCTACCTTGTTGCGGGCGACGTAACCGTATTTGTCGCCTGCGAAAACTTTATCGAAAAGTTTTTCGCTGTGGAGAGTTTCGTTTGCGTATGCGCTGAGAAAAGCCTTCTCGGCATAAACGCCGTCCACGTTACCGGTTTTTATTTCGGTAATTTTAATATGGCTGCCCACGCTTACGTTGGCGGAGGATTCCATATCGATAATCTGATTGCCGTTGAAAGAAATTTTGCTTACCGTATCGTTGGCGTGCATATGACCGGTGTAAACGTACCTCATTCCGTAATCGGCAAGAAAATCGCTGACTTCCACCCAGTTATAGACTATAAATCCGGTGGTAATTTCTTCTTCCATTTCCCAGTGCGGAAGTATGGAATGGTGAGCAGATCCCGTAACGAGAGTTTCCACTCCGTAAGGACGGGCAAAGGAGGCGTTCTTCGTCATCCATTCCTGAGTTTCGTTCTGAAGCTGACCGCCGAGAACGTGTCCTTCGTCGGCGTTGGAGAGTACCACGTCCATTCCCACGAAGGAGAACTGACCGTCAACTCTCTGTGCAATGAACGTCATCTGTCCGATATCGAGGTCGGTACCGTCGCCTTTGGTTTCGTAGGTATAGCACATATCCGTAGAGCGGAAGAAAGCCGTATTGTCGATGGTCTTGACTATGCCTTGATTCAACATTTTTGCCAAAGTAATTTCGTCGGCATTGTCTTGATCGGGATGATAAACTCTGTTCTGAGTTCCGTTTTTGGTAAGGAACTCCCAGGTGTAGTTAAAATCGGAACTTAAATCGCTTCTCACGAAAGTATATCCTGCGGGCAGGTCTGCGGAAAGTCCTTCATAGAAAAGAGTTGCTTCTTCTTCCGTCATATTGGGATAACCGAGTCCCGCGTAAATCTGAACCGCTTCGATACGGGTGGTATATAAATGCGTTTCTCTGGTTCCGGTAGCGTTGTCGAAACGGAAGGTATCCTCGTTATAAAGGTCGTGGTTACCAAGCACCACGAAAATCTGGAACTTGTCGTTGCGGGTTCTTGTTCTTACCGCATTCTGCAACGCACGGAGTTTGTTGGCAACGTCGATATGGCTGAGAAGTTCTCCGTCCTGCCCCACGTCACCGCTGAGTACGATATAATCGGGAGTGTTTACGAGGAAGTTTTCCAAAGCTTTATCGAAAATAGCTTCCGCTTCCAACCACATTTTGGTACTTTTGCTCATTATGTAGTTGTAGAAATAATATTCGTCCTCGGTGTCGATAGCCTCCCCCTCTGTATAACACAAACGGAAAGGATAATAGTGAGTATCGGTAATATGTCCGATAGACACGGTATCCTCCTGATTGAAACTATCCGTCTGAGCCGAGGCGGATTCCGACACGGTCAGTCCCGTCAGTACCACGCAGAGTATCAATATGACTGCCGCTATGGCAATAATGGTTTTGATTTATTACGTTTATCAGGGTGTACGAGCCAAAGGATTGAAATACTTTTTACATGAATTCAGCGCTGTCGGCATAATAATGGCGTTGATTGAACTTTTAGAGATGGTTGTAAGACCTTTCTCACTGGCATTACGACTTTTTGCCAACATTCTTGCCGGCGAATTGCTGATTGTAACTTTTGTAGGGTTGTGCGCATATATTTTGCCGTTACCCTTTATGCTTTTTGAGGTGTTTGTTGCTTTTGTACAGGCACTTGTGTTTATGCTGTTGTCCACTGCATACATTGCAATGGCAGCGCAGGAAGAGGAACATTAATTGCAGGGTTTTTCTGATATTTCGGTTTAGCCGGCAAACAAGTTTGAATTTAACAAATTGAATTAGTAATAAAAAAGGAGAAAATTATGGCAGTAGAACAAGTAGCAGTAGAAGTTGCATCAATGGCTAAATTGGGTGCAGGTATTGCAATCGGTTTTGGTGCAATCGGTGCCGGAATCGGTTTGGGTATTGCAACAAAAGGTCTTTTAGACGCTGTATCAAGACAGCCTGAAATTGCAGGTAAAGCTTTGATTTACTTCATTATCGGTGCAGGTCTTGCAGAAGCTTGTGCTATCTATGCATTATTCATCGCTTTGCAATTACT